>NZ_JBHZCF010000005.1:310220-475681 GCF_042755225.1 Streptomyces sp. NPDC059169 | reverse complement strand
ACCCTCTCGGGCTTTCCTCCGGGCGCTTCCCTTCGGTGTTTCCAGCCTAGCAGATCCGATTTCCGTTTCCGCCACCCGCTGGAGCGGGCTGCCGGGCCGTTCCTCCGCTTTCGCGAATTCCCTTCCGGCGGGTTCAAACCTTACCAGCCTTTTCCCGGGGTCCCGACCACCCACCTGTCTGCGGACACACTCGTGCGCAGATGGTGTAGACCAGTTTAGGATGTGGCTTCAGTAGGTGCTGCCGACCTGCGGCACTTTGTCGTGCCGTGGCCAGGCAGATCTACGACAGTACCGGTCGCCGGAGGGCGAGGCAAATCGCCCCCGGTGCGCTCCAGGTCCGCCAACTGGCAGTTCTCATGCGGAATCTGGACTTCCTATGACATACGCTTCTGAGCAGTACGCCGCCCGATACAGGGAGTGGCGGCGGCTGCAGGATCTCCACCCCTGGGAGGCTCCCATGACCGCTGTGACGTCGCCGCTGGCCGGCCGTGCCATCGGGCTCGCCGCCGTGCCGGATCCGGTGTTCTCCGGTGCGATGGTCGGGCCGGGCACCGCGATCGACCCCGATCGAGAGCCTTCCGAGGCCGTCTCTCCGGTCGACGGCATCGTCGTCTCCCTCCACCCTCACGCGTTCGTCGTGGTCGACCCCGAGGGGCACGGAGTGCTCACCCACCTCGGCATCGACACCGTGCAGCTCAACGGCCATGGCTTCGAACTCCTCATCAGCAAGGGCGACACGGTCACGCGCGGCCAGGCGATCGTGCGCTGGGACCCGGCTGCCGTCGAAGCCGCGGGCAAGTCTCCGATCTGCCCCGTCGTGGCGCTCGAAGCCACCTCCGACCTGCTCGTCGGCCTGGTCGAGAGCGGTGACGTGACGGCCGGCGACGCCCTGTTCGACTGGCGCTGACGGCACCGTCGTCATGGCGGACCAGTGGAACTTCCATCGCGGCGGCGGAGACCGCCGCTCAATCGGAGAAGGGTGAAATGGAGACAACGCTGCGAGGCGTCGGCGTGAGCCATGGTGTGGCGATCGGCGAAGTCCGGCACATGGGGACCGCGGTGCTGGAGCCGCCGGCCAAGCAGATCCCGACGGAGGATGCCGGGCGCGAACAGGGTCGCGCCCGGCAGGCCGTCGAAGCGGTCGCCGCCGACCTGGTCGCACGCGGCAACCTGGCGGGGGGCGAGGCACAGCACGTGCTGGAGGCCCAGGCCATGATGGCCCAGGACCCGGAGCTCATGGCCGATGTCGAGCGCCGGATCGCCGTGGGCAGTACGGCGGAGCGCGCCGTCTACGACGCGTTCGCCGCCTACCGCGCCCTTCTGGCAGGCGCCGGCGAGTACCTGGCCGGACGGGTGGCCGATCTCGACGACGTACGGAACCGCATCGTGGCGCGGCTGCTCGGCGTTCCGATGCCGGGGGTTCCGGACAGCGACGAGCCGTACGTACTGATCGCGCGGGACCTGGCGCCTGCGGACACCGCGCTGCTCGACCCGACGCTCGTTCTCGGGTTCGTGACCGAGGAGGGCGGGCCGACCAGCCACAGCGCGATCCTGGCGCGTGCCCTGGGGGTTCCCGCCGTGGTGGCCTTGCCGGGTGCGGGCGAGTTGGCCGAGGGCACGGTCATCGCCGTGGACGGCAGCACCGGCGAGATCTTCGTCGAGCCGAGCGACGACCGGCGAGCCAGGTTGGAGCAGGCCGCGTCCGAACGGAAGGCGGCGCTGACCGCGTCGACCGGGCCGGGAGCGACGTCGGACGGGCACAAGGTCCCACTGCTGGCGAACATCGGTGGACCCGCTGATGTGGCGGCTGCCCTGGAGGCGGGCGCCGAGGGTGTGGGGCTCTTCCGCACCGAGTTCCTGTTCCTGGACGACAGCACGCGCGCCCCTTCGGAAGAGAAGCAGGTCACGGCCTACCGCGAGGTACTGACCGCGTTCCCCGAGGGCCGGGTCGTGGTGCGGGTGCTGGATGCCGGTGCGGACAAGCCGCTCGACTTCCTGACCCCCGCCGACGAGCCGAATCCCGCATTGGGCGTGCGGGGGCTGCGGGCTCTGCTCGACCACCCGGATGTTCTGCGGGCACAGCTGCGGGCCCTGGCCAAGGCCGCAGAGGGGCTGCCCGTCTACCTCGAGGTCATGGCTCCGATGGTGGCGGACCGCACCGACGCGAAGGCTTTCGCGGACGCGTGCCGTGAAGCGGGGCTGAGGGCCAAGTTCGGCGCGATGGTGGAGATCCCGTCCGCTGCACTGCGCGCGCGCTCGGTGCTGCAGGAGGTGGAGTTCCTGTCGTTGGGTACGAACGACCTGGCTCAGTACACCTTTGCCGCTGATCGGCAGGTGGGGGCGGTGTCCCGGTTGCAGGACCCGTGGCAACCCGCGCTGCTCGACCTGGTCGCGTCAGCAGCGGAGGCCGCCAAGGCCGAGGGCAAGAGCTGCGGCGTGTGTGGCGAGGCCGCTGCGGACCCGCTGCTCGCCTGCGTACTCACGGGCCTGGGTGTCACCTCCCTTTCGATGGGGGCGGCGTCGATTCCGTACGTTCGGGCAATGCTGGCGACGTTCACGATGGCCCAGTGCGAGCGTGCCGCGGCCGCGGCGCGTGCCGTCGACACCGCCGACGAAGCGCGGCGGGCCGCGCAGGCGGTGCTCTCCGGCGAGTGATCTGCCGGACGTGCCCGGGCGCGTAGGGGCTTCCCGCCGGTGCAGCGGGAAGCCCCCTGTCCCGGGTCCCTTCCGAAGAAGGCCCTATCCCCGCTTCTCGTTCTTCTCCTCTTCGTTCTTGGTGGCGACTTCGTTCTGGTGACGACGTTCCTCCTGGCCGCCCCGTCCTCGCTTCCCCTCGTCGTGCTCGGCTCAGTCGTCCAGTTCCAAGCCGGCGCAGTAGTCGACGCCCGGCTCCGGCGACAGGGGCTCTCCCGTGTCCGCATCCGTGCAGTAGGCGCTGAAGACCTCGGCCTCCGTGAGCGGGACGAGGCGGCCGTGGTGGAGGCGCCAGCCGTGCAGCCGGTCGGGGGTGTCGGGCGTCGACGTGCGCAGCACCACTCCGCCGGGGCTCTCCAGCGCGATGCCGACGGCCAGGACCGTCGCGAATTCGGCGCCCTCAGAGGAGTCGAGCACGGCGGGTGCGGAGGGGGTGCGCTGAGCGTGGAGCACGGCGAGGAGGTGCTCGTCGCGGGCGGGAACGCTGCAGACGAGATGGTGGACGCCCGGACCTGCGGCATCGAGGAGCTTGTCCAGCAACTGGGACGCACGATCGAAGGCGGCGCGCCCGACGTCCTCGTCGCAGTCCGTGGAGCTGCCGAGGTCGCCCAGGAGCGACCTGGCGTATTCCCAGGTGGCGAGGCGGACCGAGCGGTTGACGAGAAGGGGCACGATGCTGTCGAGGGGCTGGCCGGCGTAGGCGACGGTGGCACCCGCGGCGGCTACCTCCGCCGTGTAGCGGCTGCGGCTGGCGGAGGTGTCCGGGTCGAGGCCGGCTTCGCTGCAGTACCGGGCGAAGTCCTCCGGGTCGAAGAGGGCCACGGTGGTGTGGCCGACCTCGTCGCGGAGTGTGCGCAGGAGGCCTTCCACGTGGTCGAGGTAGCCCGCGTGATCGTCGAAGGTGAAGCTCCGGTACGCGCGCATGGCCGCGAAGTCCTGCTCGTCGACGACGATGCCGACGGTGGCGGGTACGTCGCGGCGCAGCGCGCGGCGGATGGACTGCTCGTTTCCCCTGGTGTGCGTCATGGGTCCCCCTGGCCTCGTGCGCCCTGTCGATCAGTGCTCACTCACCGTAATCGCGGGCACTGACAGCGGGTTTCGTGGCGGGGGTCAGGCGCGGTCGCGGGACAGGTTCTCGTAGAAGCGGAGCAGGTCCAGGTCGTCGACGGAGCCCGGGTTGACCGCCTTGGTGAGGGGGGTGCCCTGGAGGAGTCGCTTCACCGGTACCTCGATGCGCTTGCCGGTGAGGGTGTGCGGGACGCCGGGGACCTCGATGATGTCGTCCGGGACGTGGCGCGGGGACAGCTCCTCGCGGATGGTCCGCTTGATCCTGTCGCGCAGAGCGTCGTCGAGAGTCGCGCCGGGGACGAGGTGGACGAAGAGCGGCATCCAGTAGCCGCCTTCCGGCTCCTCCAGCCCGATGACGAGGGACTCGCGGATCTCGGGGAGCCGTTCGACGGCTTCGTAGATGTCGGCGGACCCCATGCGGACGCCCTGGCGGTTCAGGGTGGAGTCGGAGCGGCCGTGGATGACGACGGAGCCGTGGTCGGTGATGGTGATCCAGTCGCCGTGCCGCCACGCGCCGGGGAACATCTCGAAGTAGCTGTCGCGGTAGCGGCTGCCGTCGGGGTCGTTCCAGAAGTGGATCGGCATGGACGGCATGGGCTTGGTGACGACGAGTTCCCCGACCTCGCCCACGACGGGTTTGCCGTGCGGGTCCCACGCCTGGAGGTCGGTGCCCAGGCAGGCCGCCTGGAGTTCGCCGATGTGGACGGGGAGCGTGGGTACGGCGCCGGCGAAGCAGCTGCAGACGTCCGTTCCGCCGCTGACCGAGGCGATCCAGAGATCTTCGCCCACTTCCTCGTGGAGCCAGCGGAATCCGTCGGGCGGGAGCGGGGAGCCCGTGGTGGCGACGCACTGGACACGGGAGAGGTCGTAGTCGCGCGAGGGGTGGACGTCGGCCTTGCGACACGCCATGACGTAGGCGGCGGAGGTGCCGAACAGGGTGGCTCCGGTGCGTTCGGCGACGGCCCACTGCGCGTCGGTCTGCGGGAAGCCGGGGCTGCCGTCGTACAGGATGACCGTGGTCCCGGTGAGCAGTCCGGAGACGAGGAAGTTCCACATCATCCAGCCGGTCGAGGTGTACCAGAAGAAGCGGTCCTCCGGGCCCAGGTCGCAGTGGAGGCCGAGCTGCTTGAGGTGTTCGAGCAGGATGCCGCCCTGGGACTGGACGATGGCCTTGGGGAGTCCGGTGGTCCCGGAGGAGTAGAGGACCCACAGCGGGTGGTCGAAGGGGACCTGCTCGAAGACGGGCTCGACGGCGGAGCCGGTCAGGTCGGACCAGGACAGTGCTCCGTCGGGGGCCGGGGTGCCCAGGAGCGGGACGTGGACGACGGCTCGGAGGGTGGGCAGCTCGCTGCGGAGTTCCGCGACGGTGTCCCGGCGGTCGTGCTCCTTGCCGCCGTAGCGGTAGCCGTCGACGGTGAACAGGACGACGGGCTCGACCTGCTGGAACCGGTCAAGGACGCTGCGTGCGCCGAAATCGGGGGCGCAGGAGGTCCAGACGGCGCCGACGGCCGCGGTGGCGAGGAGCGCGGTCACGGCCTGGGGGATGTTGGGGAGGTAACCGCTGACGCGGTCGCCGGGGCGTACGCCGAGCGCACGCAGTTCGGCTGCGAGCGAGCCGACCTGGCGGCGGAGCTCGGACCAGCTCACGGGGACCGGCTCGTGCGTTTCGTCCAGGTGGATCAGAGCCGGCTCCTGGGCTCGTGCCGGGTCCTCCGCGGCGCGGAGCGCGTGCTCCGCGTAGTTGAGGGTGGCACCGGTGAACCACTGGGCACCCGGCATGGTGTGATCGCCCAGGACCTGCTCGTAGGGCGTGGAGAACCGTACGTCGAACCAGTCGGCGACCGCCCGCCAGAAGGTTTCCAGGTCGTCGACCGACCAACGCTGCAGCGCCGGGTACCCGCCCTCGGCAGGTGCTCCGTACCGCTCGGCCGCCCATGTCTGGAAACGGGTGACGCGTGCCGCGGCGATGCGGTCCGCGTCCGGCTGCCAGAGGGGGGCAGGGTGCGCTGCTGAAGTCATGGGGCGTCTCCCGGGCGGCTGTGTGGTGGTGCTTGGGTCGGCACGTGGTCCACGTGCCGTTCCGAGCAGGGGCGTGGGTGTGCCGGCTGCACGGCTGACAGGGACGATGCCATGTGATCGTCTTCCGCACCAGGGCCCGCCGCCCGTGGTGGGGCAGGTCATCGTGTGCTGCAGTCCCTGGTGGGCGCCGAAGAGGAGTGAACGGGAGTTGAACAGGACCGCGCAGGACCCTCGGCGGATGGCAGGGTGATCAGCATGGTCGCTCGTGAGCTGGTGCGTTCGATGAGGGTCTTCGGAGCGGTGCAGGGCCTGCGCGTGATGCGTTCCGCTTGGCGCCGGCGGCGGACGGACGCCCGGGACCTACCGCCGAGGGGGCCGGAGCGCGCGCGGGTACCGGGGACCGTGACCGGGGTCGAGCCGCAGCCGGGCGGTGGAACCGTCCGTTTCACCCGAGCGGTGCTGCAGGTGCGGGTCACGGCCGGCGGCACCGTGTTCTGGGGGTGGGACGGTGCCGGGCCCGAGCCGTCGTACGCGCTGGGCGGCGCTCCGCCCGCGCCGGATCCGCGCGCCGTGCTGGAGCCGGACAAGGACGGTGGCTGGAGGATCGTCGCGAAGCGGGTCACGGTGGCGGTCTCTCGGACCGGCGGGGTCGAGGTCCTCACGCCGGGCGGGGTGGTGCTGCGCAGAGACCTGCCGCCGCGCTGGTGGGAGCCGGCCGGGGGTGGGCCGGTGCGCTGGATCCAGCGCACCGAAGTGGCAGCGGACGCCCGGTTCTTCGGGCTGGGCGGGCGCTCCGCGGGGCCTCGGTTGCGGGACGGCACGTACCGGCTGTGGAACACCGATCCTCGGGGCCGCTTCGGGCCGGGCGACGATCCGCTGTACATCACGATGCCGGTGCAGCTCGTGGTCGCGGACGCCGGTACGCACCTGGCGTTCCTCGACAACACCTGGGAGGGCGCGGTCGCCCTGCGGGAGGGCGAGGAAGGGGCCGGTTCGGGCCATGACAGGCCCGGGACGATCGAGGTGCGGATGGCGGGGGGTCCGCTGCGCTGCTGGGTCGTGGTGGGTACGCCGGCGCGCGTCCTGCGCGGCTGGACCGCGCTCACCGGAGCGCCCGCGCTCCCGCCGTCGTGGGCCCTCGGCCCCCAGCACGCGCGCTGGGGTTTCGGCAGCGCGCAGGAGGTGCGCCGGGTGGTGGCGGGGTACCGGGAGCGCGGCCTGCCGCTGGCGGCGCTGCACCTGGACATCGACCACTACGACGGCCACCGCGTGTTCACCGTCGACCGCGTGCGTTTCCCGGATCTGCCGGGCCTGGCCGAGGAGTTGCGGGACGGCGGGGTACGGCTGGTGTCGATCGTGGATCCCGCCGTTAAGGCGGAGCCGGGGAACGCGGTGTACGACAGCGGCGTGCGGGTCGGTGCGTTCGTACGGGACGGCCGTGGCCGTGAGGTGCGGGGGGTCGTGTGGCCGGGCGAGTGCGTGTTTCCGGACTACACCGATCCCGGGGTACGGGAGTGGTGGGGCGGGTGGTACGAGGAACGGCTCGCACAGGGCTTCTCCGGGGTGTGGCACGACATGAACGAGCCCGTGTCGTTCGTCCCGTTCGGCGACATGACGTTGCCGCGTTCGTCCCGGCACTCGCTGGAGGGCCGGGGCGGCGACCACCGCGAGGCGCACAACGTGTACGGGCTGGCGATGGCGCGGGCCGGGTACGAGGCACTGCGGCGGCTGCTGCCCGACGAGCGGCCGTTCTTGTTCTCGCGCTCGGGGTGGGCGGGGATGCAGCGGTACGGCGGGACGTGGTCCGGCGACGTGGCGACGGGCTGGCCCGGGCTGCGGGCGTCGCTCTCGCTGGTGCTGGGGCTCGGGCTGTGCGGGGTGCCGTACTCGGGCCCGGACGTGGGCGGCTTCGACGGCAACCCGTCGCCTGAGCTCTACCTGCGGTGGTTCCAACTGGGGGCCTACCTGCCGTTGTTCCGTACCCACGCGGCGGTCGACGCCGGCCGGCGGGAGCCGTGGGAGTTCGGGCCGCAGGTGCTGGGCCACGCGAAGGCGGTGCTGCTCGAGCGGGAGCGGCTGCGGCCCTATTTCGTGACGTTGGCGCACCTGGCCCGGCTCACGGGTGCCCCGTACGTGCGTCCGCTGTGGTGGGGGGCCCCGGGCGACCGGGCGCTGCGCGACTGCGAGGACGCGTTCCTGCTGGGCGATGCGTATCTCGTCGCACCCGTCATGGAGGCCGGCGCGGACCGTCGGGCGGTGCGGCTGCCGCGGGGGCGCTGGTACGACACGGTGTCCGGGGAGGCCCACGAGGGCCCGGGGCAGGTGCTGCTGCACGCGCCGCTGTCCCGCATCCCGGTGTTGGTACGGGCGGGGGCGGTGGTCCCGGTGCGCGGTGCGGACGGCGGGACGGAGCTGGAGGTGTGGCCGCCCGTGCCGGGACGCACCGGCGGCGGGTTCGTGGTCGAGGACGGCGGGGGCCGCCGCGAGGGTGGGAGCGTGCGGCCCCGGGTGGAGCGGTACGCGTCGAAGTGGGTGGGGGGCCGGGTGGTGGTGGAGCGGGTGGTGGGCGGTGGTGCGGTACCGCCGGAACGCCCGGTTCGGGTGCGGGCCGGGGGCGGGTCCTAGCCGTAGTGTCCGGCGAACCAGTTGCGCACCGCCCGGGTGTGCAGCGGGAAGGCCAGCTCCGTCGGCTCGTGGAGCAGGTGCCACCCCTCGGTCTCGTCGGTCGGGGTCGGCGGCGGCAGCGCGGATGCGGGACGCCGCGGGAGTAGGCCGAAGAGGAGGAGGTGTCCTCCGGGCGAACTGAGTGCGTCGGCCAGGACGACGTCCTCCTGGCCGGCTTCGATGCCGGTCTCCTCCTCCAGTTCGCGGACGATCGCGTGCTGCCACTCCTCGGAGTAATCGATGAATCCTCCGGGCAGCGCGATCCCGCCGCGCTGCGGCTCGATGGTGCGGGTGATGACGACGAGGCCGGTACCGAGGGTGCTGGTGACGGGCAGGAGGGCCACGGCGACCGGCAGCGGGTTGCGGTAGGCCGTGTCGCCGCAGCGGGGGCACGTGCGGGGCCAGCCCGTGACGGTCCCGTAGGGGGTACCGCAGCCCGAACAGTGGGAGTACTTCCCGGACGCCCAGGGGGCGGACGTCGGTGCGCCACCGGTCCGGCCGGCCTGGGTCTCGTGGTGCTCTGTCACATCGGGAATGTACGTGACGGCCGGTGGCGCCGGGGTTGGTCCAGCGAAGTCCGCGACACCGGGAAGTCGAAGTAGGTGTCCGGGAAGGGTTCCGGGGCGAAGGTGAAGTGCCACCATTCTTCCGGGAGGTTGACGAATCCGAAGGCGCTGAGGGTGTCCTCGAGGAAGCGCCGGTTCGTGCGCTGGGTGCCGCGGATGCGCGGGTCGTCCGTGTGCGACAGGGTGTCGAAGCAGTCGAAGCCGGTGCCCATGTCCAGGGAGTCGTCGGGGAAGCGCTCGGCTTGCGGGGCGTAGCAGGGGACGAGCGGCTGTCCGGGGACGTAGGGCGGCGGCGGCGCGGTCGGGAGCCTGACGATCGTCAGGTCGACGGTGCTGCCGCGGCTGTGACCCGACTTGCGCGCGATGTACCCGTCGACGAAGAGCCTCGTCTTGTCGACGCGGGGGTAGAACTCCTGCTTCGTGCGGACGTCCGTCAGGTCCTCCGCCCAGCGCACGAAGTGGTCCACGGCGCGTTGCGGCCGGTAGCAGTCGTAGACCTTGAGGGAGTAGCCCCGGCGCAGCAGAGTCCGCTGGGCCCGGCGGAGCGCCAGGGCCGCGGGGCGGGTGAGGATGCAGACCGGCTGCCGGTAGCCGTCGACGGGGGCGCCGACGAAGTTGTGCGCGGTGGTGTAGCGCATGTCCTGCAGGATCGTCGGGTCCACGGTGCGCAGGGCGACGAACTCCCGGGGCGCATGCGGCTCGGGTACCGCCCGGGCGGCCGACGGGGGGAGCGTCAGGGCGGCGAGCAGCGCCGCGGTGGTGAGGGCCAGGGCTCGCAGGGCGAAGGCGGGTGCTCTCATGCGGTCCGTCTATCAGGAACAGGAGGCCGGGACCACCCCCGCGGGCTCCGGCCCCCCGTTCATGCGTATCGGACGCCGGGGAGGGCCGCGCGGTTCTCCCGTCTGTGGCGGAGCCCCGTCGTCGGCCCCGGAGCTCCGTGCGTGTTCCGGGGTCTCGTCCTGCCCGGTCCGACCGTGGCACACTAAAGATTCTGACGCTTCGTCAATTAATTTCCAGGGGAGGGACCTTGACCCGCACACGGACACCGGTGGTGGCCGGCTGGTTCACCGAGGGCGGCGGAGAACGGGAGTTCCGGTTGCTGGGCACGCGGTGTACCGGCTGCCACGCGGTGTTCTTCCCGCGCGAGGACGCCTTCTGCCGCAACCCGGTCTGCTCCGGCGGCGAACTGGCCGAAGTGCCCCTGTCCAGGCGCGGCCGCGTGTGGTCGTACACCGACGGCCGCTACCGGCCGCCCGCCCCGTACGTCTCCGACGCCGGCGCGGCGTGGGAACCGTACACACTGGTCGCCGTCGAACTCGCGATCGAACGCATGGTGGTCCTCGGACAGGCCGCACCGGGGGTCACGGTCGCGGACCTGAGCGTCGGCATGGAGGTGGAAGTCGTACCGGGCATCCTCAACGAGGACGAGGACACGGCGTGGACCACCTGGAACTGGCGCCCCGTGGGGACGGTCCGGTGAACGACGTCGCCGTGCTCGGCGCGGGCATGCACCCATGGGGCAAATGGGGTCGGAACTTCGTCGAGTACGGCACGGCCGCGGCCAGGGCGGCACTCGCGGACGCCGGGATCGGCTGGCCCGAGGTCCGGTCGGTGGTCGGCGCTGACACGGTCCGCTGCGGATACCCCGGGCACGTCGCCGGTGCCACGTTCGCCCGGGCGCTGGGGTGGCAGGGCGCCAGAGTCGCCAGCGTGTACGCCGCGTGCGCGTCGGGCGCGCAGGCGATCGGCGCGGCACGGGACCAGATCCTGGCGGGCGCGGCCGACGTGGTGCTGGTGGTCGGCGCCGACTCCGCTCCCAAGGGCTTCTTCGCCCCCGCCGGCGGGGACCGGCCGGACGATCCGGACTGGTTGCGCTTCCGGCTGCTCGGGGCGACGAATCCGGCCTACTTCGCGCTCTTCGCCCGTCGCCGCATGGCCCTGCACGGCGATACCGCCGAGGACTTCGCCCGGGTGAAGGTGAAGAACGCGGCAGCGGGGGCGCTCAACCCCTACGCCCGCTACCGCAGGACCGTGACGGCCGAGGAGGTCGCCGCGTCCGCCGTCGTCGCGGATCCGCTGCGGCTGCTCGACATCTGCGCGACGTCGGACGGCGGGGCCGCGCTCGTCCTGTCGAGCCTGGCGTACGCCCGCCGGCACGGTGCGTCCGATCCGGTCAGGATCCGCGCGGTGTCCACCGTCACCCCCACCTATCCGAGAACGGTCCTCGACCTCCCGGACATCGCCACCGACTCCGCGGCCGGCGTCGAGCCGTCACCGCACCCCTTCCGTGCCTCCCTCGCCCTCGCGGCGTACGAGGAGGCAGGACTGGACCCCGGCGACCTGTCACTTGCCGAGGTGTACGACTTGTCCACGGCACTGGAGCTGGACTGGTACGAGGACATCGGGCTGTGCGCCGCCGGCGAGGGCGCGAAGCTGCTGCGGGAGGGCGCCACGGCGCTGGGGGGCCGCATCCCGGTCAATCCGAGCGGGGGGCTGGCGTCGTTCGGCGAAGCGGTCCCGGCGCAGGCGATCGCCCAGGTGTGCGAGCTGACCTGGCAGCTGCGTGGCAGTGCGGGGGACCGCCAGGTGCCCGGGGCGCGGGCCGGGATCACGGCGAACCAGGGGTTGTTCGGCCACGGCTCGGCGATCATCGCCGTCCGCTGACCACCGGGCCCGGTACGGCGAACGGGCGGCGCACGGTCCGCCCGACCCGACACGGCACTGTGACGCAGTGAACACGTGCGGTGAACTGCGTTTGCTCTCCACCACCTTGACGGTGCATGGGCACGGGTGAAAACTGCCTCTTCGTCGGCGCAGGTCCCGCGACCGCGACCGCCGACGGACACGCAACGCTCACCACGCTCGTCACGGACGCCGGACGGGGCCGCGGGACACCCCCGCCACTCCCCCGCCGTCGTAGCCATGGGAAGCCTTCGCCCAGCCCAGGAGCCGCCATGAGCAACGCTGACATCTTCCTCGGTGAGGTCATCGGCACGGCGATACTCGTCCTCTTCGGCGCGGGCGTGTGTGCGGCGGTCACCCTCCACCACTCCAAGGCGAAGGCCTCCGGGTGGATCGTGATCACCTTCGGATGGGGTTTCGGGGTCCTGGCCGGGGCGTACACCGCGGCGCCCCTGTCCGGCGGCCACCTCAACCCGGCCGTGACGGTGGGCGTCGCCGTCGACACCGGCGAGTGGAGCACGGTGCCCGTCTACGTCCTGGGGCAGATGACCGGGGCGGTCACCGGTGCCGTACTGGCATGGCTGGCCTACTACGCCCAGTTCCAGGCCAACGCGGACGTGGCCAACGCCCAGCCCACGCTCGGCGTCTTCGCGACGACACCGGAGATCCGCAGCCCCGTCGCCAACCTGCTCACCGAGGTCATCGCGACGCTCGCGCTGGTCCTGCCGATCTTGGCCTTCGGGCGGAACACCGGCATCGGCATCGGCCAGATCACCGGTCAACCGACCGGGATCTACGGCTCGGGAATCTCGATCCTGCTGGTGTCACTCCTCGTCGTCGGCATCGGCCTGTCACTGGGCGGCCCCACCGGCTACGCCATCAACCCGGCGCGTGACCTGGGGCCGCGCATCGCCCACGCGCTGCTGCCCATCCCCCACAAGGGCACCTCCGACTGGCGTTACGCCTGGATCCCGGTGGCCGGACCGCTCGTCGGCGGCCTCCTCGCGGGCGTCATCGTCAACGCGGCCTTCTGACCACGCTCCTCCGCACGGGGGCTTCGCCTCCGCACCTTCTCGACAAGGGAATGCCATGACGGACTCCACCCAGAAGTACGTCGCCGCAATCGACCAGGGCACCACGTCCAGCCGCTGCATCATCTTCGACCGGGACGGTGCCGTCGTCGCCGTCGACCAGCGCGAACACCGGCAGATCTTCCCCAAACCCGGCTGGGTGGAGCACGACGCCACGGAGATCTGGTCCAAGGTCCAGGCCGTGGTGGCGGGAGCGCTCGCCCAGGCCGGGCTGCGGTCCGGACAACTGAGCGCGCTCGGCATCACCAACCAGCGCGAGACGACCGTGCTGTGGGACCGGGTGACCGGCCAGCCCGTGCACAACGCGATCGTCTGGCAGGACACCCGCACCTCCGCGCTCTGCACCCGACTGGGCGGGACGGACGGACAGGACCGCTTCCGGGAGACGACCGGACTGCCGCTCGCCAGCTACTTCTCCGGCCCCAAGGCCGCTTGGCTGCTCGACACCGTGCCCGGGCTGCGCCGCCGGGCCGAGCAGGGCGAGATCGCGTTCGGCACGATCGACTCCTGGTTGATCTGGAACCTGACGGGCGGAATCGAGGGCGGCGTGCACGTCACCGACGTCACCAACGCCTCGCGCACCCTGCTGATGGACCTGGAGACCCTCCAATGGGATCCCGCGATCCTGGCGGCGATGGACCTGCCCGAGGCGGTTCTCCCGCAGATCAGGTCCTCGGCCGAGGTGTACGGCCGAGCCACCGGCCAGCTCCAGGGGGTACCGGTCGCCTCCGCCCTGGGCGACCAGCAGGCGGCCCTGTTCGGCCAGGCGTGCTACGACACGGGGACGGCGAAGAACACGTACGGGACGGGCAGCTTCCTGCTGCTCAACACCGGCGGCCGGCCCGTTCCGTCCAAGAACGGACTGATCACGACCGTGGGCTACAAAATCGGCGACAGCGCTCCCGTGTACTGCCTGGAGGGTTCGATCGCGATCACCGGCGCCCTGGTGCAGTGGTTCCGGGACCAGCTGGGAATCATCCGCAGCGCCGACGAGATCGAGACACTCGCCGGCAGTGTCGACGACAACGGGGGCGCGTACGTCGTGCCCGCCTTCTCCGGTCTGTACGCACCGTACTGGCGCTCCGATGCCCGGGGTGTCATCACGGGGCTGACCCGGTACGTCACCAAGGCGCACTTGGCACGGGCCGTGCTCGAAGCGACGAGCTGGCAGACCAGGGAGGTCGTCGACGCGATGTACCAGGACTCCGGGGTGACGATCACCACGCTGAAGGTGGACGGCGGAATGACCGCCAACCAGCTGCTGATGCAGCACCAGGCCGACGTGCTCGGGGTGCCGGTCGTCAGGCCGCGGGTGTCCGAGACGACCTGCCTGGGCGCGGCGTACGCGGCTGGCCTGGCCACGGGCGTCTGGGGCGGCCTGGACGAGCTGAGGGCGCACTGGCAGAGCGACGCCGAGTGGTCACCGCGGATGGCGGCCGACGTCCGCGAACGGGAGTACGACAACTGGCGCCGTGCGGTGGAGCGCAGCTTCGGCTGGCACCGGGAGAACGGTGATTGACATCCTCGCCGCCCTGAAGGACGGCGATTTGCGCCTACCGCGCCGTTGAAGGCTGCGGTGTCGGGTGGGTTCCTGCTTCGCTGCGCGGTGCCGGGACGAGTCCCGGTCTTACCTGCGCTCCACAGGCTGACACGGCCAGTCCGGCCGCCTTGGCGACGTTGACCGCCGCGTTGATGTCCCGGTCCAGGACCGCCCCGCACGCCCCACACGTCCACACACGGACGTGCAGCGGCTTCGGGCCGTCCTTCACGCCGCACAGCGAGCACACCTGCGAGGTCGACTCGAAGCGGCCGATCTTCACGAAGGTGCGCCCGTACCGTGCGGCCTTGTACTCCAGCATGTTCACGAACACCGACCATCCGGCGTCGTGGACGGACTTGGCCAGGCGCGTGCGGGCGAGTCCCTTCACCGCCAGGTCCTCCACGGCTACCGCTTGGTTCTCGCGGATCAGCTTCATGGAGAGCCGGTGGTGGAACTCGCGGCGCGCGTCGGCCACCCGCGCGTGTGCGCGGGCGACCTTCAGCCTGGCCTTGTTCCGGTTGCTGGAGCCCTTCTCCTTGCGGGAGAGGGCACGCTGGGCGTTCTTCAGGCGCTTCTCGGCCCGGCGCAGAAAGCGCGGGCTGTCGACCTTGGTCCCGTCCGAGAGGACCGCGAAGTGCCCGAGCCCGAGATCGATGCCCAGCTCGGGCGTGGTCTGGGAAAGGACTTCCTGCGGGCCGGTCTCAACGACGAAGCTCGCGAAGTACCGGCCCACGCTGTCCTTGACCACCGTCACCGTGGACGGGGAGGACGGCAGCGACCGGGACCACTTCACCTGCACATCGCCGATCTTCGGCAGGCGCAGCTTCCCGCCGGTCGTGATCGACCAGCGGGCGTTCGCGGTGAAGCGGACCGACTGCCGGGTGTCCCGCTTCGACTTGAACCGGGGTGCGCCCATGCGGGGCGCTTGCCCTTGAGGCCGTCGAAGAAGTTCCGGTACGCGGCGTCCAGGTCGCGCAGGGACTGCTGGAGGGCGACCACCGAGACCTCGCCGAGCCAGGCCCGTTCCGGGGTGTTCTTCGCCTCGGTGATCAGCGCCGTGGACAGGTCCCCGGTCTTCGGGAACGGCATGCCTTCACTGCGGGCGGTCTCCCGAGCGCGGAGCGCGTCGTTGTAGACCACCCCCACACACCCGAACGCCCTCGCCAACGCGCTGCGCTGACCGGCGCTCGGATACAGGCGGAAGCTGTACCGAAGCTGCACGCGGATCACGATACACAATTGGCTTATAGGTATTGATGAGAACATTCATACTAGTCATCACTATGTCTTCCGCATACATGTCCATTTGGATTTCGTGACGAAGTACCGGCACAAGGCCTTCGCCGATCGACACCTGACACGGTGCAAGGAGATCATGCGGGCCGTGCGCGAGGACCCTCGAGGGCCGAGCCGGTCGAGTTCAACGGCGAGAACAACCACGTCCACCTGCTCGTGAACTTCCCGCCAAAGGTCGCCGTGTCCAAGCTGGTCAACAGCCTCAAGGGCGTCAGCTCCCGCAGGCTGCGCCAAAAGTTCCCCGACCTCGTCCGCCACTACTGACGGGCACAACGACTCTGGTCCGGCTCGCACTTCGCCGGTTCCGTCGGCGGCACACCGCTCAGCATCATGAAGCAGTACAACGAGCAACAGAACCGGCCGCTCTGACCTGGGCTGAGCTGAACAGTACAGATCCGTGCACACAGCAAAGGCCAGAGCAGCTCTCAGATTCGCTTCACCACCGGGCTGAAGGCCCGGTGCACTCCGAATAGTCCCGGTAGCACCGCGCGGTGCCCGTAGGGCCCGTGGGCCACGCCCCGTGCCCCTGTCGGCAGGGGCACGGGGCTTACGTACCGGTCAGCGGAGGCTGCGCGCCCTCAGGGAGCTGCCGGCTCACGGTCGCGCGTGGACCGCACCAGCGCGTGTTCCACCACCGCGACGAGCACCGCTTTCACCGACTCGCGCTCCCGGGCGTCGCACATCATCAGCGGCACCTCGGGATCGAGGTCGAGCGCGGCCCGCACGGTCTCGACCGGGAAGCGGTCCGCGCCCTCGAAACAGTTCACGCCCACGGTGAACGGGATACCGCGGCGCTCGAAGTAGTCGATGGCCGCGAAGGAGTCCTCGAGGCGGCGGGTGTCGGCGAGGACGACCGCGCCGAGCGCGCCCTGGGCCAGCTCGTCCCACAGGAACCAGAAGCGGTCCTGGCCGGGGGTGCCGAAGAGGTACAGCACCAGGTCCTCGCGCAGCGTGATCCGCCCGAAGTCCATGGCGACGGTGGTGGTGCTCTTCGACTCGACCCCTTCGAGGTCGTCCACGGGACGGCCGACCTCGCTGAGTGTCTCCTCGGTGCGCAGCGGCTTGATCTCGCTGACCGCACCCACCAGGGTCGTCTTGCCGACCCCGAAGCCACCCGCGACAAGGATCTTCAGTGTCACGGGCTCCATCGGTGGCTCCTTCCGGCTAGAGCGCCCGAAGACCATTGATCACCTCGCGCAGAATACTCACGTCCGGCAGTTCGGCCGGCGCAACGGGACGGGTTACGTGGACCAGTTCATCCTCGACCAGGTCGCCCACGAGGACGCGGACCACCCCGACGGGGAGGTCGAGGCCCGCCGCGAGCTCGGCGATCGACTGGGGGGTGGCGCTGCAGCGTTCGACGATCTCCACGTGCTCGGGTGAGAGCGTCTGGTCCCGGCCTGGATCCTCGGCGGCCGGTTGGGGCACGACGAGGGCGATCAGGTCGAGCCGTTGCCGGGTCGCACTGTTCGTACGACCGCGGGTCATGGCGTACGGGCGGACGACGGGACCCGCGTCGTCGTCGAACCAGTGGTGCTGGTGTCCGAGGTCCGGTCTGGTTTCCGTCATGCCGGTCACCCCCCGGCGGACAGCCCGGTCCGTGGTGCGGTCACGAGGTGGGCGCCGACGCGCTTGACCATCAGGGTCATCTCGTACGCGACCTGGCCCACGTCGGAGTCGGCGTCGGACAGCACGGCGAGGCAACTGCCGTCGCCGGCTGCGGTCACGAAGAGGAACGCGTCGTCGAGTTCGACCACGGTCTGGCGGACGCGTCCGGCGTCGAAGTGGCGGCCCACTCCCTTGGCGAGGCTGTGGAAGCCGGAAGCGACGGCGGCGAGGTGCTCGCCGTCCTCCCGCGTGAGGTCCTTGGACGTACCGGTCGCCAGCCCGTCGCTGGAGAGCACGAGGGCCTTGCGGATGGAGCCGACCCTCTGGACCAGTTCATCGAGCAGCCAGTTGAGCTCGCTGCGGGTCGTATCGGGTGCTGCGGCGTTCGGTGCGGTCATCGACCGTCCCCCTCCGGTGTCGTTCTTGGTGCTGTTTCGCCGGGGCCGGTGGTGTCCTCGGCGTTCTGGCGACGTCCGCGCTGCCAGCCGCGTTGCAGCGAGGCCATGCGGTCGCGTACTTCTTCCGCGTCACGTTCGACGTCCTCGAGTCCGAGGGCGTCCGGGCCGCGCGTTCCCCCGGCGTCCCGGGTGGCGCGCAACTGCGGGGCGAGGTTGGCCTGGCGGACCCGGCGGGGCAGTCCGCCGAGGGGGGTCGCGGCGGGCGCGTCCCCCTGGGCCGGATCGGTCCCCGCCGGGTCGGGGCCGGGGCCCGCGGGTGTCTCTGCCGCGGGTGACGGGGGGCTCTTGAGGGGCCTGAGGCCGGACGGCTCGTGGGGGTCACGGTCGGCAGTCGGGTGGGAACGGCCCGGCTCGTCGAGGCGGCGACCACGGTCCGCGACCAGGGTCGGCGGCCTGCGCCGTGGCAACGGCACGGGCTCCGTCGGCCGGGATCCGTCCTTCCGCACCCTTTCCGGCGGCCTCCCCGCCGTCTGGTCGGGGGCCTGCTGGTGCTGCTCCTCCGCGGGCGGGCGCCGGAAGTCGCGGGCGCGGAAGATTCCCCCGCGCTCGCTCTCGGTGTCCTCGACGTCCGCGAGGGTGTTGATGGGGTCGGTGGTGTCGATGTCGCCGAGGACCGGACGTTCTGCGAAGCCCAGTGTGCCGACGGGCGCCTCCAGCTCGACGGGCCCGTCGAGCACCGAGCGGCCGGGCCCCGCGGGCGCCCGGGAGAGCGCGGTGAGCCTGCTTCCCCCGGCGCGGTAACGCTCCCGGTCGGCCCCGCGGCTGGTGCGGTCGAGACGGAATCCGGTGCCCTCGGTCTCCGGCGCGTCGGTGAGCAGCGCGGCCGGGATGAACACCACCGCGGTGGTCCCGCCGTAGGGCGAGGGCTGTAGCGAGACACGGACGTTCTGCCGCTGGGCGAGCCTGCTGACGACGAAGAGCCCGAGCCGGTCGGTGTCGGAGAGCTCGAACTCGGGCGTCTCGGCGAGGCGGAGGTTGGCGTCGAGCATGGCTTCGGGGGTCATGCCGAGGCCGCGGTCGTGGATCTCCAGGGTGAAGCCGTTCGCGACCTGCTCGCCGTGCACCTGGACAGCGGTGTGCGGCGGCGAGAACACCGTGGCGTTCTCCAGCAGTTCGGCGATCAGGTGGGTCAGGTCGGCGACGGCCGGGCCCCGCACGCCGACCCGGAGGAGGCGCCGCACCTCGATGCGTTCGTAGTCCTCGACCTCGGCTACCGCGGCGCGTACGACGTCCATGAGCTGGATCGGCTTGCGCCACTGGCGGGAGGGGGCCGCTCCGGAGAGGATCACGAGCCCCTCCGCGTGGCGGCGCATGCGGGTCGTGAGGTGGTCGAGACGGAAGAGGTCCGCGAGTTCCTCGGCGTCCTCCGTGCGCCGCTCCATGGTGTCGAGCAGGGTGAGTTGGCGGTGCAGCAGCACCTGGTTGCGGCGGGCGAGGTTGACGAAGACCTCGGAGACGCCGCGCCGCATGTCCGCCTGTTTCACCGCGGCTTCGACAGCGGCGCGCTGGAGGGTGTTGAGCGCTTGACCGACCTGCCCGATCTCGTCCTTCTCGTATTCCAGGTGCGGTGCCTCGGTCTCGACGTCCACGTGCTCGCCGGCGGCGAGTCTCCGCATCACGCTGGGCAGCCGGACGCCGGAGACCTCGTGGGCCTCCTTGCGCAGCCGGGAGAGGTCACGCGCCAGTTCACGCCCGATGCGCACGGAGACGACGACGGACACGAGGAGTGCGAGGAAGCCCAGGACACCGGCGATTCCCGCCTTGACGAGGACGCTGTACGCGGCGGGCTTCACACGGTCCTGGTAGCGGGTCCCGGCGTCGGAGGCCTCTCGGACGAGGGAGTCCAGTACGGGGGTGGCCAATTGCTGCCACCGCTCGGCGGAGACGGCGCGCGCCTGCTTGGTGGGGCCGGCGGCGATGAGCTTCGCCTCGGCCTCGCGCAGCGGCTGGCCGTTCGGGCTGTTCCAGAACTGCTCGAGGTTCTCGCGCTCGATGGAGGGCAGGACCTCCAGGTTGACCTCGTAGAGGAGCTTGCGGTTCGCCGCGAGGTCGGAGACCGTCCGGATCTCCTCGGCGGTCACCCGGCGGGTGATGAGCGACGAGGTGACGAGGGCGTCCTCGCGTGAGAGCAGCTCGCGGGCGCGGGCCACGCCGACGAGCGCCCTTCCCTGCTTGTCCAGTTCGACGTTCTCCAGGGCGTGCAGGGACGTGAGGAAGGTGAAGCAGGGATCGATCAGCCGGTTGTAGGACTCGAGTGCCTGCGCGCGGGTGATCGCGCTCTGTTCCACGTTGCGGCGCAGCGAGGCGAGCCCGTCGAGCGCGCCGACGAGTCGGGTGAGCCGGCGTGAGGCGTCGGAGCTGAGTGACTCGCGCACGGCGGAGTCGCCGGCCCGCGTCCGGATTTCGGCCACGGTCCTGTCGGTGGTCGCGCGCTGGTTCCGCAATGCGGTGAGCGAGTCGGCGGCCCGGGGGTCCGCGAGATAGACGAGGGCTTGTCGCCGCTCCTTCTGGACGACCCGGACGGTGTCCTCGACGGGCCCTCCGACCTTCTGGACCGCGTAGCGGACATCCAGCAGGTGCTTGGCCTCGCGGCCGGTGAGCACGGTGGCGAAGCCCCACAGCGCGGTGAGGGACACGAGCGGCACGAGCAGCAACGCCACGATCTTCCTGCGGATGGACTTCCCGCGAAAGCGCATGGCCTCCCCCAGCTCGGCCCCGCGGGTCCGCGGGGGGTGATGGTCCGCTTGCGTGTGCCCTGTCGTACGTGCTGCGCCAACAAACGGCGTGAGCCTACTACTGACACGGTGACAACTCGAAGGCGCGTCCGGACGAATTTCGGCCGCAGGGGAGTGCGTTGAACAGGAGTTGTCCTGGTATTCAGTGAGATGCCCCTCCACCTTGTGGCTGAGGACACCTGGCAGGACGGGTCACACGCCCCTCCTGGGACGAATGGCCGGAATGGTGTGTTCCATGGGAATCTTCCCGCTCCTCCGTTCGTCCTGGTGTACGGGGCGACGCGCTGCGACAGGTGAGGCGCGTGGGAACGCCTCGGCGTAAATGAACGGACGCCGGGCAACCACCCTGAAGAGGCGACCGTGGTGGGGAGTGAGTACGGAGCATGGAGACGGCGGACGAGACGGGAGTGCGTCGGCGACTGTGGGTCGAGGAGCCGGTCGCACGTCGGCGGATGCCGGATCCGGTGCGCACGGCAGCCGTGCGCGCCGTGATCGTGTCGTCAGTGACGCTGATACAGGCCATGGTGGCGTTCTTCTGCACACTGACGGGGTCGTGGCTGGCGTTCCCCATGGTCCTGAGCAGTGTGGGCAGCACGGTCCTGGCGACCTGGGCGGTGCTCGACGTCTGGGTCACCCGTCAGGTGTGGAACCAGCGCCACGGTGTGGTGTCGATGCCGAGCAGCACGGCACGTCAACTGCGCCGTGAGCGACGGCAGGCGAGGCGGCTGGCTCGAGCACAGTCCCGTGAGGACGCACGGATACGGAAGCGGGGCCCGGGAGGCCGGCTCTCGGAGGCGTGACGCCCCGTGGCACCCGGGCCCCC
Organism: Streptomyces sp. NPDC059169; assembly: GCF_042755225.1. Classification (NCBI taxonomy): domain Bacteria; kingdom Bacillati; phylum Actinomycetota; class Actinomycetes; order Kitasatosporales; family Streptomycetaceae; genus Streptomyces; species Streptomyces sp. NPDC059169. The sequence goes on along the minus strand of NZ_JBHZCF010000005.1, from coordinate 454,437 downwards.
GTCACGAGCGGTCGGTCTGCCGCGGTGAGGGCCTTGCGGCGACGGCGGCTACGCCCCGTCGCCCGGGTGCTGCTCCCCGACTGTCGCCCGTTCAGCGGACGGTGCACCCGGGGCGGCTGATCCGCCGGCCACCGCGGGGGGCTCCGCCTGGCGGCGGAACATCCGCGTCGCGGTGATCTCTCCGTGAACCGTCTCGCCTTCGGCGCGCTGTTGCGGCAGACCGGGCCTCAGATGCTCCTCGACACTGATGTACTTGAGTCCTGCACGCAGGTCCGCATCGTTGCGGAGCCTGATGACCAGCGGGAATTCCGCGAGTGCCGTGGTGTCGAACAGACCGGTGGTGTAGAGCAGTTGGACGCCGAGGGCGTCGGACACCGCACGCTGCAGCTCCAGCAGGTACGTGGCGTTGGCACGGCCGATCGGGTTGTCCAGGAAGAGGGTGCCGGCGTGCCGGTGCTTGTCACGGCCACGGTCGTTGCTGCGCAGTGCCGCCATGGTGCAGTAGAGCGCGATGGCTGCCGTGAGCAGCTGCCCGCCGGAGAAGACGTCTCCCATCTGCCCCACGGGCACGCGCTCGGCCCGCAGCACCGCGTCCGGTTTGAGGATCTCGACGGCGACGCCCTTCGGCTGGAGCGCGGCCTGTACGCCGCGCAGCAGCAGGGACATGCCGTCTCGGCGGAGATCGGAGTTCTTCTTCAGGGCAGCCCTGGTCGCCTCGTCGACGACCTCGCCGAGCCGCTCGATCAGGGTCGCCTGGTCCGGCTCCTCGAAACGGATGCGCAGGAACTCCTGCCCGGACCACTCGCCCAGGCCCTCGGGCAGCCGGGAGAGCCGCTGGGCCGAGCGGAGCGTGGTGAGCGATGACTCCACCAGGCCGCGCAGCCGGTCCACGATGGAGTCGCGGTTCCGCTCCAACTGGGCCAGCTCGTCCGTGAGTACGCGCAGCCGGGGGGCGAACGCCTCCGCCCACTTCGCTGCGTGCTCGGGCAGCGCGGCTGCGGGCAGTTCGCGGATCTGCTGGCGCGCGGGCGTGCGCACCGCTTCGTAGCGCGTGGAGTTGGCGTGGCGCACGAGAACGTCACTCGCCTCACGGACGGCGGACTCGGCGGCGGACAGGTCGGCCGCACAGCCCCGCAGCGAGCGCCTGGCCTCGGCCGCGGACGTACGGGCCTCCTCCAGGCTGGCCGGGTAGGGTTCCGGCTCCTCCCCCTCGTCTTCGGCGTGGTCCCGCAGCAGGTCGCGCAGGAGCGAGGCCGTCTCGTCGAAACCGCCAGCGGCGTCCTCGGCGGCCCGGTGGGCGTGCAGCAGCTCGGCGTGGGTGGCGCGGGCCGACTCCAGCAACCCCGTGCGGGCGGCGAGTTCACCGGTGGCCGTACGCAGCAGCGCCTGGGCCTGCTCGACGTCGGAGGGGACCATGTCCTCGGGCAGCTCGGTGTGCGCCTCGCCGTCCATCGGGGCCAGCCGCTCGGCGTCGCCGCGCAGTCGGCCGAGCTTCTCGCTCGCCTCGGAGGCTCGGGACTCCAACATCTGGACGAGTGACTCGGCGCGTGCGGCGGCGGCCTGACGGGACGGGCCGTCCGCGCCGTCGGTGCCCTCCAGCAACTGGGCGGCGCGGGTGCGGACCTTGTTGGTCAACCGGTCGAGTTCGGCCAGCGCCGCGCTCTCGTCGCTCTCTGCGCGGGCCTGTTCCGCCCTGAGGTCCGCCCCCACCCCGACCTTCTCGTACAACTGCGACGCGGCCCGGTACGCCTCGCGCAAGGTCGGAAGTGCCACGCGCGGCGCGTCCGGATCTGCCTCGGGCAGTTGTTCGGGGGCACCGGCGATCTCTGCGCGCTCGGCGCGCAGCGCGCGGGCGGTGCGGCGGGCATCGTCGGCGGCGCGCTGGGCGGCACGCCGGTCCTCGTCCGCGGCACGGGCACGCTCCAGGCAGGTCGCTGCGCGGGCATCGGACTCGGCCGTCTCGTCGGCGAGTTCGCGGAGCGTGGCCTGCCATCCCGCACGCTCGCGAAGCCGGTGCGCCAGGCCGGCGAGTACATCGGCGGCGCGGCGGGCGCGCTGTGCGGCCTCCTGCCGCTCGTCCCGCACGCGCGCGGCGTCGGTGGCGGCCTCTTCCGCCTCGGCACGCACGGCGCGGGCCTCGGCGAGGGCCGCCTCGGCAGCCTCGGCGGCCGCCACGGCGGCCCGTGCGGCGTCCGCGAGCTCGTCGAGCATCCCGGGCGGGCAGTCGGTGCGCCAGGAGCCGAGACGGGCCGCCAGCCCGCGGTCGCCCGCGAGACGGGCGGCCAACGCCCTGATCCCCTCGTCCCGGGCGGCCGCCCGGGCACGCAGCGTCTGGCGCTCCTCGTCCGCCGCGTGCTCGTCGTGCATCGCGGGGTTCGGCGGCACGAGGAACACCTCGCCGCCACCCTCCGTGCCCGGGCCGGGCACGGGGGCGAGCAACGCGGCAGCCGTCCCCACCGCGACGGCCGAGCGAGGCAGCAGGGCGGCACCCGCCAGGGCGTCGCGCGCGCGGGCGTAGGAGACCGGGTCGGTGATCACGATGCCGTCGACCAGCTCGGGGCGGGCGGCGAGCACGGCGGCGTGGTCGGCGGGGTCGACGGACTGGGCGAGGTAGCGCCAGCCGGGCAGTGCGGGGATGCCGTGCTCACCGAGGTACTCGACGGTCGCGAGGACGTCGGGTCCCGGTGGCAGCAGCCCGCCGTCGCCGAGGGCACCGAGGATGCGGGCGTCATCGGCGGCAGCCGTCCTGAGGTCGAACAGCTGTCGCTCCGCCGCGGTCACGCCGTGGTCGAGCAACTCCAGCAGCTCGTCCGCGTACCGATCCAGCTGCTCCGCCGTGAGCGGTCCTTCGCCGGGCCGGGCGGGGGTGCGGCGCGTTTCGTCCGCGTGCCCGGCCGCGCCCGCTCCCGCCGCGCGCCGTTCCGAGGGTGGCGAGTCGTCCGCCGCGGCTGCCTCCGCAGTGCCGGCGGGTGCCGAATCGTCGCCCCGCGCTCCGGGCGCTCGATCTTCGGCGCTGGCACCGGGGTCCGGGTGGACCTGGCCGGGCACGGCCACGGGGCCGGGCGTCCCGCGACGCTGGCCGGGCACGCCGCGACCGCCACCGGACGCCGCGGGCAGGCTGAGCAGCTCGGCGAGCCGTTCGTCCTCGGCGAGGGAAGCGGCGGCCAGACGCTCGGCCTCGTACGCGTGCTCCGCGGCCTGGGCGGCGTCCGCGGCGCGCGCCGCGGCGAGTTCGGCCCGGGACTCGGCGGCCGCGGCCTCGCGGGCCCGGTCCCCTGTCGTGCGGGCGGCGTCGCGCGCGGCGTCCCACGCGGCGACCGCGGACTTCTCGGCATCACTGGCGGCAAGGGCCGCCCTCGCCGGGTCTGCGTCGGGCGCGGAGTCGTCGAGCCAGCCCGCACGAACCGCTTCCGCGGTTTCCTGCTCGACCTCCGCCAGGCGCTGGCGCAGATGTCCGGCCTCGCTGCGGGCCCGCTGGGCGTCGGTGGCCGCGGCCGTGGCGTCGCGGTGGGCGGACTCGCCTGCTTCCTGGAGGCCGGCGGAGCGCTCTTCCTCCTCGTTGGCGAGGCGCTCGCCGTCCTCGGCCGCCGCGTGCAGGGCCCGCACCAGGTCGGCTGCGGCCGTGGCACGCGCGGCCAGAGCGGGGGCGGCGTCCCTCTCTGCCTCACGGATGGCGGCGGCGACCCGTGCCGAGCGGTCCGCGGCGGCGCGGTGCCTGAGTACCGCTTCCGCAGCCTGCCAGGCGGAGTACAAGGTGCGGGCTTCGGTCAGCTCGCGGCGCTGTGCGGCGGCGCTCTTTTCCGCGCCGGCCAGGGCCAGCGACGCGTGCCGGTAGGCCAGTTCGGCCGCGATGAGCGAGCCGCGGCTGCGAGAGCCTTCCGCTTCGGTGACGGTGTGCGCGGCGGTGGTGACCTGCTGCGCGAGCTCGGCGGCACGGCCCCGCTCCTCCCGGGCACGCGCGGACAGCCGGTGGGCCAGCGTACGGGTACGGCGCTCGGCCCCGGCATGGACGTCGCGAGCCCGGGCTCGTGTGCCCGCGGCTTCCACGATGCGGCCGAGCAGGTCGACCGAGCCCGCCGTGAAGTCGCGCTCGGCGGTGAGCTCGGACCGGCGGCCCAGCTTGTTCCCGAAGCCGCTGACGAGGTCGGCGAGTCCGTCCGTGTCGCGGGTGTCCGTGACGGCGCGCAGCAGCAGATCGGTGAAGTCGGAGTCCTTCTTGACCGCGAAGAGGCCCGCGGCCTCACCCTCGTCCGCGTTCATCTCCCGCTGGTAGCGGAAGAGTTCCGGGTCGAGTCCGAGGTCACCGAGGTGCTCGTTCCAGCGGTCGTGGATCTCCTCCCAGTGGACGTCGAGGTGGGGGTACGCCTTGCCGGCCTCCGTGATCGCGTCGCGGAAGCCCTTCATCGTGCGGCGGCGGCCCTGGGCGCCGGACGCTCCCTCGACGGACGCGCGCACGGCGGTCGACTCGGCGACCGGCAGGGAGTCGAGGCTCAGCCCGGGCCCGGGCCGGAACGAGTACCAGGCCTCGGCGAACTTCCGGGGGTCGTTGGACACCTGGCGGCCGCGCCACTCGCTGACCTTGCCGACGACGACCAGTTCGCCCGTGAGGGTGTGCTGCCACTCCAGGGCCACGTGCCCGCAGTCCTCGGCGAGCAGGAACTTGCGCAGCACACCGGAACTGGCGCCTCCCAGGGTGTTGCGGTGGCCTGGCAGCATCACGGAGAAGATCAACTTGAGCAGTACCGACTTGCCGCCGCCGTTCTCCAGGAAGAGCACCCCGGCGGGTGCGGGCCGGCGCGGCGGTCCGACGGGCTCTTCCTCGAAGAACTCGGCCTGTGTGGGGGCCGGGTGGGGCACCGGCTCGCCCACTCCCCGCAGGTCCAGCACAGTGTCGGCGTAGCGCGCACCGGCGGGCCCGATGGAGTAGAGGCGGACCCGGGACAGCTCGTACATGGCGGCGGACTTTCGTCGTGGCTCGGAGGATCAGGCGTGGAAGGGCAGGCCGGCCTCGGCGGCCAGCTCCAGGTCGTCGGCGTCCGGCGGGGGCACCAGCGTCGCGCCGCCGTCGGTGACGGGGACGATTCCGAGCTCCAGCAGCTCGGCCATGGCCGCGCCCGACGCCATGTCACGGACCTGCAGTTGGTAGCGGGCGGTGGTGCGGTAGGCACCGCCGGCGTCGTCCCCGGTGCGTTGCAGGAAGCCGGAGTCGGTGAGGAAGGCGACGGCCTTGCCGACGATGCCGGTGGTGGAACCCGCGAGACGCCGGGCGTCCTTGGTGGCGCCGGTGGCGCTGCGACGGGCGTAGATCCGCCAGGCGGCTTCCAGACCGGGGGCGTCGGATGCCGGGTCGGTGTTCTCCCCCTGTTCCTCGGCCCGCTCTTCGAGGCGCCGACAGGCTTGGCGGACGAAGGCGTCGACGCCGTTGACCGTGATCCGGCCGATGTAGCCGTCGTCGGCGAGGTCTTCCGGGCGGGGGAACGCCATGGCGGCGACGGCGAGGTGGGCGAGACCGTGCAGGAAGCGGTCGACGGAGTCCGCCGAGGCGCGGCGTGCGTAGTCGCCCATGCGCACGGCGAAGACCGAGTCCTCACCGGCGGTCACGGCCATGCCGGCGCGCGGCGACACCTCCAGGACCACGAGGCCGAGGCCGGTGGCGACGGCGTCGGCGAGCCTCGCGAAGCCGGGCTCCTCCCGGTAGCGCCGCAGGAGGTCGGCGTACTCGACGTCCCTCGCGGGCACCAGCTTGGGCTGCAGACCGAAGGAGACGAGCCGTGCGGCGTCGGCGGTGTCCGCGGGCGTGACCCCGGTGGAGGAGGCGGAGATCGGTCCCGACGGCGGCCCGAGCGGCACGTCCGGGTCACGCCACGGCCCGGCGTGCTCTGGGTGCTGATCGCTCACTGCTGCTGCTCCTCGCGGTGGTTCACGTCGGGTGCGGAATCGGATCGGGCGGTCGCCGGCTCGGGTGCTGCCCCGGCGCCGGGCGGGACGGGGCACCCGGCCGGGCAGGGGCCGAACGGCGCGGGTCCGGGAAGCGCCGGGTCGGGCCGGGGCGCCGGGCGGCGGACGTTCCCGCCGCGGGCCGACGGCGCGGAACGGGCCCGGTGCCGGGGCCGCTCGGCGGCCGTGGCGCAGGGCTGGTGCCGGGACGCACTCCGCCCCGCTGCGTCGGGCGCCGTTGCCGGATGCGGCACGCCGCGGAGGGCGCGGTCGACCGGCGGCGCTGCGGGCAGGGTCTTCATGCCGCCTCCGTGCGGTCCGCCGCCATGCCCGCCGCGTCCAGCAGGGCCGTCCCGACGATCAGGTCGGCTCCGCCGAACTCGGGGTCGTCCAGCTGGGTTCCGTCGTCGACGGCGAACAGCAGGCGCTGTTCGCCCTGGCGGTAGGCCGTGCCGACCGGGGGGCTCGCCGCGTGGACGGCGAGGAGGGCGACGAGGTAGGGCAGGTCCGGATCCCGGCGCCGGGCGTCGGCGAGGAGTCCGGACAGACGCCGTGGTGCGTCGTGCTCGAGGTCGAGCAGTTCCATGGCACTCGCCAGCTGCTCCTCGCTGAAGCGGCTGTCGTCCGGGGTCGCGATGAGGTCGGGTTCGGGCATCTCCGCACCCAGGTGGTCCCGCTCGACCGGGGGCGTGAGCAGCATGTCCACGAGGTCACCGACCCGGACCGACGTGGGGGTGCGCAGTCCGGTGCCGCGGGCGAAGAAGGCGTCGGTGACGCGGATCGCCTGCTCGACGCAGAGCGGCAGCAGCGGTGCGACGAGGTGGCCGTACAGGTCGATGCCGGAACGGGCGGCGGGCGCGGCGAACGCCTGGCGGTCCTGCTCGGCGCGGAAGAGCGGGCCTGCTTCCAGCAACCGGGACTGGAGCTGGGTGTGCCGGCGGATGCAGTCCTTGACGATGTCGACGAGCTCCGCGGCACGGCGCTTGTGCTCCGGGTCCTCCGCTTCGTCGCGCGCCTTGCGGATGTTCGTCAGGATCGCGTTCTCGTGGCGGTAGCGGTCGGCGACGTGGTCCAGCGCTTCGGCGATCATGTCGGGCACGGCCTGGAGCCAGTCGACGGCGCGCACGTTGCGCCGGGTCGCTTCGAGCGTCTTGCGCAGGGTCTCCGCGTACTGCACGGTCCGGTAGCGGGCCTGCTCGGCGGCGAGCTGGGCATCGGCGAGCCGGCCTCGGCTGATGAGGATCTCCAGCTTCACCTCGGCGGCGATCTGGGCGCTGGTGACGTCGGTGTCGAGGGCGCCGACGAGGACGTTGACCGCCTCGTCCGTCGTCCTGAGGTACACGGTGCCGCCGTAGCCGGGGACCTCCTCGATGAGCTTGAAGTCGTAGTCCCGGCGGACGTACGCGCCGTCCGGACCGAAAGTGCCGTACACCGCGCGGAAGCCGCGGTCGACACTGCCGACGTTGATCAAGTTCTCGAGGACCCAGCGGGCGACGCGCTCGTGCTCGGAAGCCGGGCGCTTCGGCGCCTGCGCGGCGATGCGCGGCAGCAATTTGGCCACTATCTGGTCGTGGTCGGCGCCCGTGTCGAAGTCCATGTGCAGCGTGACGAGATCGATCGCGGCGAGGGCGACCTCGGCCATCGCGTAGATCGAGTACTCCCCGGCCAGATTCGCCTTGCGGGTGTCCAGGTCGTGGAGCGGCGCGGTGCACGCGAGCGCACGGAGCCTACGCGCGAGCCCCTCGTCGGCGGCCGGGCCCTGGGCGGGGCGCGGCCCCGCTGTGAGCTGGGGCGGAACGGATTCCGTCGAGGCAGGCGAAGTCACGGTGCACAGACTAGGTCCTCTCACTGACACCGGTCGAAACGGCGCAGAAACCCCGGCGTCGTCCGGGGTCTCCGGCGGTCCGCCTCAGGGCCGTGCGGCGCCGCCGTCCGCGATGATCCCGGAGTAGACCTGCACCAGCCGGGTGCGCGAATCGTCGAGGTAGTCGACGAGCAGCCGCTCCGCTCCGTCCCGTTCGCCCGCTTTGAGTGCTTCCAGGATTTCCCGGTTCCGCACGAGGTACGACTCGTGGAGCCCGCGGGGATCGTCCACGACGTGGAAGGCGAGGCGGAGTTCGGCGAGGACGCCGCGCATCAGTTCGTCGGCGCGGAGGCTGCGGGCCAGCGCCACGAGCTCCCGGTGGAAGTGGATGTTGGCCGTGGAGACACCGTTCCAGTCCTCCTCGCGGGCCGCCCGCTCACCGGCGACCACCGCGTCGCGCAGGCCGTCGAGGGCGTACGGCGGCTCGCCCAGACCTCGGACGACGGCGCATTCGACGAGTCGACGCGTGCGGTAGATGTCCTCCACGTCCTCGACGGCCAGGATCCGGACGAACACCCCCCGATTGAGCTGGTGGACCAGCAGACGCTCATGGGTGAGCAGCCGGAACGCCTCGCGCAGCGTGTTGCGGGAGACGCCCAGCGCGCTGCCGATGCTGTCCTCGGAGAGCCGTGCACCGGGCGGGAAGAAACCCTCCGCGATCCGGGTGCGCAGGATGTCCGCGACCCGTTCCGCCGTGCTCGTGCGCCCCAGCAACCGACGGTCGTCGGCCAGTTCCCCGGGCCCGGATCCCGCCATCCCCACAGCCGCCCTCTATTCCGCTCTCCGTGACCACCGATCCCGTCGGCGGCTCCCGACCCCCATCGTAGAAGCAAGAAGGGGCGAACCTGACTCTTGTCGGATTGTTCAACGATCCTCTACGTTGTGCCGAGCATCACCCCGCGGCACCACCACATGACGCAGCAGCACCCGTCAGCCGCGCCCTCCCTCCCCTCTGCGAGGTGCAGATGAGCACGACCCAGACCTCGACGACGCAGGACGGACTCCCCCAGGAATCGGGGCCGTTCGCCTGGCTACGCGCTCTCGGACCGCGCGGCCGCCGAGCCTTCGGCGGCGCTTTCGGCGGTTTCGCGCTGGACTCCTACGACTTCTTCACCCTGCCGCTGAGCATGGTGGCCATCGCCGCCTACTTCGGTCTGAACAGCAGCCAGACCGGACTGCTCACCACCGTCACCCTGGTCGTCTCGGCCGTCGGCGGCGCACTCGCCGGCATCCTCGCCGACCGGATCGGCCGGGTGAGGGCCCTGCTCATCACGGTGATCACCTACGCCCTGTTCACCGTCCTGTGTGGATTCGCGCCCAACTACGAGACGCTGCTGCTCTTCCGGGCCCTGCAGGGTCTCGGGTTCGGCGGCGAATGGGCGGTCGGCGCCATCCTCGTCGCCGAGTACGCCACGGCCAAACACCGCGGGCGCACGCTCGGGGCCGTCCAGAGCGCCTGGGCTGCCGGCTGGGCCCTCGCCGTGATCGTCTACACACTGGTCTTCCAGTTCCTCGACGCCGACACCGCGTGGCGTGTCATGTTCTGGACCGGAGCCCTGCCCGCCCTGCTCGTGCTCTACGTCCGGCGGAACGTGACGGACGCCCCGGAGGCCGCCGAGCGGCGCCGTTCCAGCAGGGAGCGCGGCTCGTTCTCGGCGATATTCCGGACGGGCCTGCAGCGCACCACGCTGTTCGCCGTCCTGCTCTCCACCGGCGTGCAGGGCGGCTACTACACGCTGGCGACGTGGGTCCCGACCTATCTGAAGTCGGAGCGCGGGCTCACGGTCGTCGGCACCGGCGGCTATCTGACGTTCCTCATATCGGGCGCCTTCATCGGCTACCTCACCGGCGGCTACCTCACCGACGTGCTGGGCCGCAAGCGGAACATCGCACTCTTCGCCGTGCTGTCCGCGGCCTGCATCCTCGCGTACACGAACATTCCGGCCGGGTCCGACGGGCTGCTGCTCGTCCTCGGGTTCCCCCTCGGCTTCTGCATGTCGGCCATCTTCAGCGGCTTCGGTTCGTTCCTCGCCGAGCTGTATCCGACGGAGGTGCGCGGCACCGGGCAGGGGTTCACCTACAACACCGGCCGGGCCGTGGGGGCCTTCTTCCCCACGCTCGTCGGATTCCTGGCCGACAGCTGGGGCGTCGGCGGCGCCCTCGTCTTCGGCGCCATAGGCTACGGCCTCGCCGGCCTCGCCCTCCTCGGCCTGCCGGAAACGCGCGGCCGCGAGCTCACCTGAAAGGACCTCCCACCGTGACCTGGGGCTCGATCGACCTCAACGCCGACCTCGGCGAAGGCTTCGGCCGCTGGCGGCTGACCGACGACGAAGAGCTGCTCTCCGTGGTGACCAGCGCGAACGTGGCGTGCGGCTTCCACGCGGGCGACGCGGCCACCATGCGGCGCGTCTGCGGCCTCGCGGCCGAACGCTCGGTGCGGATCGGCGCCCAGGTCTCCTACCGCGACCTGGCCGGGTTCGGGCGGCGCTCCATGGACGTCCCGGCCGACGAGCTCGCCGCAGAGGTCGCCTACCAGATAGGTGCGCTGGACGTGTTCGCCCGGGCTGCCGGCTCCCGCGTCTCGTACGTCAAGCCGCACGGGGCCCTGTACAACCGGGTCGTGCACGACGAGGAGCAGGCCGCGGCCGTCGTCGAAGGCGCGCGGCTCGCCGGCGGACGGCTCCCGCTGCTGGGGCTGCCCGGCTCGGCGCTGCACGCGATGGCGGAGAAGGCGGGGCTGCCGGCCGTCACCGAGGCGTTCGCGGACCGCGCCTACACGGCGGACGGCACGCTCGTGCCGCGGGGGCAGGAGGGGGCGGTCCTCACCGACCCGGATGTCGTGGTCGAGCGATCGGTGTCCATGGCGAGGTTCGGGACCGTCATCTCCCACTGCGGCACGTCGATCGGCGTCCGCGCCCGTTCCCTCTGCGTCCACGGGGACACCGCGGGAGCGGTCGCCCTGGCCCGTCGTGTGCGCACCCGACTGGAGGGCTCAGGAGTCCCGGTGGAGGCCTTCGCATGAGGCTGCTGCGGGTCGGCGACCGAGCCTTGCTGGTGGAGTTGGACAGCGGCGCACAGGCCGGGGCGCTCCATGCCGAGCTGCTCCGCCGCCGCCGGGCCGGCACGCTCCCCAGGGTCCGGGAGGTCGTGCCCGCGGCACGGACCGTGCTGCTCGACGGCCTGGACGAACCCGAGCGGTTCGCGGCGGAGTTGGCGGGCTGGCGCGTTCCCCCGCTCGCCGCAGGTACCGGGGACGCTCTCGAGATACCCGTGCGGTACGACGGCCCCGACCTGGCCGACGTCGCGGCCGTGTGGGGCGTGCGGCCCGAAGACGTCGCCGGGATCCACTCGGCGGTCGAATTCCACGTCGCCTTCTGCGGGTTCGCCCCGGGATTCGGGTACCTCACCGGACTCGACGAGCGGTTCGCGGTCCCGCGCCGGGCGACGCCCCGGACCTCCGTACCCGCCGGGTCGGTCGGGCTCGCCGGCCCGTTCACCGGCGTCTACCCGCGCGCCTCGCCCGGGGGCTGGCAACTGGTGGGGACGACCGACGTGCCCTTGTGGGACGCGGCGCGGGATCCGGCCGCCCTGCTGGCACCCGGCACCCGTGTCCGTTTCGTCCCCGACGTCGGGACGCACCGATGACCGACCGCGCCGTGGCGGTGGTCCGGGCCGGTGCCCTCACCACCGTGCAGGACCTCGGCCGCCCGGGACACGCCCATCTCGGCGTCCCCCGCTCCGGGGCGCTCGACCCTCCGGCCGCGCGGCTCGTCAACCGGCTCGTCGGCAATCCGGAGCCGACGGCCGTGCTGGAGACGACGCTCACCGGGTGTGCCCTGCGCCCGCGCTGCACGGTGACCGTCGCGGTGGGCGGGGCACCGTGCTACGTACGCGCCGACGGGCGGGCCGTGCCCTGGGGTACGCCGGTACGGCTCACCGCCGGGGCGCTGCTGGAGGTGGGGCCGGCTGTCCGCGGTGTGCGGAGCTACGTCGCCTTCGCCGGCGGGATCGCCGTGGAAGCCGTCCTCGGCAGCCGGTCGACGGATCTGCTCTCCGGTCTCGGGCCGGACCCGCTCGGCGACGGCGCGGTGCTTCCGCTGGGTCCGGCAGCAGGTCCGGTCGAGCGGGTCGACTTCGCGCCGTGGCCCTCCCCTCCCCACGAGCTGGTGCTGGGGGTCAGGCTCGGCCCCCGCGACGACTGGTTCACGGGCGCTGCCCGGCGCACGCTCACCACAGCCACCTACCGGGTGTCGGCGGCGAGCAACCGCATCGGCCTGCGCACGGAGGGCCCGCTGCTGGAGCGGGCGGTGCACGCCGAACTGCCCAGCGAGGGCATGGTGCTGGGCGCGGTGCAGGTCCCCCCGGACGGGCAGCCGGTGGTGTTCCTCGCAGACCATCCGACCACCGGGGGCTACCCGGTGGTCGCCGTGGTCCGGGAGTCGGATCTCGCGGCGGCCGCCCAGGCCGTGCCGGGCACTCCGGTCCGCTTCGTTCCGGTGGGGGCGGAGGGCTTCGGCGCACGGCACGGGTGCTGAGACGCGGCGCCACGGCCGCGTCCGCCGCCGAACCCGCCCGGGTGCGGTCGGCCGTTCTCCTGCGGCGGCGCACCGGGGGGCGAGGTGGTCCTCATGGACCCGGAGGACGCGCTGCGCCCGGCCGCCCATAGCCGCCGCCGCCCGGCGTCCGGACGACCAGGACGTCCCCCGGCCCGACGTCCACCGAGTCCGCACCCCGCAGTACCTCGACCGTCCCGTCGGCCCGTTCGACCTCGTTCACGCCGAGTGCTCCCGGCCCGCCTCCGGACATGCCGTACGGCGGCACCCTCCGGTGGCCGGTGAGCAGGGCCACCGTCATCGGCTCCAGGAAGCAGAGACGGCGCACCACGCCGCATCCACCCCGCCACCGCCCGGCACCCCCGCTGCCGTCGCGCACCGAGAAGGATTCGACCCGCACCGGGTAGCGCCACTCCAGCACCTCGGGGTCGGTGAGCCGGGAGTTGGTCATGTGGGTCTGCACCGCGTCGGCACCGTCGAACCCGTCGCCGGCGCCGGACCCACTGGCCAGGGTTTCGTAGTACTGCACGCGGTCGTTGCCGAAGGTGACGTTGTTCATCGTGCCCGAACCCTCCGCCTGGACCCCGAGCGCCGCGTACAGCGCCCCGGTGACGGCCTGGGAGGTCTCGACGTTGCCCGCCACCGTGGCGGCGGGGTGGACGGGCGCGAGCATCGACCCGTCGGGCACGCGCACGTCCAGCGGCTCCAGGCAGCCGCTGTTGAGGGGGATGTCGTCGGCCACCAACGTCCGGAAGACGTACAGGACCGCGGCCATCACCACGGACGTGGGCGCATTGGCGTTGCCGGGCTGCTGCGGCGACGTGCCGGTGAAGTCCAGACACGCGGAGCGTGCCTGCCGGTCCACGCGGACCGCGACCTCGACGACCGCGCCTGCGTCGGTCTCGTAGCGGTAGGCACCGTCGGCCAGTCCGACGACGATGCGTCGTACGGACTCTGATGCGTTGTGCCGGACGTGCCGCATGTAGGCCTGGACCACGTCGAGTCCGAACTCGTCGACCATCCGGGCCAGTTCGGCGATGCCCTTCTCGTTCGCGGCGATCTGGGCCCGCAGGTCGGCAAGGTTGGTGTCGGGATCCCGGGACGGGTGGGGGGCACCGGTCAGCAGACGCCTGGTCTCGGCCTCGCGCAGTCGTCCGTCCCGCACGAGCAACCAGTTGTCGAAGAGGACCCCCTCTTCGTCGATGGTCCGGCTGAACGCGGGCATCGAGCCCGGTGTGATGCCGCCGATCTCCGCGTGATGACCGCGCGAGGCCACCAGGAATCGCAGCTCGCCGTCCCCGAACACCGGAGTCACGACGGTCACGTCCGGCAGGTGCGTGCCCCCGTGGTAGGGGTCGTTGACGGCGTACACGTCGCCCGGCCGCAGGGTGTCCCCGTTGCGTCGCAGCACCTCCTTGATGGACTCGCCCATGGATCCCAGATGGACCGGGATGTGGGGAGCGTTGGCGATGAGGTTGCCCTCGGCGTCGAACAGGGCGCAGGAGAAGTCGAGCCGCTCCTTGATGTTGACGGAGTGGGCGGTGTTCTCCAGGCGCACTCCCATCTGCTCCGCGATCGCCATGAAGAGGTTGTTGAAGACCTCCAGCAGGACCGGATCGGCGTCGGTACCGACGGCCCTGCGCGTGGGGCGGGGCTGCACGCGGGTGAGCAACAGGTGCCCGAGTTCGCCGACGACCGCCCGCCAGCCGGGCTCGACGAGGGTCGTCGCATCGGCCTCGGCGATGATCGCGGGCCCTTGGACGGCGTCGCCCGGGGAGAGGTCGTTGCGCCGGTACAGGGGCGTCGGATTGCTCCGGCCAGCCGTGAACACCTCCACCGTGGCGCACGGTCGAGGGCCTTGGGCCGCGGCCGGTTCCGCTTCCTCGACGACCACGTCCCCGTGGGGTCCGGCCGTGCCGACCGCCTCGACCGTGACGGCCTCGACGACGAGGGGCTTGTCCATCGTGAATGCGTAGCGAGCCCGGTGTGCCGTCTCGAAGGCCTCGCGCATCTGCGGCTCCGTGCCGAGGTCGACGGCGAGTCCCGCGTCCGTACCGGCGTACCGGATGAGCACACGGGCACGGGTGCTGATCGCGCCGTCGGCGACGGCGTCGGCGCGCAGCTCCGCGCGTGTGCGGTCGGCGAGGCGGTCGCAGAGGTCCGCGACGGACGTCGCCGTCTCGCCGTCGAGCTCCGCCTCCACCGACTGCTCCCGCATGGCGGTGGCGTCGGCGAGACCGATGCCGTAGGCGGAGAGCACTCCGGCGAGCGGCGGCACGAGGACGGTGCCGATGCCGAGGGCGTCCGCGACGGCACAGGCGTGCTGTCCGCCCGCGCCGCCGAAGCTGGTCAGCGCGTAGCGGGTGACGTCGTGACCGCGTTGGACGGAGATCTTCTTGACGGCGTTCGCCATGTTGAGCACGGCGATCTGCAGGAAGCCGGCCGCGACCTCCTCGGGGGTCGCGGTCGAGCCGGTGGCATCGCGTACCCGCGCGGCGAGTCGTTCGAACTGCTCGCGGACGACGTCGGCGTCGAGCGTCTGGTCCCCGTCGGGCCCGAACACGGAGGGGAAGTGGGCGGGTTGGATCCTGCCGAGCATGACGTTGGCGTCGGTGACGGTGAGCGGACCGCCGCGGCGGTAGCAGGCGGGCCCCGGTACGGCACCGGCGGAATCGGGGCCGACCCGGTAGCGCTGGCCGTCGAAGTGCAGGATCGAGCCGCCACCGGCGGCCACGGTGTGGATGTTCATCATGGGGGCGCGCATCCGTACGCCGGCCACCTGGGTGCCGAGCTCCCGCTCGAATTCCCCCGCGTAGTGCGACACGTCGGTCGAGGTGCCGCCCATGTCGAAGCCGATCACCCGGCCGAAGCCCGCCTGTTCCGAGGTCCGGGCCATGCCGACCACGCCGCCGGCCGGTCCGGACAGGACGGCGTCCTTGCCGCGGAAGTGCGAGGCCTCCCGCAGCCCTCCGTTGGACTGCATGAACATGAGTCGGATGGACCGGAGTTCACCGGCGATCTCGTCCACGTACCGGCGCAGGATCGGCGAGAGGTACGCGTCGACGACGGTGGTGTCGCCGCGCGGAACCAGCTTGATCAGGGGGCTGACCTCGTGGGAACAGCTCACCTGGGTGAATCCGAGGGCCCGGGCCGCTTCGGCCACGGCCTTCTCGTGGGCGGGGTTCCGGTAGCCGTGCATGAGGACGACGGCGGCACTCCGGAAGCCCGCTTCCCGTGCCGCGGCCAACTGTGCCTCGACCGGGCCGAGTTGCAGCGGCCGGAGGACGCCACCGCGGGCGTCGAGCCGCTCCGGGACCTCGATGACGCGGTCGTACACGGCCTCCGGGAGGACGATGCGGCGGTCGAAGAGGCGCGGGCGGTTCTGGTACGCGATGCGGAGGGCGTCGCGGAAGCCCTCGGTGATGACGAGGACGGTCGGCTCGCCCCGGCGCTCCAGGAGGGCGTTGGTGGCCACGGTCGTGCCCATCTTCACGACGTCGACCTCGTGCGCGGGCACCGCGTCCTGCGGACCGAGACCGAGGAGGAGTCTGATCCCGGCGACGGCCGCGTCACGGTCGTGCTCGGGGTCGTTGGAGAGCAGCTTGCGGGTGACCAGTCGTCCGTCGGGGCGTCTGGCGACGACGTCGGTGAACGTCCCACCACGGTCGATCCAGAATTCCCAGCGCCCGCTCATTCCCCCATTCTGACAAGAGGAGGCCCCGTGGACACGGCGGCGAGCGCGGACGACAGGGCGTCTTCTGCGACGAGGTCGAGTCGGGCGCTCGTGCCGCGGGCCCAGTGCCGCACCTCTGCGCCCGCGAGTCCCAGCAGTTGCGGCAGGAGGTCCGTACAGCGCCGCGCGACCCAGCCGGTGCCGGCTGTGGCCAGCCACATCGCCTTCGCGATCGGACCGGGTGCCGGCTGTTGGGGTTCGGCGCCCGGTACCGGGCCGGAGGCGATCCCCTCGGCGCTGAGCAGCGCGTGGAAGCGGGCGGCGATCAGACGGTGGCCCCGCTCGCCGGGGTGGAGGCGGTCCGCGCTCCACATGGTCCGGTCGCCGGTCCATACGGGATCCGCCATGTGCAGGTGGACGGCTCCGTAGCGTTCGGACAGCGCATGGACGACGACATTGACGGCGCGTTGGCGTCGTGCGAGCGGACGGGCGAGCGGAGCGGGCAGGCCGAGCAGTGCGCCGGGGTCGGGCAGGCACGCCGTCAGCAGCCTGGCGCCGCAGCCGGCCAGCGCGGAGCAGACCGAGTCGAGGCGCACGGCGAGGTCGTGGATGTCGAACGTGCACCGGAGCGTGTCGTTGACTCCGACGACGACGGAGGCGAGGTCGGGATGGAAGGCGACGGCCGGCGGTACCTGCTGCTCGTCGACGTCCCGGGTGAGAGCGCCGCTGGCGGCGAAGTTCCGGAACTCCGCGGGTCGTGCGGGGTCGCCGATCCCGGCGGAGAGCAGTGCCGCCCACCCGCGCCAGGCTCCGGCGACCCGGTCGCCGACCCCTTCGGTGAGGGAGTCGCCGAGCGCTGCGTAGCGCAGTGGCCGTCCGGTCCCCCGGTCGCGCGGAACGTCCGGCGGGGCCGTGGGGTCCTGAGCGGCGGGGCCCCCGGTCCCGTCCGCCGTCCCCGGGGCGAAGGTCAGGGGCGGAGGGGTCGGACCGGGTCGACCCGGTGAGTGGCCGCTCATGCCGCGACCTCGGGGTGGCCGGATGCCCGGACGGGGGCGTCGTGGGCCGAGAGGAAGGCCCTCACCGCCCGGTCCCAGCCGAAGAGCGCTGCGCGGGCACGGGCGGCGCTGCGGCGATCCGGCTCCGGGCGGGACAGGACTTCCCGCACCTCCGCGGCGAAGGCCTCCGGGGTGTCGACCGCGGCGGCCCCTGCGTCGCCGATGACCTCGGGCAGTGCCGAGGACGCGCTGGCCACGACGGGTGTGCCACAGGCGAGTGCCTCCAGCGCGGAAAGCCCAAAGGTTTCCGCAGGGCCCGGGGCCACGCAGACATCAACCGCGGCCTGCAGGTCCGCGAGCGACTCCCGGTCGAAGACGTGGCCGAGGAAGCGCACCGGCAGCCCGGCAGCCCGCGCCCGTCGGGCCAGCGCGCCCCGCAGCGGACCGTCCCCCGCGACGACCAGCGTGCCCCGCACACCGCCCGCGCGCAGCGCGGCGAGCGCGTCCAGGGCCATTCCCGGCCGCTTCTCCACGGACAACCGTGAGCACAGCAGGAGCAGGACGTCGGCACCCTCCGCGTACCGGGCGCGCAGGGCCGTGCTGCGCCGGTCGGGCCGGCAGCGCGCCAGGTCGACTCCGAGCGGTGCGCGGACCACGTTGCGCGCGCCGATCCTCACGAACTCACGCTCCGCCCACTCCGTCGTGCACACGATCCGTGCGTACGACCAGGCGCTGCGCCGGTTGAGCCGGTCCGCGGCGCCCCCGGCGAACGCACGCGGCACCCCCCAGGTGCGCAACACCCCGTCCGCCGTCTCGTGGGACACCATCACGGCGGGGATCCGGTGGCGGCGCGCCCACTCCCCCGTCCAACGCAGCGTGGTGCGGTCGCAGACCTCGAGCCGGTCGGGGGCCAGTTCTTCCAGGAGCGCCCGGAGGCGGGAGCGGCCGGCGAGGACGCGGTAGCCGCCGGTGGCCGGCAGCAGGGGCCCCGGGAGGGTGATGACCCTGCCCTGTGGCGTGAGGTCGTCGCCGGGCGCGTCGCCCGGCACCACGAGCACCGGCTCGTGCCCGGCAGCGAGGTAGCCGCGGCCCAGCTCGGACAGGGCGGTGCGTAGTCCCCCGGACGCGGACGTCACGAAGTTCGCCAACCGGACGATCCGCAGCGCGCTCATGCTGCCACCGCCGTCCGCCGGGTGAGAACCTCGTCGTAGTGGCCCAGCAACTGGTCCCCGACGACGTCCCAGGTCCGGCCCTCGACCGTGGAGCGCCCGGCCCGTCCGTAGGACTCCCTGCGCGCCGGGTCCGCGATGAGCGCCGCCGCTGCGTCCCGCACCGACCGCGGATCGCGCGGCGGCACCAGCAGGCCGGTGCGCCCGTGGTCGACGAGGTCCAGCGGTCCGCCCGCTGCGGGGGCGATCACCGGTACCCCGCTGGCCATGGCTTCCTGCACGGTCTGGCAGAACGTCTCGTACGGTCCGGTGTGCACGAAGACGTCCAGCGAGGCGAAGATCCGCGCGAGGTCGTCACCGGTGCGCCGGCCCAGGAACACGGCTCCGGGGAGGGCCGCCGGGAGTGCGGGAGCACTGGGGCCGTCGCCCACGACCACCACCCGGACCCCCGGGATCCCGCATGCGCCCGCGAGGAGTTCGACGCACTTCTCGGGCGCCAGCCTGCCGACGTAGCCGATGATCGTTTCGCCGTTCGGGGCGAGCTCGCGGCGCAGGGCCCCGTCCCTCCGCCCGGGTCGGAACCGCACGGTGTCCACACCACGAGGCCACAGGCGCACCCGGGGCACCCCGTGCGCCTCCAGGTCGCGGACGGCTGCGGTCGACGGTGCGAGCGTCCGGTCCGCCGACGCGTGCACCGCACGGATGCGGCGCCACGCCGTACCTTCGCCCGCGCCCACGTACGTGCGGGCGTATCCGGCGAGGTCGGTCTGGTAGACGGCGACGGCGGGCAGTCCGAGCCTCGCCGCCGCGCCCATCCCGCGCGCCCCGAGGACGAAGGGGCTGGCGAGGTGGACGACGTCGGCCCGGTGCGCGGTGAGCGCCGCGGTCAGCCGTCGGCTGGGCAGGGCCACCCGCACCTGGGGGTAGCCGGGCAGTGGTAGGGAAGGCACGCGCACGACCGGGCACGGCGCCGCAGGATCGGTCCCGGCCGCAGCCGGGGCGATGACGAGCGGGGCGTGGCCGCGGGCGGCGAGGTGCCGGGCGGTCTGCAGGGCGCAGTGCGCCACGCCGTTGACGTCGGGTGGGAAGGACTCGGTGACGATGACGACACGCATGGGGGTGTTCTCGTCGCACCGGGAGTGGCGCGGCCAACGTGGATCTTTCCGTCCGTGGAACGTCCCGTGAGTTTTGTGCCACGTCCCGCGGGAGCAGCCTGCGGTCCGCCCCGCGACGCCCCGGTGGCCGGCCTCCGGTCGCGGACGGTGCTCCGGCCCGGGCGTGGGGCGGCAGCGCGACGGGCGGTCGCCGCGGGTCCTGCTCGGGCCGTTCCGGGACGCCTCGTACCGGCGTCCCGCGTGCAGTTCCTCGGAGTCAGAGCGGAGGGGCGTCGGGGGTGATGCGGCTGCGTACGGCGGTCTGCACCTCGGCCTCTTCAGCCGGGTCGGCGGCCAGCCTGCGCAGGCGTTCTGCGACCCGCGCGTCGCCGGTCTCGGCGTGCAGCGCGGCGATCTCCCTCGTGGTCTCCTCGCAGTCCCACAGACACTCGACGGCGAAGCCGGTGGCGAACGAGGGATCGGTCGCGGCGAGCGCGCGGGCGGTGCGCCCGCGCAGCTGGGACGAGGTGGTCTCGCGGTAGACGTGGCGCAGGACGGGAGCCGCGCAGCCGATGCCGAGGCGACCGGTCCCGTCGACGAGCGTCCACAGCAGGGGGGCGTCGGGTCCGTCGGCCCGGACGGTCTCCCGCAGGGCGCCCAGCACCAGCTCGGCGTCCTGCGCAGCGCCGCGGCAGGCGAGGACTCCGGCGGCGGAGGCACCGAGTGCGTCGGGACGGTGGATCCAGCCGCGTGCCCGGTCCACCGCGGCTTCGCCGCACATCCGCTCGAAGGCGGCCACGGCCGCGTCGGCGACGGTGCGCGAGGCACCGGCCACCGCGGCCTCGATGAGGTCGAGTACGGCGGAGTCCCGCGACTCGGCCAGGTAGTGGAGCGCGGCGCACCGGGCTCCGTCGGCTCCACCGCGCGCCGTCTCGATGATCATCGCGCGGTCCTCGGGACCGGCCACCGCGCTCAGACAGCGGGCCGCCGGCACGTGCAGCGCGGTTCCGCGGTCCAGCCCCTGCTGCGCCCACTCGAACACCGCCTGGACGCTCCAGCCGGGTCGGGGACCGCTGGGTCGCATCTGTCGCTGCCAGCGGTCGAAGGAGCCCCGCTCCTGTGCGGCGCGCACCCGCGCGCCGACGGCCTCCCGGTGGTCCTCGGCCCACAACCGCCACGGCCGCGGTTCGAAGGCGTCCCGCACGGCGGCGGCCAGTTCGACGTCGCCCTCTGCCGTGGCCGGGAACCGGCTGAGCACCGGTCCTGCGAGGGACCGCAGGCCCGAGTCGTCGTCGCGCAGGGCGAGCTCGTCGAGGGCCCAGGCCCAGTTCGAGCCTGTCGCCGCATACCGGCGCAGCAGGACGAGTGCGTCGTCCCGGCCGTACGAGGCGAGGTGGCCGAGCACGGAGAGCGCGAGCCCGGTCCGTGAGTCATCGGTGTCGAACGTGTCCTCGGCGCTGAACAGGTGGGTCTCGATCTCGTCGAGGCCGCCGCCCAGGTCCAGGTACAGGCGTGCGTAGTACAGGGAGCGGTTCTCGACCTGCCAGTCGTGGCGGGGGTCGCTCAGCACGCAGTGGTTGAGGGCTGCGAGGGCGTCGGTACGCGGCGCGGCGAGCGCGTGCAGCGTGCCGTCGCCGCGGCCTCTCTGCAGCAGGCCGAGCAAGGTGCCGCTCGGCGCTATGACTGGTTCGAACATGGCAAATGCCTCACATCAAGCTGTCGACGCAACCGGTGGTGTGTTCGCCTAGGCCGCGCGGCAACATGATCGGCTGTCTGTCGTCTTCCGCTTGATGAAGTCCATCTTCCTCTGCCTCTCGTCGATGGCCCCTTGCGGGCCCGACGTCATGATGACCCAGCCGTTTCGCAGCCGCGACCACATTTATCCCGCGACTCCCACCTGGTGTTCCAGGCCCGTTCACCGGGCGTCGAACAACTCCAGGAGGTGTCCCTTCCCAAACATCCGCGCAGTATCCACGGCGGACGGAGTTCCTGCCTCCGGATCGGCTCCGCCGTCCAGCAGAGCGTGGACCACCGCGTCCTCGCCCTTGAAGACGGCGCCGGCGAGCGGGGTCTGGCCCCGGTCGTTGGCACGGTCGACGTCGGCGCCCCGGGCGAGCAGGGCGGCCACGGCCGCGGCGTGGCCGTGGTATGCGGCGAGCATGACGAGGGTGTCGCCCTTGTCGTTGGTGAGGTCGGCCGGAACGCCGGCGTCCACGTAGGCTGCGAGCGCTTCGGCGTCGCCGCGGCGAGCGAGGTCGAAGACCTTCGACGCCAACTCGACCACCTCGGGGTCCGCGCCTTCACTCATCCGAAGTACCGCCTCTCACTGTGCTGACCGGACCGGTGTACGGGCGGGCCGCACCGTACGAGTGAACCGACAGGGTACTGCCCGGGTGGGCGCATGACTGCGCGGCGTCGCGGCAAAGATCGGGCACGGCCCCCGGCGTAGATCAACACGCCCGGGGCAACAATCCCGCATCGGCCGTTCGAGTGAAAAGGAGGCTTTTTCACTCGAATGCACCTTTTATCGCATAGATACCTCCTGTGAGCATGGAAGAACTCAAGGTGACCGTCCCCTCACCCAGGAGAACACCTCATGATCCTGTCCATGTCAGGCGTCGTGCTGCTCGGCATCATCGTCTTCCTGTTCTTCAAGAAGGACGGGCTGAAGGCGTCGCACGCGCTGGTCTCCGCACTCTTCGGCTTCTACCTCGCGGGCACCGCCATCGCCCCGAGCATCACCGCGGGGGGCGCCAGCCTCGCCAGCCTGCTGGGCGGGATCAAGTTCTGACCTCCGCCCCCGATCCCTTTGACCTCTTCGACAACTCCAGGAGCAGGAGGACGATGTGGCCCGGCGACCACTTCCCCGCATGCTGAGCAGCGGCAACGACCGGATCGCCCGCAGCCGGGAGCTCGCGCGGACGGCCGCCGACAGCGCCACGGACGTGCTCCACCCGCTCATCACGATCAGCCGCGGCCTCCGGCTGATGGCCGCCGCCGGACGGCACAAGTGGGCCGAAACGCCGAAGGAGCGACGTGGCCCCACGCTGTTCCTGGCGGCGGCCTGCGTGTTGGTGATGACCGTCGTGGTGCCGTACGGACCGCTGCTCGGACTGATCTCGGTGATGGCGGTGGCTGCCTGGAAGGGACGCGCGCGCACACCCGTGCGCACCGGGCCCGCCAAGGCAGAGCTGGCACGGCTCCAGGCCCTCTACGACGCCCTCGTGCCGTACTTCGCCGTCCCCGAGGACCCCGCTCCGCTGTACGCACACGGAGGGGCGTGGGCGAAGGCTTTGAGCGACCACCGGTTCGACGGCGACGGCCGGCTGACCCGACTCCGAGTGAGCTACCCCGCCTACTTCCCCGACGGCGAGGCCGAGGCACGCACCCGGATCGAACAGCTGCTGCACGCCAAATCGGGTCGCGGCCGCGAGTACCGGTTCGACTGGGACGAGGAGGCGAACCAGCTCCTGATGAGCGTCCTGCCGGCCCTCCCCACGACGATCGCCGCCCAGCGCTTCGTGACCGCGCCCGGCGAAGCGGTGCTGGGCTTCACCGACGCCGACGCCGTCCCGCGCACGGTGCCCGTGGCCGACGGCGACGGGACCACGGACGCGCCCCCCGTCGTCTGGCGCACCGGCCCCCGGTCGACGGAGCCCCACCTGCTGGCCGTCGGCCAACCGGGCAGCGGCACGACGACCCTGCTCCGCTCACTCGCCCTGCAGGTCCTGCCGTACGGCGACGTACTGATCATCGACGGCAGCGGGACCGGGGAGTACGCCTGCCTGACGGGCCGGGACGGGGTCCTGGCCGTCGAGTGCGCCCTCGCCGGGGCACTCGCCAGCCTGGAGTGGGCGGCACACGAGACGGAGCGCCGGCTGATCACCGCCAACCGGGCCAGGCAAGCGGGCCGGCCGACCCCCGAGGACACCCGGCGCCCGCTGTGGATCCTGCTGGACCGCCCTACCGTGCTGAGCCACCTCGCTGCCGCCGACGGGCGCACCGATCCCCAGGAACTGCTCCGAGTCCCCCTGCGGCACGGCCGGGCCGCGCACGTCACGGTCGTCGTGGCCGACCAGTTCGACAGCGTGGACCTGCTCTGTGAAGCGGTCGACGCGCACACCCGCGCCCGGGTCGTCCTGGGCGCCGCCACCCCCGAGCAGGTCCGAGCGGTGCTGGGCGCGCCTCCGCGCACCACGCCGACGACCGAGGTGCCGCCGGGACGCGGCTACGTACGGCTGGGCACGAGTGGCGTCCTCAGGCTGCAGGTGCCGGCCACGCCCGACCCGTTCGACGACGCGACGAGCGAGGCGCACCGGCGGGCGGTGCTGGCGATGCTGCCGGAGCGAGAAACCCCGCGCGCGGAGCCCACAGCGACGGAACGCCTCGGGGCGGCGGACCCGGCCTGCGAGGCCCGGCCGGAACCCCTGGGGGAGCCGGCCGCAGGACCCCCGGCGGAAGCCGCGCCCGAGGCCCGGACGCGACCGGCCACGACGGCCGTTCCGGCGGAGGGCTGAGCAGCCTCCGCCGGAGTGCGGGGTCCGTCCGCCGGAGCGCGGGGTCCGTCCGCCGCCGAGCAGGCCGTACGAGCCGGCCGGACGCACGGGCTCAGGCCACGAACGTCCGGGGGGCCTCCGTGCCCGTGGTCACGCCCGTCCGGACCAATCGCGCGGCCGAGGCCAGCCGCGCCGCCGCCTCCTCGGCAACCGGGCCGCCGACCGTGAACGGCAGCCGCACGTACCCCTCGAACGCACCGTCCACCCCGAAGCGCGGCCCCGACGGGACGCGGACGCCGACCCGCTCGCCGACCTCGGCGAGGCGCGAGCCGGAGAGCCCCCCGGCCCGGACCCACAGGGTCAGACCGCCCTGTGGCACCTCGAACTCCCAACTGGGCAGTTCCCGGCGGAGCGCCGCCACCAGCGCGTCACGGTTCTCGCGGGCCTGGGTGCGGCGCAGCCCCACCGCCTCGTCCCAACCACCCGTATGCATCAGCCAGTTGACGCCCAGCTGCTCCAGCACGGGGGTGCCGAGGTCCGCGTACGCGCGAGCCGCCACGAGCGAACGGATCACGTCGGGCGCGGCACGGACCCACCCGATCCGCATGCCCGCCCAGAACGCCTTGCTCGCCGACCCGACCGTGAGGACCGTGGAACCGGCCGGATCGAAGGCGCAGACCGGCCTCGGCATCTCGACGCCGTCGTCGAGTCGGAGCTCGGACATCGTCTCGTCGACGACGAGGACCGTTCCGGCGGACCGTGCCGCGTCCACCAACTGCCTCCGCTGGTCCTCGTCGGCCAGTGCACCGGTGGGGTTGTGGAAGTCCGCGACCACGTAGCCGAGCCGGGGGGCCGCGTCGCGCAGGACCTGCCGCCAACGGGACAGGTCCCAACCCTGCAGCCCCTCGGCCATCGCGACCGGCACCAGCCGCGCCCCGGCCTCCCGCATCAGCTGCAGGATGTTGGCGTAGCTGGGCGACTCGACGGCGATGCGTTCACCGCGCCCCGCGAACAGGTGGCAGATCGCGTCGATCGCCCCCATCGCCCCGGTGGTCACCATGATCTGCTCGGGCATCGTCGGGATGCCGCGCTCGGTGTACCGGTCGGCGAGCATCCTGCGCAGCGCCGGAAGTCCGGCGGGGTAGTCGCCGTGCGTGTGCGCGTACGGCGCCAGTTCCTCCAGGGCGCCCTGGATGGCCTTGGTGAGCCACGGCTCGGGGGCCGGGAGTGCGGCGCAGCCGAGGTCGATCATGGACCCCAGCGACTCCGGCGGGAGGGGCTCCAGACCGCGTGCGGGGAGCGGATTGCCCGCGGGCACCGCCGTCCAGCTGCCCGCGCCTCTGCGGGACTCCAGGAACCCCTCGGAGCGCAGGGCCTCGTACGCCGCCGCGACGGTCGTACGACTGACGGCGAGCGACAGCGCGAGCTCGCGCTCGGCGGGCAGCCGGGCGGCGACCGGCACCCTGCCTTCCAGCACGAGGAGTCGGATGCCGTCCGCCAGCGCGCGGTAGGCCGGCGGCTTGCGCGTGCCGGGGCCGGCCGGGCGCGGCGCCTGCGCATTGAGCTGTCGGGCCAGCTGCGCCGCTCCGACCGCTGAAGTCCACTGCGCCATGAAAGTCAGTCCACCTTCCCCGAATTGGCCATGGTTGGCATCGGTTCCCCCGCCACAGAGTGTCATGCATCAGTCCACTCTCACCACTGGGGGGCAGTTCCTTGTCCATCACGTCCCGCCTGCGCGCCACGAACGTCGCCGGCAGGCTGCTGCGGCTCTACGTCGGCCTGGCGCTCTACGGGGCAAGCTCCGCGGCACTGGTGCGGGCCGGTCTCGGGCTGGAGCCCTGGGGGGTGCTGCACCAGGGGATCGCGGGACGGACCGGGCTGAGCATCGGCGTCGTCTCGATCGTCGTCGGCGCGGTCGTCCTGCTGCTGTGGATCCCGATCCGGCAGCGGCCCGGGCTCGGAACCGTCTCCAACGTCGTGGTGATCGGCGTGGCGATGGACGCGACCCTGGCCCTCGTGCCCACCGTGCACGGCCTCGGCGCACGGATCCCCCTGATGATCGCGGGGATCGTCCTCAACGGCGCGGCAACCGGCCTGTACATCTCGGCTCGGTACGGCCCGGGGCCGCGGGACGGGCTGATGACGGGCCTGCACCGGCTCACGGGCCGCTCCATACGGCTGGTACGGACGTCGATCGAGGTGGCGGTGGTGGCCACCGGCTTCGCACTCGGGGGGTCGGTCGGCGCGGGGACGGTCGCCTACGCCCTGGCCATCGGCCCGCTGGCCCAGCTCTTCCTGCGCGTCTTCGCCGCCCCTGGGGCGGGCAGCCGCAGCACGGTGGTCGCCGGGACGAAACCCGAGCAGGTCATACTGCGTCCGTGACTCGCGCATCGCACTCCAGGCACCCCTACCTCGACCACCCGTTCCCGATCCCGTTCGCCCATCGCGGCGGCACTGCCGACGGGCTGGAGAACACCGCGGCTGCCTTCCGGCGCGCGGCCGCGACCGGCTACCGGTACTTCGAGACGGACGTGCACACGACCGCCGACGGGAAGCTCGTCGCGTTCCACGACCCGACCCTCGACCGGGTGACCGATGCCCGCGGGCGGATCGCGGACCTGCCCTGGGGCGAGGTGAGCCGCGCACGGGTGGCCGGCCAGGAGCCGCTGCCGCTCTTCGAGGACCTTCTGGAGGAGTTCCCCGAGGCCCGCTGGAACGTGGACATCAAGGCCGAGGGCGCGCTTGAGCCGCTGGTCGACCTGGTGTGCAGGACCGCCGCCTGGGACCGGGTCTGCGTCGGCTCGTTCTCGGAGGGCAGGGTCGCACGCGCACAGCGGCTGGCGGGGCCCAGGCTGGCGACTTCCTTCGGCGTGCGCGGGGTGATGGGGCTCCGACTGAGGTCCCTCGGCCTCCCCGCCGCGCTGCGCTCCGGGGCGGTGTGTGCGCAGGTTCCGGAATCCCAGGGCGGGATCAGGGTGGTGGACCGGCGCTTCGTCCGCGAAGCGCACGCCCGCGGGCTCCAGGTGCACGTGTGGACCGTGAACGATCCGGAACGGGTGGCCACTCTCCTCGACCTCGGGGTGGATGGCATCATGACCGATCATTTGGAGATGCTGCGCACGGTGATGACGGACCGGGGAGTCTGGGCCTGAGCACCGCGCGTCTCCACCACGGCAGGAGTGAGGGGGGCGCGGCGTGACCGCTGGCACCGCGGACAGAACCGCCGGAACGGACGACGCCGATCGTCGGCGCGAGCAACATGGGTGGTACTTCTACGACTTCGCCTGCTCCGTCTATTCGACGAGCGTGCTCACGGTGTTCCTCGGCCCCTACCTGACGGCCGTGGCACGGGCCGCGGCGGATGCGGACGGCTTCGTCCATCCGTTGGGCATACCGGTCCGCGCCGGCTCGTTGTTCGCGTACGCCGTCTCCGCATCAGTGGTGCTGGCGGTGCTGGTGATGGCGATGGTGGGCGCCATCGCGGATCGCACCGGCCGCAAGAAACCGCTCCTCGCCGTGTGCGCCTACCTGGGGGCGTGCGCCACCGCGGCGATGTTCTTCCTGGACGGCGACCGCTATCTGCTGGGCGCGTTCCTGCTGATCGTGGCGAACGCCTCGCTGTCGGTGTCCATGGTGCTCTACAACGCCTACCTGCCGCAGATCGCCGGCCCCGAGGAACGCGACACGGTGTCCTCGCGGGGCTGGGCCTTCGGCTACACCTCCGGTGCCTTCGTCCTCGTACTCGATCTCGTGCTCTACTCCGGTCACGACTCCTTCGGACTGTCGGAGTCGGAAGCCGTCCGCATCTGCCTCGCCTCGGCGGGACTCTGGTGGGGCGCCTTCACGCTCGTCCCCATGCGGCGGCTGCGCGACCGAAGGGCAGCCGCGCGCGCGGAGGACGGCCCGCACGGCGGCGGCACCGTGGGGGCGGGCTGGCGGCAGCTGGTGGCAACCCTGCGGGACATGCGGCGGTACCCGCTGACGCTGTCCTTCCTGCTCGCCTACCTCGTCTACAACGACGGGGTGCAGACCGTGATCTCGCAGGCTTCGGTGTACGGCTCGGAGGAGCTGGGCCTGGACCAGACGACGCTGATCACGGCGGTGCTGCTGGTACAGGTCCTGGCGGTGGCGGGAGCCCTGGGCATGGGACGGCTCGCAGGGACGTACGGCGCGAAGCGCACCATCCTGGGCTCCCTCGCGATCTGGGCCCTGATCCTCGGCTTCGGCTACTTCCTGCCCGCCCGGACCCCGGTGTGGTTCTACGTCCTCGCCGCCGGGATCGGTCTGGTGCTCGGTGGCAGCCAGGCGTTGTCCCGCTCGCTGTTCTCACATCTGGTGCCGCGCGGCAAGGAGGCCGAGTACTTCTCCGCCTACGAGATGAGCGACCGCGGGTTGAGCTGGCTGGGGCCACTGGTGTTCGGTCTGACGTACCAGCTGACGGGCAGCTACCGGGATGCCATCGTCTCTTTGGTGATCTTCTTCGGACTGGGGTTCGTGCTGCTCGCGCGGGTTCCCGTGAGGCGTGCGGTGGCCGCTGCGGGGAACCCCGTACCGAAGCGGATTTAGACGCCGAAGTGAAAGGCCGGTAGTGTACGCCTTTGGCCTGCCAGGCGGACCGTTACTGCGTGCTGAAGGACTCAAAACGCTGGGTGACACTTTCTGCCAGATGTGACAAACCGGTCACTGGTGGGTACCCAAACCCTGGAAAAGAGCGGCACGACGGGCGACGACGCATGACCCGCAACGGGAATCTTTACCGCCGACCGGACGTTGACCGGATGACGACGACAGCGACACCTGTCCTGTGGGCGACAAGCCCGGGAGGCACGATTCATGAGTGAGCGAGCTCTTCGCGGCACGCGCCTCGTGGTGACCAGCTACGAGACCGACCGCGGCATCGATCTGGCCCCGCGCCAGGCGGTGGAGTACGCATGCCAGAACGGACATCGTTTCGAGATGCCGTTCTCGGTTGAGGCGGAGATTCCGCCGGAGTGGGAGTGCAAGGCGTGCGGCGCCCAGGCACTCCTGGTGGACGGGGACGGCCCCGAGGAGAAGAAGGGCAAGCCCGCGCGTACGCACTGGGACATGCTCATGGAGCGGCGCACCCGCGAGGAGCTCGAGGAGGTGCTGGCCGAGCGGCTGGCCGTCCTCCGCTCCGGAGCCATGAACATCGCCGTGCATCCGCGTGACAGCAGGAAGTCCGCCTAACGACGACCACCACAGCGCACGGAGAACGAGCCGCGGGCTGCCGCACACACCACGTGTGCCGCAGCCCGCGGCTCGTTCTCCGGAGGATCCCCCGCCCTGTGCGGCCGGGGCCGCCCCGGACGTCCACGGCGCACCCCTGGCCGTCGCGAGCGGCTCGCCGGGCCCGGGGAACGGCACCGCACGGTTCCCGGCCCCTCGGGGCCGTCCGGCGGCTCGGCGACTCGACTGGGGCGGCTTGCACGGCGGTGGCGACGCACCGGGCCGAGCGGCGGCGCACGCACGGCACGGGTGGCGGCACCGGGCGCGCCCCGGCCCCTCGGACGGGACGCGGCCAGCCCGTCCGACCGCGTCTACCGGACCAGCGGCGGGCGCGGGCCTTCGTCCGGACGCGGCGGGCTGGTCACGTCCTCCCGGATGACCTCGCCCGGCACGACCTTGCCGTCCGGACGGTGCATGCGGGCCTGTTGGAAGACGTCGCCGAGGGATCCGGGAGCGGCCTTGCGCATCCGGCGCTCCAGCGACCCCTCCACGAGGCGGCCGGCGACCGACCTGACCGGGGGCACGAGCAGCAGCAGTCCGGCGACGTCGGAAATCAGTCCCGGGATCATCAGGAGCAGCCCCGCCAGCATCACGAAGCCGTTGCCGGGCCCCTGGCGCTCGGCGGTGATCGAGGGTGCCGCACCCGGCTGCTGCTGGCGCTGCAGGGTCTCGGTGAGGTTCCTCAAGGCCCGCCGCCCGGCCCGCTTGGCGACCACCACGCCGAGCACGCCACCGCCCACGAGCAGGGCGAAGACGGTGACCCCGCCCGCCGCCGAGGCCACCAGGGTCAACAGCCAGATCTCGAGCACCAGCCACGCGGCGATGCCCAGCGGGACGAGGGTGCGGGCGCGTGAGCGCTTCGGGGCGGTCGGGGTGCGTACGCCGGTCGTCATGCCCCCAGTGTGCCTGGCCGCCCGCCGGGACGGCGTAAGGGCGGGATCAGGAGGACGGCGGTGAGGACGGCCCGGCCGGGCGCTTGCCGAGCAGTCGGCCCGCCCGCGCTCCGACGCCCCAGGCGGTGACCCGCCACAGCGCCTCGACGAGGATGTCCTTGCTCATCTTCGAGTCGCCGCGCTCGCGTTCCACGAAGGTGATCGGGACCTCGACGACGTGGAACCCGGCTGCCACGGCCCGGCGGGCCAGATCGACCTGGAAGCAGTAGCCGGCGGACGCCACGTCATCCAGCCCGAGCCCCGCCAGGGTCTCGCTGCGGAAGGCCCGGTAGCCGCCGGTGACGTCGCGGATGGGGACGTCGAGCAGGACCCGCGAGTAGAGGCTGCCGCCCCGCGAGATGTACTCGCGGGACTTCGGCCAGTTCACGATCCGCCCGCCCGGAACCCAGCGGGAGCCGAGGACGAGGTCGGCGCCCTTGAGCGCGGTGAGCAGCCGCGGCAGCTCCTCCGGCTGGTGGGAGCCGTCGGCGTCCATCTCGACGAGGACGCCGTACCCGTGGTCCAAGCCCCAGCGGAAACCGGCCAGGTAGGCCGCGCCGAGCCCTTCCTTGCCCTTGCGGTGCAGAACGTGCACCCTGCCGTCCTCGGCGGAGATCTCGTCGGCGATCTTCCCGGTGCCGTCGGGGCTGTTGTCGTCGGCGACCAGGATGTCCACATCCGGTACGGCGGAGCGAACCCGCGAGACGATCGGCTTGATGTTCTCGGCCTCGTTGTAGGTCGGGATGATCACCAAGGCTCTGCCCAGCGGGCCGTACCGCCTCTGACCGCCGTCGTTCACTTCTGCCCCTTTAACGTCCGTACGCGAAGACCCACCATAGCGAGCGGCGGTGACGGATCTGCGACGGCACGGGCGGGACGGGCGGGCGGGGCGGTACCGCGGACACCGCCACGAACGGATCGGACCCGGCGTCCTTCGGGCCGGCCTGGGACCCGCTGGCTGCGGATCGCCCGAGAGCCGTTGTCTACTGAACGCCGGGCCCCACCCGGGTCGCACCTTCCCCCAAGCTCACGCGGAGCAGGGGGGACCCCTACCGGCCGGAGCCTTCCCTCGCCCCGAGGCGCGGGCGCTGAACCTGGCTCCCAGTGGTGCTGCGCCTGTCCGGCGCCTCACCCCCTGACCCAGCGGCGTTCGACGACTGCGTGGAGACTCGACCGGTCGGACGTCCCGTGGTGGACTCGGCCGAACCTACCCGCCTTCGGGCGGACTCTGTCAACAGTCGTGCAAACTGGAGCGATTGATCGAACGGGCTGGTCAGCGCAGAAGATCCGCAGGTCGCGACGGAGCACATGGAGCAGTGACCGAGGGGGCGAAATACCCCGATGTCACTCGTTCGGTCGCACGTAGACCGTTTGTCCGAAGACAACGGTCCGCAGACACGTGGGGAGGGCCGCACCGGGGCTCAGATCGGGCAGCCCGGGAGTGCCGGAGCGGGGGTCCGTGGACCAGCGGGCGACCCGGTCGTCCGGGGCCTGGACGACGAGGTCGCCCGTACGCCACACGGCGTAGTCCGCGGGCGCGCCGGGCACCAGCGTGCCCGCGTCGTCCCGTCCACTCGCCCGCCAGCCGCCCCGGGTGTGGGCGGCGAACGCGGCGCGTACCGAGATCCGGTGCTCGGGGGTGCGGTGGAAGGCGGCGGCGCGTACCGCGCCCCAGGGATCGAGCGGGGTGACCGGGCTGTCCGAACCGAACGCGAGCGGCACTCCCGCGCGCAGCAGCGAGGCGTACGGGTTGAGAGTGCGGGCCCGCTCGACGCCCAGGCGGCTGGCGTACATGCCGGTGTCACCGCCCCACGCGGCATCGAAGGCGGGCTGGACGGAGGCGGTGAGCCCGAACTCGGCGAAGGCGGCGACCGTCTCCGGGGTCGGCATCTCGGCGTGTTCGATCCGATGGCGACCGGCCCTGATGCGGTCCAGCCCCAGGGCGGACGCGGCGGCTCTCATCCCCTCGACCACGTTGGCGAGCGCATGATCGCCGATGGCGTGGAAGCCGGCCTGGATCCCGGCCTCGGTGCAGGCCGTGACATGGGCGGCGACGGCTGCCGCGTCCAGGTACGCGACCCCGGCGTGCCCCGCGTCCGCATACGGTTCGTGGAGGCAGGCCGTGTGGGAGCCGAGCGAGCCGTCGGCGAAGAGGTCGCCGGCCGCACCTGAGGCCCCGAGGGCACGCGCACGCTCCACGTCCGTGTCCGCCCAGTAGCCCACGACCCGCGGCCCGTGCTCCTGCGCCGCCGTCTCGAGCAGTCCCGTGAAGTCGTCCTCGGAGGAGATGTCGGGGCCGCCGCACTCGTGCACGGTGCCGATGCCGAGGGACGCGGCGCGCCGGAGCGCGGCCGACTGTGCCTCGGACCGCTGCCCGGGCGACACGGCGGCGTACGCGGCGGCACGCACGGCGTGATGGGCGGCCTTGGTGAGCGGCTCGCCGTCCCGGAAGCCGGGCATGTCGCGGACACCGGGCACGAGGTCGAGCAGCGCGGTGGTGACGACCGCCGAGTGGACGTCGGCCCGGGTGAGGTAGAGCGGGCGACCGCCGGTGAGTTCGTCCAGCTCGTCACGGCGGGGCGGCCGCTGCTCGGGCCAGCGGGACGCGTCCCAGCCGTGCCCGATGAGGATGCGGTCCGCGGGACGGGCCGCGGCGTGGTCCCGGATGCGCGCGGCGGCCTCGGCGAGCGAGGCCGTACCGGTGAGGTCGAGCCCGGTGAGAGCGAGCCCGGTCGCCGTCGCGTGGACGTGCGCGTCCACGAACGCGGGGGCGACCAGCGCGCCTTCCAGGTCGATCACCTCGTCGACCCCGGCGGCGAACGCGTCCGCCGCCCCCTCGGAGCCCACCCAGGCGACGTGCCCGCGCTCGACGACCATGGCGGTGGCGAACGGATCGGCGGGGCTGTGGATGTCTCCACCGCGCAGCAGCACGGTGCGGTGTTCTGCCGGGGGCACGCTGTCACTCATGCAGGACAGCCTAGATTCGCGGCGGCCGTGCCTCGTACGGGGTCGAGAGGACCACGGTGGTGCGGGTGGACACACCGGCCAGCGAGCGGATCTGGGTCAGCAGTTCCTCCAGTTCCAGGGGTGTGCCGACACGGACCTTGAGGATGTAGTTCTCGTCGCCGGCGACACTGTGGCAAGCCTCGATCTCGGACACCCCGGCGAGCCGCTCGGCGATGTCGTCGGGGGCGCTCGGGTCGAACGGTTTCACCGAGATGAACGCCGTGAGGGGCAGTCCCACCTCCTCGGGGTCCACGACGGCTGCGTACCCGCGGATGACACCGCGTTGTTCGAGCCGCCGCACCCGCTGGTGCACCGCCGAGGTGGACAAGCCGGTGGCCTTGCCCAGGTCGGTGTAGCTCATGCGCCCGTCCCTGACGAGCAACTCGACGATCTGACGATCCAGCTCCTCCATGCGGATCAACCTATGGCCACCGGGCCCTTCCGGCACAGTCGGCCGCTCCCCGCCGGGGCGCCTGCGGCAGGTGATGTGACCAACACCACAGCCTCCCGGCCGTGTCCTTCGAGACCCTACGGTTACCTCCGGATCCCGGAGGGAAGTGCTTGGTGTGGTCGAGGCCGCAAGCGCCTGGTCGGCCCCACCCGAGGGGGAGAATCTCCATGCAGAGTGTGAAGCGCACCGGACGTACCGAACCGGAGCCTGTCGATTCCGTCGGATCCCACGAGGACGGCGAGGACTTCTACGACACATTCGAGATGTACCGGGTGATCTGCCCGGACTGTGCGCAGCCGATCGCGCTGCTCGCCGACGAGGACGTGCTGCCCGAGCACGCCCTGTGCCCGACGCCCTGGAACCCGTTCGTGCTCTCGGTGTGCGCCGGCACCGGCCGGCCGGCGGCCGACGCACGTCCCGCCGACGAGACCCGCGAGGTCCAGGAGCAGGACACCTCGCTGCTGCTGACGCTCCCTCAGGGGCTCGACTGGCGGATGCAGCCGTTCTCCCACGTGGGCGGACCGGGTTCGCGTCCGATCAGAGTCCCGGTGGTCCGCCGGGCCGCATGAGCCCGCTCGGACGTCCGCAGTCCCAGGTCCCGCTCGGCCCCGTTGCGGTCCGGCCGGCCGCTTCCGATCCGACCGGCCACTTCCGTCGGCAGTGACATCCCCCGCGGCACGGAGGTCGCCCCGCCGTGCCGCGGGGCACGGCGCGACGCCCCGATCTCCGGGCGGGCGGCGCGGTCAGCCCCTGCCGGCGGAGCGCTCAGGCGCCCGGTGGGGCGTCGCGAGCCCCGCCGACGGTGCGGCCTCGGCATACGTCAATCACGCGCAGGGCCCACACCCCCGTTCGTGGTCGGCGTCACCCCGAGGGACTGCAGCCGCCACGGTCGCCGGGGCGCTCTGGGCACCCCATCCCGGCTGCTCATCGCGGCCGGGGCGTTCCGGGGCGCCGTCCCGGGTACGTGGCGAACTGGCGCCCGATTCGGCGCACCGGTGACCCCGAACGGCCGATCGGCGTTGCCCGGGCATGAGTCCGCAGTACACCACGGGCGGCCAGGGCCGCCGACGACTGTTGACACCGCGTCACGAAGAATCGGTTCCGCGTTCGGCCGATCCGCCCATCTACCGTGATCTGATCCGCCGTTGGGCGAGCGACGGACGGACTCTTCCCGGTCGCCGGGACCAGGAGTGGAACAGGCTGACGGCCGCCCCGGTGTGGATCGAAAGGACGGGATGGGTCAGCGGGACTCTGGCCCCGCGAGGTGACGGGCGATGACCATGCGCTGGATCTGGTTGGTGCCCTCGACGATCTGCAGCACCTTCGCCTCGCGCATCAGCCGCTCGACCGGGAAGTCCGCGGTGTAGCCGTAGCCGCCGAGGACCTGCACGGCGTCCGTCGTCACCTGCATCGCCGCGTCCGTGCAGAACAGCTTCGCCATGGCGGCCTGTGCCGAGAAGGGGCGACCGGCGTCCCGCAGCCGCGCTGCGGCCAGGTACAGCGCACGGCCCGCCTCGATCTTCGTCGCCATGTCGGCGAGCATGAAGCGCAGCCCCTGGAAGTCCGCAATGGGGTGCCCGAACTGCTGCCGGCTCCTGGCGTACGCGACCGACTCGTCCAGCGCCGCCTGGGCGACTCCCACCGAGCACGCGGCGATGCCCAAACGCCCCGAGTCCAGCGCCGACAGGGCGATCGCGAAGCCCTGCCCCTCCTCCCCCACGCGGCGGGAGTCCGCCACGCGAACCCCGTCGAAGTGCAGCTGGGCGGTCGGGGACCCCTTCAGGCCCATCTTCTTCTCGGGCTCCGCGGCGCTGAGCCCGCCCGCGTCCCCCGGCACCAGGAACGCCGTGATCCCGTGCGCCCCCTCGCCGCCCGAGCGGGCGAGGACGGTGTAGAAGTCGGCGACGCCGCCGTGCGTGATCCAGGCCTTGGTACCCGTGATCACCCACTCGCCCCCGTCCCGTACCGCCTTCGTCCGCAGGGAGGCCGCGTCCGAGCCCGATGACGGCTCGGAGAGGCAGTACGCCCCGAGCAGCTCGCCGCCCAGCATCGCGGGCAGTTGCTCCGCCCGCTGTTCCTCCGTCCCGAAGTGGGCGAGCGCATGGCAGGCGAGGGAGTGCACGCTCACCCCGAGCCCCACGGTGAGCCGGGCCGCGGCGAGCTCCTCAATGACCTGCAGGTGGACCTCGTAGGGCTGGTCCCCGCCGCCGTATGCGGATCCGTACGGGAGACCGAGCAGCCCGGCACGCGAGAGCAGCGAGAACGTCCCGCGGGGAAAGACGCCCGCGTTCTCCTCCTCGGCCGCGCGGGGAACGATCTCCCGCTGGGCGAGGTCACGGACCAGGGCGATGAGGTCCCCGGCCTCCTCGGTGGGCAGCATGCGTTCCACGTGCTGCCCAGGGCGGTCGGACATGGGGCGCACTCCTCCCCTTGCGGGCGCTTCGGCGGTCGCGCGGGGGCCGGCGACGCCGGCCTGCGGAGAGCCAGCGTGCGCTCACTGTTCGCGGGAGTCGCCGGGGCCGGCTGCCGTTGCGTGGTGAGTATGCCCCGTCCGGCAGGGCCGTCACGGAGGGCGAGCCGATTTCGCCCGCATGGGCAGACGTCCCGGTGCAGGACGGCCCCCGCGGAGCGTCACATGAGCCCGGTCTGGGTGACGAGCATGGCGAAGACGACGACCAGCGTCCAGCCGAGGACGTGCTCCACGATCCTGGGGCCGTTGTCAGGGCCGCCGGAACGGGTCCGGCGGCGGGTTCGGGCAGCGGTGGTGGCGCTTGCGGTCATGGCATCTCGCTCGTTCGGCTGGCAGTGTGCGTCCCCCGGCCGACCACGGTGCCAGGGGATCCCCGGGAGGGCAGTGACACCGGTCACCCCTCTCCCGGGGAATCAGCGCGCCGGGCCCGCGTCAGCGGATGCCGAGGGCGGCGAGGGCCTTGCGCTGCGCGGCGGTCGGGCTCTCGGGCCAGTAGACGTAGCAGACGCCCCCTGTGCCCGACGCAACTCTCCCCCGCGCGTCGTACCGCTTCGTCCGGAGCCAGATCGTCTCCCACTGCGCCCGACGGTAGACGCGGCGGACGGCGGCGTTGCTCGGGGACGCCGGGTCATTGGCGATCACGTCGCCGGCCCGGGTGAAGCCGATCACGGTCATCAGGTGGCCGGAGGTGCCGTACCCGGCCCCGGTGAGCTCCTCCTTGCGGAACGACTGCGAGGTGATCACCGGGATTCCGGCCCGTACCAGCGACTCCAACTGCCCGAGGGACTCCAGCCGGGTCACTACCGCGTTCATGTCCCGGTACGTGGCGGCGTAGGCGGCGTTGAACGGCCAGTTGCCGCACCCCTTGTACTGGTAGTCGTAGGTGTGGCGGGCGGCGTGACAGACCTGGGGGTCGCTGAAGGAGGGGTTCACCCAGGCGAGGTCCCGCGCCGTGGGACGCCGGCCCCAGAACTCGACCGTCATCTGCGAGGACGTGGGGCTGCACCACGCCTCGCCGCCGTTGTCGTACTCGGGGTACTGGCCGGTGTGGACGTTCTGCGAGTAGCGGGGCACGGCGAGCTCCCCGGCGAAGGCGGGCGCCGAGGCCGGGACGGAGAAGCGGTCCGGGACGTCGGAGACCATCGCCCCGGTGCGCCACACGGTGGGGCTGAGGGCGGTGCCCGGCTTGCGGTAGAGGGTGAGGCGCAGCCGGTACGAGGTCAGCCTGAGCCCGCTCGCCGGGGCGCGGAGGGCGAGGGTGTCGGTCCGGACGGTGGCCTTCCCGTCGGTCTGGCGGTCGATGGAGTTCCGGCGGATGTCGCCGTCCCCGGCCGCCCAGCGGCCCATGACGAACCACGGGGAGGACGTGCCGTCCGAGTACGTCCCCGAGAGCTGGATCCTCAGCCAGGTACCGGGCGGGGTGTGGGCGTTCCACGACGCGACGGCCTCGGTGGCCGGAACCCTCGGGCGGTGGACGGGCGAGGTCCACATCGCGTACTCCCAGGATGTGACCTTCCCGGTGTACGGATCGGTGTAGTTCGTGCGCCCCAGGGGGGTCGCGATCACGATGCCGGGGCGGCTGCCCAGGACGGCGCGGGTACCGGTGTGGCCGCCGCTCAGCCAGTCGGCGTACGAGGTCCAGAAGTGGTTGTCCACGAGCGGCCGGGCCGCGGCGGCGCCCGGTGCGGCGGCTGCGGGGACGGCCGGTGACAGCGTGCTCCCACCGGCCGCGGCAGCCAGGGCGGCGGTCAGCAGGGTGCGGCGCGAAGCAGGTCTGGGCATGCGGACTCCAGAGGTCGGGGGCGCTGCAGTGGGGCAACTATCCCGGTTCGGGCCGGGCGGCTGTCGGTCATTCGGCCCGCGTCGCCCCGTGAATGGCCGGCGGGCGGCCCGTGCGCCCGGCCACGGGCACGGCGTCCGAGGTCGTCCGGTGCTGCGACCTGCGGTGTCCACGACATCCATGGGGGCGCCCCGTAGGCTGGCGCCCATGAGTCCCGACCGTTCCCTCGACGGCGCCGCCGCCGCGCTGCGCGCCCTTCCGGCGTCCTGCGGCCCGGTGCGGCTGATCGCGGTCGACGGGCACGCGGGGTCGGGCAAGAGCACGTTCGCGGACCGGCTGGCCGGAGCGCTCGGTGGAGCGCCGGTGCTCCACCTCGACGACATCGCCACCCACGATGAACTCTTCGCATGGACCGGGCGGTTGCTCGACCAGGTGATCGCCCCCCTGTCACGCGGGGAGGACGCCGGCTACCCGCCGTACGACTGGGAGCTGCGCCGTTTCGGGCCCTCGCGGCCGCTTCCCGCCGCCCCGGTCGTCCTGGTAGAGGGGGTGGGTTCGGGCCGCCGGGCACTGCGTCCCCACCTCGCGCGACTGCTCTGGATGGACCGTGCGGCGCAGGAGTCCTGGGCGCGCGGCCGCCGCCGCGACGGGCCGGCACTGTCCGGTTTCTGGGACGGCTGGACCGTGGCGGAGATCCGCCACTTCGCCGTCGATCCCTCGCGTTCGTACGCCGACGACCTGATACGCGAGTGTCCTGAGGGCTACGAGTGGCGTCCGGGACCTGGGAAGACAGCGGGCACCGCCCGGCACATCACAGAAAGTAACCGTCTGTCCCCTCCGTACTGAGCAGTCAGGAATCCGCCTCGCCGAGTACCCCAACTCCGCTTGACCCAGGGCCCATACAGGTCTTACGTTCTCAATATGCGGCTTTCCGGAGCCGCCCTGACGCGAAGCCCCCGGTTGTTCCCCCGTGATCGGGGGCTTCGTTCTGCCTTCACGCCCCTCCCCCCAGCACCATTCGCGGACCATGTGCTCACCCAGGGTCACCACCCGGGAGGCGATCGGGTCACCCTTATTCGCCCATGCCTGCGCAGGTACGATGCACTTCGGTGCGGTCAAATCCCGTCCGAGACAAGGCGGTTCAGCACGCTCCGACGGGCGCCCGCCCGCCGGGAGGTCACGGGGGCACGGTATGTGGGGGACCGATGGACATCGGCACGCAGGGCGCGCTGGCTCCGGCCGACCTCGCCTGGGTGCGCGGCGTGGACGCCTACACCGTGGGCGCGTATCCGCAGGCGGAAGAGGAATTCAGGGCGGCGGTGCGCCTCGACCCGGGAATGGCCGACGGCTGGCTCGGCCTGCACGCCCTGCGCGTCGACACGACCACGGCCCTGTTGCGGATGTACCGCAACCGGGAGCGCTTCGGCGAGCAGCGTGCCCGATACCGACGCACGCTGAACTCCTGGTACTGGCTTGGGTGGTGGGTGCAGCCCGTGCTGGAGAACCCGCGAGACCTCTTACTCGCGCACGCCTCGCACTGGCTGGACGGGCGGCACGTACCGGAGCTCGATCGGGCGCTCGCCGGGTTGCCCCCCGTCGACGCCGACCCCCAGGTGCGCTTCCTGCACGCCTGTCGGTCCTACCTCGTCAAGGACTGGGAGCAGCTCGTGCGGCACACCGAGCCGCTCGTCGACGACCCGCTGCTCGGGATCGAGGCGGGGTTGTTCGGCGGGATGGCGCGGGTGCGGTTGGAGATGTACGGCCAGGCTGAGCCCCTGCTGTCGACGGCGCTGATGCGCTGCCGCAGCGAGCAGCCGCAGCGCAAGGAGCTTCGCTACTGGCTGGCCCGCGCGCACGAGGGGACCGGGCGCAGCGCCGCCGCGCTGCCGCTGTACCGGGCGGTGCACCGGGTCGATCCGGCCTTCATGGACACGGCTGCCCGGCTCACCGCCATCGCCGAGTACGACGGGATCGACCCCGCCGACGAGTCGGCGGGGCTGGCCACCGTCTCACTGGCCGGCTTGGGTCAGGACGCGGCGGACGCGCAGGGCGAGGCGGACCCGCCGCCGGCCGCGGAGCCCCGACTGGGCACGGATCCGCAGGGGCAGTTCGGAACGACGGGGCCGACCGTGGCCCCGGGCGGCGGTGTGCGGGAGAAGGCTGCCGTACCGCCGCAACAGCCGGCACCGTTCCCGTCCGGCCCCACCGACCCGGTGCTGCTGGCCGAGGCATTGGCGGAGCTCGAGCGGATGGTGGGGCTGGAGCCGGTGAAACGCCAGGTCAAGGCACTGTCCGCACAGTTGAACATGGCGCGGCTGCGAGCCGGCCAGGGGCTTCCCGTGCAGCCCCCGAAGCGCCACTTCGTCTTTTCGGGACCTTCCGGCACCGGCAAGACCACGGTGGCGCGCATACTCGGACGTGTGTTCTATGCACTCGGGCTGCTCGGCGGGGACCACCTCGTGGAGGCGCAGCGGTCGGACCTCGTGGGCGAGTACCTCGGCCAGACGGCCGTGAAGGCCAACGAGCTGATCGACTCGGCCCTCGGCGGGGTGCTCTTCGTCGACGAGGCGTACTCCCTCTCGAACTCCGGCTACAGCAAGGGCGACGCGTACGGCGACGAGGCGCTACAGGTGCTGCTCAAGCGCGCCGAGGACAACCGCGACCACCTGGTCGTGATCCTCGCAGGCTATCCCGAGGGCATGGACCGGCTGCTCGCCGCCAATCCCGGGCTGTCCTCCCGGTTCACCACCCGCGTCGACTTCCCCTCGTACCGTCCGCTGGAGCTGACGGCCATCGGGCGGGTGCTCGCCGCGGCGAACGGAGACCTGTGGGACGACGAAGCCCTGGACGAGCTCCGGTCGATCAGCGGCCACGTGGTGGACCAGGGCTGGATCGACGAGCTGGGCAACGGGCGCTTCCTGCGCACCCTCTACGAGAAGAGCTGCGCCTACCGCGATCTGCGGTTGTCCGGCTACGCCGGCACCCCGACCCGCGAGGACCTCGCCACGCTGCGGCTCGCCGACCTGATGCAGGCCTACGGGGAGGTGCTGTCGGGTCGCGGACCCGTCGGCGGGGATCCGCAGGGACCCACGGGTCCGTGAGGGCGCACAGCCCGAGCCGAGCCGCGTGGCGCCGGCCGCAGGTCACGGCGGACCGCGGCACCAGCCCGCGTGCCCGGACGGGCAGAAGCCCCACGGGCGCCGGACCGCCCGCCGTGCGGAGCGCGGGGCGCCGGCCTCCCCGATCCCCCGGCGTCCCCGATCTCCCGGCCCCTCCGGTCGTCGCCGCGGGGCCGGGGGTGCGTCAGCCGGCCATGGCCTGCTCCGCGGGCGCGCGGCGTGGGGCGGGAGCCGGAGCCCGGTGGTTCGGATCGCGGACCTCGCCGACCAGCATCTCCAGGACGTCCTCCAACGCCACCAGCCCGAGCACCCGGCCCGATGCGTCGGCGACCTGCGCCAAGTGGGTGGCCGCCCGGCGCATGACCGTGAGGGCGTCGTCCAGCGGCAGCTCCGACCGCAGCGTCGCCATGGGGCGCCAGATCTGCTGCGGTACGGCCCGCTCGCGCTCCTCCAGGTCCAGCACGTCCTTGACGTGGAGGTATCCCATGAACGGTCCGCTGCCCTCTCCCCGCACCGGGAAACGGGAGTAGCCCGTGCGCACGGTCAGCTCCTCGACCTGGCGGGGCGTGACCGACGGAGGCACGGTCACCAGGGCCGACCGGGCGATGAGCACGTCCGCGACCGGACGGCTGCCCAGCTCCAGGGCGTCTTCCAACCGCTCCTGCTCCTCGGGATCGAGCAGACCCGCCTGGCCCGCGTCCTCGACCAGCTGACCCAGCTGGTCACTGGTGAAGACGGCCTCGACCTCGTCCTTCGGCTCGACCCTGAACAGCTTCAGCACCACCCGGGCGCAGGCGCCGAGGCCCACGGTCACCGGCCGGCAGAGCCGTGCGAAGCCGACCAGCGCCGGCCCGAGCCACAGCGCGGTCTTCTCCGGGGCGGCCATCGCCAGGTTCTTGGGGACCATCTCGCCGATCACGAGGTGGAGGAAGACCACCACGGCGAGGGCGATCACGTAGCCGAGCGGATGGATCAGAGGCTCGGGCACGTGGAGCACGTGGAAGAACGGCTCCACCAACTGCGCCACGGTCGGCTCCGCGACCGCGCCGAGCGTGAGCGAACAGATGGTGATGCCGAACTGCGCCGCGGCCATCATCTGCGGCAGGTTCTCCAGGCCGTGGAGCACCTGGCGGGCTCGCACCGATCCTGCGCCGCGCTTCGCCGCGTGCGGCTCGATCTGGCTGCGACGCACGGACACCAGGGCGAATTCGGCACCCACGAAGAACCCGTTGGCGAGCACCAGCAGCACCGCGAACACCAATTGGAGGAGGCTCATCGGGCAGCCTCCGCAGCGGCCGGCACGTCAGCGGTGCGCACCAGCCTGACCCGCTCGGCGCGGTAGCGGTCGACCTGGCGCACCGACAACCGCCACCCCGGCAGCTCGGCCCGGTCCCCCGGTACCGGGATCCGGCCGAGGAGGTCGGCCACGAGCCCGGCGAGGGTCTCGTACGGACCGTCCGGGACGTCGAGGCCTATCCGCCGTAGGGTGAGCACCCGGCAGCTGCCGTCGGCGTCCCACGCGGGCCGGCCGTCCTCGGGGGCCGCCGGCGCCAGCTCGGGTCGCCCGTCGCCCTCCGCGTCGTGCTCGTCGCGCACCTCGCCGACGAGCTCTTCGACGATGTCCTCCAGGGTGACCACGCCGGCCGTGCCGCCGTACTCGTCCACGACGACGGCGATCGGCTGTTCGCTGCGCAGCCGCTCCAGCAGCTGCCGCACGGGCAGGGTCTCGGGCACCAGCAGCGGGGGGACGGCGATCCGGCCCACCGGGGTGCGCATCCGCTGGTGCGCCTGCACGGCCAGGGCGTCCTTCAGGTGGACCATGCCGACGATCTCGTCGATGCGGTCCCGGTAGACGGGGAAGCGCGACAGACCGGTGGCACGGGTGAGGTTGAGGACGTCCGCCGCCGTCGCATCGGACTGGAGGGCGCTCATCTTCACGCGCGGGGTCATCACGTGCTGGGCGGTGAGCCGTCCGAGTGACAGGGTCCGCACGAAGAGGTCCGCGGTGTCCTCCTCCAGCGCACCGGCACGGGCCGAGTGGCGGGCCAGGGAGACGAGTTCGCCCGGGGTACGGGCCGACGCCAGCTCCTCTGCGGGTTCGACGCCGAGCATCCGCACGAGCCGGTTGGCGACGGTGTTGAGCAGGGCGATCACCGGCCGGAACACGGTCGAGAACCGGTGCTGCGGGCCGGCCACGAACCGGGCGACCTGAAGCGGCCTGGAGACCGCCCAGTTCTTCGGGACCAGCTCGCCGACCACCATCTGGACGGCGGAGGCGAGCAACATGCCGATGACGACGGCCACGCCGGGTACGGCCGCCTCGGGCAGCCGTACCGCGGCGAGCGGACCGCTGAGGAGCTGCGCGAGGGCGGGCTCCGCGAGCATGCCGACGACGAGCGAGGTGATGGTGATGCCGAGCTGGGTTCCGGAGAGCTGGAACGACAGCTCGCGCAACGCGCGCACGACGCTCCCCGCACGGCGGTCCCCCTCGGCCGCGGCGCGCTCGGCGTCGGCGCGCTCCACGGTGACGAGGCCGAACTCGGCCGCCACGAAGAAGCCGTTGGCGAGGATGAGCAGGAATGCCGCGAAGAGCAGCAGTAGCGGGATGATCATGCCGCCGCCTCCGAGGGGGCGGCGCAGGTACTACCGGACGATCCGTCCATTGCCGGAGGGAATCACTCCTCGGGTCGCAGGTTGCCTCACGGGCCGTCATCGGCCACGCGGGTGTGAGGCGGAGGCGCACCCGGCGCCTCCGCGTCAAGAGTAATCACGACCCCGCCCCGAAGGGCAGGGGCTCAACCGTTGTCCGTGCCGGTGCCGCGCGTTTCCGCGAGGATCCGCAGGGCGCGTGCGTCGCGGATGGCTCGTTCCCGGGCGATTCCGGGCTGGATGCCGAGGACCGGCAGGCTCGTTCCGTCGCTGAGGTCGAGGAACACCCAAGGATCACCCGGTCGGAGGTTCACCCGGAGGATCTGCGCCCATGCGAGCCGGCGGCTACGGGTGAGGTTGACGACCGTGACGCCCTGGTCGTCGGCGACGACCTTGGGACGGCTGAGCAGGGCCAGGACGCCGAAGAAGACCAGCGCGGTGAGGATGAAGCTGATCCGCTCCCCCGGCCCGAGCTTCTCCAGCGCCAGTGCCACGGCTGTGATGACGGTCACCATCGCCGTTCCGGCCGACAGCAGGACGGCGCGGGTGCGCGACGGTCTGAACGTGACCGGGAGGGCAGGAGGTTCCTGCTGTTCGATTTCGGACATCTGTGGTGCGCTCTCCACTGCGTGTTCAGAGGCGGCAGGCGTGGATCGCCGTGGTGAGGATCGCGCGGGCACCCAGCAGGTAGAGGTCGTCCATGACCCGCTGGGCCTCCTTGGCGGGCACCATGGCCCGGACCGCCACCCAGCCCTCGTGGTGCAGCGGGGAGATGGTTGGCGACTCCAGTCCGGGCGTGAGGGCGACGGCCTGCTCCAGGTGCTCGACTCGGCAGTCGTAGTCCATCATCACGTAGGAGCGGGCGACGAGGACGCCCTGGAGGCGACGCAGGAACTGCTGCACCTTGGGTTCTTCGACACCGGCACCGGTCCGCCGGATGACGACGGCCTCGGACGTGAGGATGGGCTCGCCGATCACTTCGAGTCCCGCGTTACGCAGGCTGGTGCCCGTCTCCACGACGTCGGCGATGATCTGGGCGACGCCGAGTTCGATCGCGGTCTCCACGGCTCCGTCGAGGTGGACCACGGACGCGTCGATGCCGTTGTCGGCGAGGTGCTTGGCGACGATGCCCTCGTAGGAGGTGGCGACCGTCAGCCCGTCGAAGTCCTCGACGCCCGCGGCGGTGCCCGGCTTGGTGGCGTACCGGAAGGTGGAGCGAGCGAAGCCGAGCTGGAGGATCTCCTCGGCGCTGGCGCCCGAGTCCAGCAGCAGGTCCCGTCCGGTGATGCCGATGTCGAGGCGCCCGGAGCTCACGTAGATCGCGATGTCACGCGGGCGCAGGTAGAAGAACTCGACCTCGTTCTCCGGGTCGACGAGGACGAGCTCCTTGGAGTCCTTGCGCTGGAGGTAGCCCGCCTCATGGAGCATCTCCCCCGCAGGTCCGGAG
This sequence comes from Streptomyces sp. NPDC059169, assembly GCF_042755225.1. Classification (NCBI taxonomy): domain Bacteria; kingdom Bacillati; phylum Actinomycetota; class Actinomycetes; order Kitasatosporales; family Streptomycetaceae; genus Streptomyces; species Streptomyces sp. NPDC059169. The sequence continues at coordinate 409,555 of NZ_JBHZCF010000005.1, read as the reverse complement.
AGTGAACCCTTGTTGGGGACGGCGATGCGCAGCATGAGGTGGGCTTCCTTTGTGTGCGGAGGGAGTGTGCGTGGGGAACGAGTGTGCTCAGAGGTGGGCGTAGACGTCGTCGAGGGAGATCCCCCGGGCGACCATCATCACCTGGACGTGGTACAGCAGCTGGGAGATCTCCTCCGCTGCCGCGTCCTTGCCCTCGTACTCGGCGGCCATCCAGACCTCGGCGGCCTCCTCGACGACCTTCTTGCCGATGGCATGGACGCCCTTGTCGACGAGCTCGGCGGTGCGGGAGGTGGCGGGATCGCCGTTGGCGGCCTTGTGCTGGAGCTCGGTGAAGAGCTCCTCGAACGTCTTCTTGGACATGGTGGTCCCACCCTACGCGGAACTGCGCTCCCCTCAGCGCCAGGGTTCAGATACTGAACGCAGGATGGTCGCGGTGGCCACGGCAGCGGTGACCGCCTCGTGCCCCTTGTCCTCGTTGGAGCCCTCCAGCCCGGCCCGGTCCAGGGCCTGCTCCTCGGTGTCACAGGTCAGTACCCCGAATCCGACGGGCACGCCGGTGTCGACCGACACCTGGGTGAGGCCGTGGGTGACTCCCTGGCACACGTACTCGAAGTGGGGGGTGCCGCCCCGGATGACGACGCCCAGCGCCACGATGGCGTCGTAGCCCCGGCCCGCCAGCACCTTGGCGACGACCGGGAGCTCGAAGCTCCCGGGGACCCGCAGCAGGGTCGGCTCGTCGATGCCCAGCTCGTGCAGGGCGCGCAGGGCGCCGTCGACGAGGCCGTCCATGATCTTCTCGTGCCACTGGGCCGCGATGACGGCCACACGGAGGTCTCCGCAGTTCCGTACGGACAGTTCGGGTGCGCCCTTGCCGCTCACGTGTCTCCTCGTTCCTTTTCTTACTGGTTGCCGCAGGTCGACGCGGTTGCGCCGTCGAGCCAGGGCAGGTCGTGTCCCATGCGGTCCCGCTTGGTGCGCAGGTACCGCAGGTTGTGCTCGCCCACCTGCACCGGCATGGCTTCGCGGCCGGTGACCCGCAGGCCGTGGCGGACCAGCGCGGTGATCTTGTCAGGGTTGTTGGTCATCAGTCGGAGGCTGCGTACGCCGAGGTCGTCGAGGATCTGCGCTCCCGCCGCGTAGTCCCGGGCGTCGGCGGGCAGGCCCAGCTCCAGATTGGCGTCCAGGGTGTCCCGACCACGCTCCTGGAGCTCGTACGCCCGTAGCTTGGACATCAGACCGATGCCGCGGCCCTCGTGCCCCCGCAGGTAGACGACCACTCCGCGACCTGCTTCGGCGATGCGCTCCATGGAGGCCTGCAGCTGGGGGCCGCAGTCACAGCGCAGCGAATGGAAGATGTCGCCGGTCAGGCATTCGGAGTGGACGCGGACGAGGACGTCCTCGCCGTCACCGAGACTGCCGTGGACGAGGGCGACGTGCTCGACGCCGTCGACGGTGGACCGGTAGCCGTAGGCGGTGAAGGCCCCGTGGGCGGTGGGGAGGCTGGTCTCGGCCTCGCGGCGGACCGTCGGCTCGGAGCTGCGCCGGTAGGCGACGAGGTCCTCGATGGAGATGATCGTCAGCCCGTGCTTGCGCGCGAACGGGATCAGTTCCGGCAGCCGGAGCATTTCGCCGTCCTCGCCGGCGATCTCGACGATCGCTCCTGCCGGGCGGAGCCCGGCGAGCCGGGCCAGGTCCACGGCGGCCTCGGTGTGACCGTTGCGTACGAGGACACCGCCGGGCTTGGCGCGCAGCGGGAAGACATGGCCGGGGCGCACGAAGTCGGACGCCTCCGCGGTGCCGCCGGCCAGCAGCCGCAGGGTGGTGGCCCGGTCGGCGGCGGAGATGCCGGTACTCACGCCGTGCGCGGCGGAGGCGTCGACGGACACGGTGAAGGCCGTGCTCATCGACTCGGTGTTGTGCTCGACCATCTGGGGCAGTTGCAGACGCTCCAGCTCGTCGCTCTCCATGGGGGCGCAGATCAGCCCACGGCACTCGCTCATCATGAAGGCGACTATCTCGGGCGTAGCCTTCTCCGCCGCGATCACGAGGTCGCCCTCGTTCTCACGGTCCTCGTCGTCGACGACCACGACGGGGCGGCCCGCGGCGATGTCCCGGACAGCCTGCTCGACGGGGTCGAGGGAGAGGTCCTCGGCACCGTCGGCGTACCAGGTACCGGTCGGGTCGGTGCCGATCGGCGTGGACGGGACGGTGCCAGAAGCGGGGCGGACGGTCATGCCGGGGCTCCTTCCAGGGAGGGCTCGGCGCTGCGGCGGGAGCGCAGCCACCAGTCGCGCATGCCCCACAGGACGAGCGCGCCGTAGATCACGTAGACGAATCCGGAGAAGGCGTAGCCGTTCGCGAAGTTCAGCGGGACCCCTACGAGGTCGACCAGCAGCCAGGCGAACCAGAACTCGACCATGCCCCGGGCCTGGGCGTACATGGCGACGAGCGTGCCGACGAAGATGTAGGCGTCGGGCCACGGGTCCCAGGACAGATTCGGGTAGGCGGTGAAGAGCAGGGCCACGGCGACGGTGCCGAGTGCGGCCCCGGCGACCATCGCGCCGCGCTCGCGCCAGGTGGCGAAGCGGACGGCGATCGAGCCGTCCTGCGCCTGTCCCCTGCCGCGGGTCCACTTCCACCAGCCCCAGGTGGCGACGGCCATGACGACGACCTGCTTGCCGGCGCTCCCGGTCAGGTGGGAGGCGAACGCGACGAAGAGGACGAGGCCGGAGAGGAACTGGACGGGCCAGGTCCACACCGAGCGGCGCCAGCCGAGCGCGAGGGCGGTCAGGCCGATCACGTTGCCGATCATGTCGGACCACTTGATCTGCTGGTCGAAGGCGGTGAACGCCTCCGAGTTCAGCCACTGAACGGCGCTCACTCGGCGGCCTCCTCGGAGGCGCACGCGCCCATCAGCCGCTCCACGTACTTGGCGATGACGTCGACCTCGAGGTTGACCGGGTCACCGGGCTGCTTGATGCCCAGGGTGGTCAGCGCGAGGGTCGTGGGGATCAGGCTGACGGTGAAGTGGTCGGTGGCCGCGTCGACGACGGTGAGGCTGATGCCGTCGACGGTGATGGAGCCCTTCTCGACCACGTAGCGGGCGAGCCCGGCCGGGAGCGAGATCGTGACGATCTCCCAGTTCTCCGACGGTTTGCGGTCGATGACGGTGCCGGTGCCGTCGACGTGTCCCTGGACGATGTGCCCGCCGAGGCGACCGCCGACGGCCATGGGCCGCTCCAGGTTGACGCGGGACCCGACGGTGAGTGCACCCAGGCTGGAACGGTTCAGCGTCTCGGCCATCACGTCGGCGGTGAACTCGCCGTCGCCGGACTCCACCACGGTGAGGCAGACGCCGTTGACGGCGATGGAGTCGCCGTGCCGGGCGCCGTCGGTGACGACGGGGCCGGACAGGCGGAAGCGGGACGCGTCGCCGAGGTCCTCGACCGCGGTGACCTCACCCAGCTCTTCGACGATTCCGGTGAACACTCAGCGCTCCTTCTGGGCGGTGGGGACGGCAGTGATCCGCAGGTCGGGGCCGATCGCCACGGTCTCGATCAGGTCGAGTCGCAAGGCGTCGGTGATGGTGGTGATTCCGGCGTCGGCGAGGGCCGCCGGGCCTGCGCCGAGGAATACGGGCGCGAGGTAGCCGACGACTCGATCGACGGCTCCCGCGGCGACGAAGGACCCGGCAAGACGCGGGCCGCCTTCGAGCAGCACGGACCGGATACCGCGCCCGTACAGCTCGGCGAGCAGCGCGTGCACGGAGATGCCGCGCTCGTCGGCGCGCAGCCTGGCGCACTCGACGTCGGGCAGGTGTCGGGTGTCGGCGTCCTCGGCGACGGCGACGAGAGTGGGGGCCGCACCGTCCAGGATCCGGGCGGTCGGCGGGATGGTCGCGCGGCTGTCGAGGACGACGCGGAGCGGCTGGGTGGCACCTTCGACACCGCGGACGGCGAGGTGCGGGTCATCGGCGTGGAGCGTTCCCGAGCCCACGACCACCGCGTCGACCTCGGCCCGCAGCCGGTGCACGTCGGCACGGGACTCGGGCGAGCTGATCCAGCGGCTGGTCCCGTCGGCGGCGGCGATCCGGCCGTCGAGGGTGGCGGCGTACTTCCAGACCACGTGCGGGCGGCCGAGGCGCACGGAGGTGAGCCAGGCGGTGTTGCCGGCCTCCGCCTCGTCCGCGAGGAGTCCCTGCGCGACCTCGACGCCGGCCGCCCTCAGGGTGTCGGCACCACCGGTCGCCTGCGGGTTCGGGTCGGCGACCGCGTACAGGACGCGGGCGATCCCGGCGTCGACGAGCGCCCGTGCACACGGACCGGTACGGCCGGTGTGGTTGCAGGGTTCGAGGGTGACGTAGGCAGTGCCGCCTCGGGCGCGCTCGCCCGCCGCCCGGAGGGCGTGGACTTCGGCGTGCGGTCCGCCGGCGCGCTGGTGGTACCCCTCGCCGACGGTCCGGCCGGTGGCGTCGGTGATGACGCACCCGACGACCGGGTTGGGGCTGGTGGAGCCGAGTCCGCCGGCGGCGAGCGCAACGGCTCGGCGCATGGCGTCCGTGTCGGCTGCGGTGGCCACCGGGTCCTCCTGCCTCTTCGGGCACGGACTCCGGGGCTGTCGATAGCGACAGGGAGCGGAACGACATCTACGGGAACGCCTGCGCCGACGGAAGCCGTTCGTCGCGTAGACGACCGGCCACAGACGGCCGACGGACCACGAGGGCCGCCCGCCGCGCACTGCCTCCCATCCGGACTTTCACCGTCGGTCCAGGAATTTCACCTGGTCAACCGGCCGCTGGATGCGGACGGGTCGCGGACTGTAACCGCCGGTTCGGAATTACACCGACCCCGGAGTGCGCTGCTGCTGATACAGGGCAAGTGTGCCACGCCCGCCACTGAGCCACGCGGGCGATCCCCTGTGTGCTGGCTCACAGAGGTGTCCCACCCCGACTCCGATCCGCACCATTGACCTAGTGGTCTAGTCCTCTTAGTCTCTGCGTCACCCCTCCGCGAGCTCGGGCAGCCGCGGGCTCCGGGCCCCAACACGCCCCGCCCGCCACCCTGTCGAGCGGCGGCCACACCACCCGACCACCGTCAGGGAGCGGGCCCCGCCCGCCGCTGTGCGGCAAAGGACTGCGGCCGGGGCAACACCGCCCGTCCACGGGCGGGTTGGTGCACGGGGAACGGGGAATCCGGGACCACGAGCGGGAGCGGGCCCGCCCCGTCGCCCCGCACAGACGCCCGGCGGCGGTTCCCGGCCCTTGCCGCCGCCGGGTCCCCCGCCACGTGGACCTCCGGCGCGGGCCTCGCGATCGCCGGGGTCGCCCCGATCGCCTACGCCTCCGGGCTCGTCACACCCCCGGGGATCGGTGCGATCACCGACCTGACGTCGCCGGCGGTGTCGTTCACGCTGGTGACCGTGCCGGCCTTCGGCCTGGTGCTGGCCGCGGGCACGCTCCGGCACGGCGGCCGGACCGGCGCTGCCGGGGGTCGAAGCGTCCGCGACCAGCACGGCAAGGTGAGTCGGTCGGTTCCCCGCCCGGGACGAGGACGCCCCGAAGGGTGGACGAGCCGCACCGCCGGTCAGCCGCTTGCCAGCTCGTAGGCGTAGTCGGGGGTGAACGTCCCCGGCTCCCCCTTGCAGCCGTCCGACTCTCCCGGCAGCTTCACCCACAGGTAGGCGTCGATGCGAGCCTCTCCGGTGGCCGTCGTCGGCCCCGTGCCGATCGCCCGGCCCCCAGGGTCGCACCAATCCCCCGCCGCGGGGGCGCCGTTGCCGTTGCGGCTCGTGTCGACGACGGCGCCCAGGTGCCCGGGTCCGCCCAGCGCCGCCAGCACCCGGCGGGCGTAGCGGACCTCGTCCGCCGTCCGGTGGAAGTTGGACACGTTGGTGAAGATGCCGTCCGAGGCGGTCGTGGCACCGGCCGCGCGCAGCAGCGCGGCCTGCTCGCCCGCCGGGTTCCAGCCGGAGTGGCCGGCGTCGAAGTAGACCTTCGCCCGCGGGTTCGCGGCCTTCAGCGTGCGACCGGCACGGCCCAGTGAGGCGAACCGGGCGGCCCGCTCGGCGGCGGAGAGGCAGTTCGCCTGCGCGATCGAGTCGGGTTCGAGGACCACGATGACCGGCTTCCCGCCGAGGCCGGCGGCGAAGGCCCGGATCCAGTCGTCGTAGGCCGCGAGGTTCGGTGCGCCGCCCTGGGAGGCGCCTCCGCAGTCGCGGTCAGGAATGGCATAGGGCACGAGGACCGGCACGCGCCCCGCGGCTGCGGCAGCCGACGTCACCGAACGCACCTGGCCCGTGATGGCGCCCGGATCGGCGGACGTGAACCAGACGGCGGTCGGCTGGGCGGCGATCCGGGCTTCGATGAGCGGACGCCGAGGGTCGTCGCGGTTGGCCCGCACCCAGTCGATGACCTGTGACCGCGGATCGAGGTACAGCCGGGAGCCGACGGTCGACACCTCCGTGCGCCGCGTCGGGCGAGGTGCGGGCCGGGGAGCGCGTTTCGCCGGGGCCGTGGGTGAGGCCGCCGGAGACGACGGCACGGCAGTGGACCGCGTGGGACTGGGCCGCGCCGGCAGCGGCACCTCCAACAGTGAGCTGCTGACCTCGGGACGTGCCGTGTCCCGGTCGTCCTCCGCTCCCCCGATCGCGCTCACCAGGCCGGTGGCCGTGCCCACGGCGACGACCGCCGAGGCCGCCGCGGCCATCAGGCCGTGGCGCGCGGCGCTCCGCCGCTCGTCCCGTTCCGCCCGGCGCTTCGTGCGTACGCCTGACACGTGCGTGCTCCCTCCCCCGCCGCCGTGACGGGGCCGTTCCCCCGTTCTGGGGAAGGCCTCGGCCAGGCGGCACGCGCCCGAGCCTATGGCTGGAACGCTGCCCCCATGGCGCAGATCGAACAGTTCGCGGCGCAGACCGACTTCCGCCGTCCTTCGATCGGTCCGGTAGTGGAGCGGATGCGCACGTTCCGCTCTCGCTGGCCGGCGACGGACGGAGTTGCGGTGTTCAACCGCGTCTACCTCGCGGTGACGGAGGAGCTCGGGCGGCGGATCGGCTGCGGCGAGTTCCCGGACCGGAGGACGGCGGTCACGCTGGGCGTTCTCTTCGCCGAGCGCTACCTGGCGGCCGTCGACGCCGTCACGGCCGACCGGCGGCCGCCCGCCTGCTGGCGTCCGCTGTTCGAGTACCGCCGCCATCCCGGCGTACGCCCGCTGCAGTTCGCACTGGCCGGGATCAACGCGCACATCGGGCACGATCTTCCACTCGCCGTGGTGGACACCTGCCGTACGCTCGGCTGCGAACCGGCGGCTCTGGAGGGGGACTTCGACCGGGTAGGTGACGTCCTCACCCTGCTGGAGGAGCGCATCCGCGAAGATGTGATGCCGGGGCCCGATCTCCTGGAGGTCGCCGATCCCCTGACGCATCTCGTCGGATCGTGGAGCCTGGAGAAGGCCCGCGAGGGAGCCTGGTCCGCTGCGCTGCTGCTCTGGCGACTCAGGGATCTCCCCTCAGTGGCGCGCGAGTTCACCGTGCGGCTGGACGCGGGCGTCGGGCTCGTCGGACGCTGCCTGCTCACCCCCTGGCCCTGAGCGCCCCGCTTCCCCTCCGACCTCCGGCGACCCGGCGCCCGCGGAGGCACCGGACGGGGCCGGGTGATCCTCGCGGCATCCGGCCCAGGACGGGCCGACCCGGGTGACCGGGCGGTACGCGGGGCGGCGGTGGTGCACGAGGGCGCACCGGCGGGCTCCGCCCGCGTGCGGAGCCGCCGCCGGCCGGGGTGTCCGGCCGGCGGCGGCTGGTGCGACCACCCGGGGCCGACCGGATCGCGGCAGGCGGCGGGGGTTCGTTGGGGGCCGGACCCGGGCCCGGCGGGCGCCTCAGTCCTCGGGAAGCTCCACGGGGGCGATCTCGTCGAACAGGTCGCCGGGGCCGGGGTTGGTGCCGTCGGTGGCACCGCCGAAGTGGTGCATCACACCCCACACCGCGTTGAGTGCCGTCTGGACGGCTCCCTCGGCCCAGCCGGCGGTCCAGGAGATGTCGTCGCCCGCGAGGAAGATGCCGCGCTTGTCCGCGGGCAGCCGGTCCTGCATGAAGTGGGTGAACAGACGGCGCTGGTACCGGTAGTGGCCCGGCAGGTTGGCCTTGAACGCACCCATGAAGTAGGGCTCGTTCTCCCAGGAGACGGTCACCGGGTTGCCGATGATGTGCTTCCGGATGTCGACGTTCGGGTAGATCTCGCCGAGGGACTTGAGCATGACCTCCATGCGCTCGTTCGCGGACAGCGGCAGCCACTTGAGGCTGTCGTCGCACCACGTGTAGGAGAGGCAGATGACGGCCGGCTTGTCGGGGCCGTCGTCGAGGAGGTACGTGCCGCGCGTCATGCGGTCGGTGAGCGTCATCGACATGACGTCACGGTCCGTCGGGTTCCCCTTGTCGTCGACGGCCTTGTCCAGCCAGAACGGCCGGTCGACCGGCACGAACAGCTTGGACGACTCCATGTAGTGCGTCCGCTCCATCGCGGTCCAGTGGTCGATGGGGAAGAGCGAGTCGTCGCAAGCGATCTTCGACAGCAGCATCCAGGACTGCGCGGTGAAGATGGCCGCGGCGTAGGTGCGGATGTCGCCCGAAGCATCGGTGACGGTGATGCGGTTACCGGCGGTGCGGTGCAGGCGCGTCACCGCGGGCCGCGGCGCTCCGTCGTGCAGCGTCGCGAGCGAGGTTCCCTGCGCCCAGTGGACGATCTTCCTGGGCTCGCGGTCCCACAGCCGCAGCGGCAGTTGCTGCGAGCCGCCGACGATGCCGCGGTGGTGGTCGTCGGCCTCGGTGTAGACGACTCGGAGGATCTCCAGGATGGAGTTCGGGAAGTCGGTGTCCCAGCCGCCGGTACCGAAGCCGACCTGGCCGAAGATCTCGCGGTGCCGGAAGGACTTGAAGGCCTCGGAGTCGCAGAGGAAGCCGTAGAAGGTCTGGTTGTCGAGCTTTTCGACGAGCTTCGCCCAGATCTCGCGGATGCGCGGGACGTCACGCTCGCGCAGGGCGCGGTTCATGTCGGAGAAGTCCGCACCCTCTTCCAGGCAGGCGTTCCACGCGTTCATGACGTCGCGGTAGACCTGTGGCAGGTCGTCGATGGTCTCCGCGTAGTGCGACTCGCCCTTGAGGTCCACCACGGTCGACGGGGTGGCCTCGGCCAGCGGGTTGGGGAACGGCTTCGTCTCCAGGCCCACCAGGTCGATGTAGTGCTGTAGCGCGGTCGAGGAGGGCGGGAAGCGCATCGCGCCCATCTCCGCGGTCAGCGAGGGGTCGCATCCGTCGAAGCCGACCGTGCGCAGTCGTCCGCCGATCCGGTCCGCCTCGTAGACGACCGGCTTGAGCCCCATCTTCATCAGTTCGTAGGCCGCGATGATGCCGGAGAGTCCGCCGCCGATGACGGCGATCTCGGTGCCGTGCTCGGTCGCGGGCACCTGGCCGAGGCCCGCCGGGTGGGCGAGGAAGTCGTCGTAGGCGAACGGGAAGTCCGGCCCGAACATGGTGATCGGCGGCTGCGCGTCGGTGTGCGGGACGGAGGTGGGCACCGTGGACGTCATGGGGGTGTTGCTCCTGGTCTGGCGGGGCGAGAGGGCTAGCGGGCGAGCGACTCGTACAGGCCTGGCCGGCGGTCGCGCAGGTAGGTGTTGACGGCGCGCGAGGCTGCGAGCGCTTCCGGGTCGGCGTCGGCGATCACCATCTCCTCGCCGTGGCCCGCGCGGGCCCTCGTGACTCCGTCCGGGCCGGCGAGGCAGCTCAGTCCGACGAAGTCGAACTCGCGCTCACGGCCGGCCCGGTTGACGTACGCGATGTACATCTGGTTCTCGAAGGCACGCACCGGGACGAGCTTCTCGGCGACGAACTGGAACGGGTGCATCAGCGCGGTCGGCGCGAGCAGCAGATCGGTCCCGGCGAGGCCGTGGGCGCGGACGTTCTCGGGGAATTCGACGTCGTAGCAGATCACGATCCCGATGCGGAGGCCGCCGAGGTCGGCCTGGACGACCGGCTCGTCGCCCGGCGTGAACCACCGCTGCTCGAAGCAGCCGAAGAGGTGGGTCTTGCGGTAGTTGGCACGGCGGGTGCCGTCGGGGCCGATGAGCTGAGCGGCGTTGTACACCAGCCCGTCCTCGGCGCCGGTGCCGCGCTCGGGATAGCCGTAGAAGACGGCGATCCGGTGGCGACGGGCGATCTCCGCGACGGCCCGGGCGGAGTCGCCGCCGGCCGGCTCGGCCAGCCGCGGCACGTCGGCGCCGATGGCGTAGCCCGTGAGGAACATCTCGGGGCAGACGAGGAGCCCCGCTCCCGAGGCTGCGGCACGGGCGGCGTGGCTGTCGAGGATCTCGAGGTTCTTCGCGACGTCGCCGGGTGTCCCGGAGCTCTGGAGCAGGGCGGTGCGCAGCGGCGGCATGGGCGGACCTCGGGAAGGGTGGCGGGGGTGTCGGGACGACGTTGAAAAGGTACGTTCCGGCGATCGGCCCGGACAAGGCGAGACCGTTGCGTTCCGCGTGCCGATCCATTGCGCGGATGGCCTGCCCGGCGGTGATTCGTTGCGTCCGGGTCCTCCCCGGGGCCCATCGGCGCCCCGCCGGGCGGCGGAGATGGATCGGCCCCCGGGAGCGATGTCCGGCGGACCCCCGCGCGGAACAGTGGTGCGTGCCCGATCACCTCCGGAAAGGACGCTCGCATGAACGGTCGCACGAAGGTCGCCGCACTCACCGCGGCCCTACTGATCAGCGCCGGTGCCGTGGGCTCCGCCGCCGCCTCGGGGGATGGCGACGGAGGAAGCACCCGGGAGGCCGCCTCCCTGACCGGCACGGCCAAGCTGTACCGCCCGGCAGGCGACGACATCACGTTCTCCTTCGACGCCCATCTCGCCGCGAAGGACAACAAGGACCCGGAGAAGGCCTACGGGACCTTCCGCTTCAGCCACTACGTGAACGGCAAGGGGGGCTGGGCGAAGGCGAAGGTCGACTGCCTGATGACCGGGGGGAAGGTGGCCGTGGTGACGGGGGTCGTCACCGACTCGGACACGCCCTTCAAGGGCAAGCGGGTCGGCGTCACCGTCCACGACCGGGGCGGGCACGACCGCCTCGGCTACAGCTGGGCCACCGGGCAGGACATCGAGGACGTTCCCAGGTGCCTGGGCTCGGCCCCCTTCGAGATCGTGAAGGCGGGCACGGGCGACTTCGCGGTCCTGCCGTGGCACCCGGAGTACCCGACGCCCTGACGGTCAGCCGGGCGAGCCCGACGAGAACCGCCTGAGCAGCGGGGACAGCACCAGAACGGACTTCGTGCGCTCCACGTAGGGCTCGCCGGCGATCCGTTCCAGCACGTGCTCGAAGTGGCGCATGTCGGCGGCGAAGACCTGGACGATCGCGTCCGCCTCCCCGGTGACGGTGGAGGCGGACACGACTTCCGGGTACCGCTCGAGGCCGCGCTTGATCGATTCGGGCGAGGTGTTGCTGCGGCAGTAGATCTCGATGTAGCCCTCGGTCTCCCAGCCCATGGCGGCGGGGTCGACCCGGACGGTGAAGCCGGTGATGGCTCCCTCGGCCCGCAGCCTGTCCACGCGCCGCTTGACGGCGGGCGCGGACAGGCCGACGAGCGAACCGATGTCGGCGTAGGAACGGCGGGCGTCCTCGGCGAGGGCGTGGACGATGCGTTCGTCGAGATCGTTCAGTCGCACAGGGGGTGGATCACTTCTCTGCTGTTGCCAGTCGGGAGCGGCGCAGGCCGTACAGGAAGTAGAACACGAGCCCGGCGGCCATCCAGCCACCGAACCACATCCACGTGACGGGCGGCAGGCTGAACATCATGTACGCGCAGAAGGCGAAGCCCAGGACCGGCGTGACCGGGAAGAGCATCACCCTGAAGGTGCGGTTCATGTCGGGCCGCTTGTAGCGCAGGATGATCACGGCGACATTGACCAGGCCGAACGCGAAGAGGGTGCCGATGCTGGTGGCATTGGCCAACTCGCCCAGCGGGATGAAGGCGGCGAGGGCGCCGCAGAACAGGGAGACGATCACCGTGTTGGCCTTCGGGGCGCCGGTGCGGCCGTCCACCTTGGCGAACACCTTGGGCACCAGGCCGTCGCGGGACATCGCGAAGAGGATGCGGGTCTGGCCGTAGAGCACGGCGAACACGACGCTGGCGATGGCGATGACCGCACCCGCGGCCAGGACGACGCCCCAGAAGCTCTGACCCGTGACGTCCTTCATGATCTGGGCGAGCGCAGCCTCGGTTCCCGCGAAGTCCTTCCACGGCATGGCTCCGACGGCGACCAGGGCGACGAGGCAGTAGAGCCCGGTGACGATGAACAGCGACAGCATGATCGCGCGCGGCAGGTCCCGCTTCGGGTCCTTCGCCTCCTCGCCGGCGGTGGACGCGGCGTCGAAGCCGATGTAGGAGAAGAAGAGCGAGGCCGCAGCAGCGCTGATGCCGGAGACGCCGAGCGGGGCGAGCGGGGTGTAGTTGCCCGCCTTGATCCCCATGAAGCCGATGCCGATGAACAGCACCAGCGTCACGATCTTGACGCCGACCATGATCGAGTTCACTCGGGCGCTCTCCTTGGCGCCGCCCATCAGGAAGACCATGGAGAGCAACACGACGACCAGCGCGGGAAGGTTGATGAAGCCGCCCTCCCCGATCGGCGCCGAAACCGCTTCGGGGATGGTCACGCCGATCGTGCCGTCCAGCAGTTCGTTGAGGTACTCGCCCCAGCCGACCGCGACGGCCGCGACCGACACCCCGTACTCCAGCACCAGGCACCAGCCGCAGATCCAGGCGATGAGCTCGCCCATCGTCGCGTAGGCGTACGAGTAGGAAGAGCCCGAAACCGGGACCGCGCCGGCCAGTTCGGCGTACGACAGTGCGGAGAACAGGGCGGTGAGTCCGGCGACGACGAACGATATCGCCACGGCCGGGCCGGCCAGCGGGGTGGCTTCGCCCAGCACGACGAAGATCCCGGTGCCGAGGGTGGCGCCAATGCTGATCATCGTCAGCTGCCACATCGTCAGCGAACGGCGCAGACTGCCGCCTTCGCCCTGGCCGCCCTCGGCGACGAGCTGCTCGACCGGCTTGCGGCGCATCAGGCGGCCACCGAGGCCGGCGGCCGGGACGGTGGCGTCCTGTTGGGGAGTGACGGGGGGCGCTGCGCCGTTGTCCAACACTTTGGGGAGGCTCCTTATCGCTGCCTATCGAGGGCGGCGACCGCGGCGGCCCGTGCGCGGGCATGGCTGAGCAGCCCTGAGCGCGGGGAACCGCCGAGCAGACGGTCCCCGCCACTCCACGTACAGCGAGGACCTTACGAGGCAGGCGTTCCCGCTCGTAATGGACGAGCTTTGCGCACCAGCGCAAGATCGTTGCGTGGTTCCGGATGCCACGGAGGAACGTTGCACAGCTGCGCAAAAGCGTTCAGAGTTCGCGCAGTCGGTCGGCGATCTCCCTGAGGAGGAGGGGGTCGCGCACTCCCTGCGGACCGGTCGGCGCCGACACGCGGACCAGTCCGGCTTCGACCAGGTCGACGACCAACACCCGGACCACCGTGAGGGGCAGATCGGCGTCGGCGGCGACCTCCGCGACCGGGCGCGCACCTCGGCGGACCAGCTCCAGCAGCGCGCTGCGGGCGTGGTCGAGCTGCGGGGTGGGCCGGTCCCATTCCACCGCCGTGACCAGGGACATCAGATCGACGTGGTGCTCTGCGGCAGGCCGGGTCCGGCCCCGGGTCACGGTGTAGGGCCGCACCATCGACCCGGTGTCCTCCTCGTACCAGTGGTCGCTCACGGGCTAGGAGTCGACGGCCTCGCCTCGGAGACCGAGCGCACGGGCACGGCCAGGTGCCGACCGACCCGCTTGACCAGAAGTGACATCTCATGGGCCAGCTGCCCGACGTCGGTCTCGATGTCGCTGAGGACGGCGAGCCTGCTGCCGTCGCCCGCCGGGGTGATGAACAGGTACGCGCCGTCGAGCATGACCATGGTCTGCCGGACCTTCCCGGCTGCGAAGCGGGAACCCGTTTCCTTGGCCAGGCTGTGGAATCCCGCGCACACGGCGGAGAGATGCTCGATGTCACGCGCGGGCATCCCACGGGAAGCACAGGTGACCAGGCCGTCGGAGGTCAGCAGCACCGCCTGCCGGACGTGGTCCGTCCGCGCCAGCAGGTCGTCCAGCAGCCAACCGAGGTCGCCCGCGGGGGTGTGGTCGGCATCGCCGGTGTGGTCTCTGTCGTTCGGGTCAGCCATCGTGGCCCGTCCCTTCCTCGTTGGTGCGGAAGCCCCCGGCCTGTTCCGGATCGGCGTTGCGGCCCCGGTCGAGGCCTCGTTGGAACGCGCCGAAGATGGCGCGCATCTCCTCGGGGCTGACCTCCCGGCTGGGGCGGTCCTGTGCCGGCTCGACCGGCTCCTCCCGCAGGGGCGCGGCGAGGGATGCCTGGCGCACCCGGGTGGGCAGGGCCCCTGCGCGGGAACCGGAATCCGGAGACGGCGTGCCGGCCGAGCCCGACGCACCGGACCCGCTCGACGCACCGGACCTCGCCGGAGGGTCCTGCTGCGCCTCCGTGGGGGCAGTCTGCCGCGTCCTCACGGGGAGCCCGGGTGGGCCGGGAGCCGCGGCGTCGCCCTCTGCGCCGTCCGGTCGTCCCGCGGCACGCGGTCCGGCCTCCGGAACACCGCCCGTGGTGGGGCCGCCGCCCGGTCGGCCGGCGGCCCCGTCGCCCGTGCCCGCCGGCTCGGCGGCCTTCCCGCGGGGAACGCCCGGAGGCGAGGAGCTACGGGTGGGGCTGGTCGGCACCCGGGGCACCGGGACGCCGTCGTCCGCTTCGCCGGGCGATGCCGCGGCCTCGGGTCCGTCGCCCGCAGCGCGGTGCTGCTCCGCCCCGTCGCCGTACGGGGAGTCCCCCGCCCGCCGCCGTCCCCGTACGGGCAGGGCGCGAATGACCGCTCCGCCCGCCACCGGCCGCGGGTCCGGCCGACCGTGCTCGGGCAGGAGGACCGGGGGAGCGGCCGGTGCCGGCTGGGGCACGGTGTCCGGTTGCGACCCGTCCCGTGCCTCGACCGGCGACCCGTCCCGCGACTCGACCGGTTCGGTGATCGCGTTCGGCAGCAGCACGACCGCGGTGGTACCCCCGTACGGAGAGCGGGTGAGCGTGACGGTGATGCCGTGCCGCGCCGCGAGCCGCCCCACGATGTACAGGCCCAGGCGTTCGTCCTGGACCGGATCGAAGTCGCCCGGGTGGGCCAGGGTCCGCTGCGCGAGGGCGAGTTCCTCACTGTCCATACCGAGGCCGCGGTCGTCGACCTCCAGGACGAAACCGTTGCGGGCGGCCCCGGTGCGCATCGTCACCTGGGTGTGCGGCGGGGAGAACACGGTCGCGTTCTCCACGAGCTCGGCCACCAGGTGCACCACGTCGGCCACCGCTTCGGCGGCCACGCCCACGGCGGGCATCGGTGGGACGACGACACGGGTGTAGTCCTCGATCTCGCCGACAGCCGCGGCCACGACGTCGACCAGGGGGACCGGCTTGCGCCAGCGCCGCCCCGGTGCGGCGCCCGAGAGGATGATCAGCCCCTCCGCATGACGGCGCATGCGGGTCGTCAGATGGTCGATCCGGAAGAGGTCCTCGAGGGTGTCGGGGTCGGTGGTCCGGCGTTCCAGCGTGTCGACCAGCTTCGCCTGACGGTGCACGAGTGCCTGGTTGCGACGGGCGATGTTCAGCAGCACGGCGAAGATGCCGCGCCGCAGCGTCGCCTGCTTGACCGCGGCTTCCACGGCTGCGCGGCGGGCCGTGTTCAGCGCGTGTCCGACCTGGGCGATCTCGTCCGGTTCGCGGTCGTCGTCGCCGAAGTCGATCGGAGGCGCTTCCACGGCGGCGTCGACTGCCTCGCCCGCCCCGAGCCGTTCCATGACGTCGGGAAGCTGCCGGGTCGCCAGTACGTCCGCGGCGTCCCGGAGCGCCACCAGCCGCCGCGCGATGCGCCGGCCCGCACTGACCGAGAGCCAGATGGACAACACGACCGCGACGAGCCCGACGACGCCGACGACCGCCGCCTTGACCATCTCCCGGTAGGCGAAGGCCCGGCCCCGCTCCGCCGCGTTGAGGGCCGCATCGGTGCACAGCAGCATGTAGCGCTGGACGGCCCGGTCCGTCGTCGTCCGCCACGACTCGGTCGCCATGGCCCTGCCCGCGCCGGAGGCACCCGCGCGCAGCAGGGCGTCCTCGCCGGTGGTCAGCGCACGGTACTCGGCGCCGCGTTCGAAGTCGCGGAAGAGCGCGCGGGAGTCCTCCGGGAGGTCGGCCACGTAGGTGCGGTGGAAGACGCGCCGGTCCTCGATGGTGGCGGTGAGCGTGTCGTACTGGGCGTCGGTGAGTCGGCGGGCGGCGCGCGCTCCGGCCACGAGCGCGTCCTCCCGTGACACGAACTCCCGTACCCGCACCAGCTCCACCACGACCTGTGCCTCGCGCGCGAGCTGCCCCGCTTGCAGCGCCGTGAGCTGGGACTGGACGTCAAAGGTCGGCTCGATGATCGCGGTGTACGCGTCGACGGCCTGGTTCCAGGTGACCGACCTGTCGACGACCTGTCCCCGCAGTCGCTCCAGCCGCGAGGCCGCGCCGACCATGGTGTCCAGTGACTGCCGCTGCCGGTCGGAGAGTTCCTCGCGCATCTCCTCGTCGCCGACCGCCTTGCGCATGGCGTCCACCGCGCGGTCCGTCGCGCGCTGCTGTTCCAGGAGCCCGGCGGTGGCCGCACCAGCGCGCGGTCCGGCTCCCAGGTATGCGGCGGTCATCCTCCGCTCGATCTGGATCTGTCCGACGGCCGTGTCCACGGGGGTGCCGAACGCCTCGTAGACGCTCTGGAGCCGGATCAGGGCTCGCAGGTCCCCCGTGACCGACACCATGGCGAAGCTCCACAGCGTCATCAGGGCGACGACCGGCAGGACGGTCAGGGCCACGATCCGGCCACGGATCGTGGGATAGCGCAAACGCCGGCGCATGAACTCCCCAGGGCGATCGGGACAACCGGCCAGCGGCGGTTACCACGCGGTAGGGGCAGTCAAGCTACGCGATCCCTCCTGCGTGGCGCAATGCTCCCGCCGGTAACCCCATCGGGGCGACCCCACTCGTCCACGGGCACCCCGGCAGACCTGCCGGAGCACACCGCGGAAGCCACGGACGGCATGGTGCATCGTACCGATCCGGCCACTCCTCGGCGCCCCATCGGCCGGTGGAGCGGTGGTCGCGGCCCCTCCCGATGCGTGGCCGCGGGTGGGGCCTCCGCCCCGCCGCACGACGCGGGGTCGCCCCGGCGCGTCCCCACCCGGACGCGACACCGGGGACCGTGCGCGTCGTCGCTGCCCGGACCCTCCGACCGGGAGCCCGCAGGCTTCGACGGAGGAACGGCCGCCGGCACCGGGACCGATGCCGGGGGCGACCGCCGCCGCGCCCGGGGCCGTCCGATGCGGGCGCCGTCGCGGAACCGGGGACGTGACGGGACAGAAATGTCCGCATCGGGGTAGCACCTAAGTCTCCGTACCCGACGATCGGAGGCGCGACGTGACGCCCGAGACGAGCTGGCTCGACCCCCGCCCCTTCCTGCGCGGGGTGGCCTGGTGGGACGGCCGGCGTGCGGTGCGGGCCGATCCGGCGGACATGGCGGGACTGCCGTGGGACACCTGCGAGCGCGCCGCACTGCCGATCGGCATGCAGGTCGAGTTCACCTCGCCCGGCGCCGCGCGGGCGATCGAGCTGCGCTACCGCGCCGAGGTACCGGGGGCGACCGACGCCCTACGCGACATCGCGCACTGCTTCGCCCTGTGGCAGGGCGACCGGTGCGTGCACGAGTCATTCACCGAACCGGCCGAGGAGGCGACGGTGACGATCGGGCTGCCGCCCGGGGAAGGCCCGTTCACGATCCATCCGCCCGAGTCGCAGGCTCCGGTGATCCTCGGCCTGCGGGGCGTCGGCGGACACCTGGCCCCCGCCCCGGCCCGGCCCCGCTGGCTGGTCCACGGCGACTCCATCACGGAGGGCTGGTGGTCCACGCGTCCCGCGCACAGCTGGCCCGCCACGGCGGGCCGGACCCTCGGTCTGGAGACCGTCAACCTCGGCTACGCGGGCGGGGCGCGCGGCGAACTCGCCGTCGCACAGCACCTGGCGGGCCTCCCCGGCGACCTGGTCACCCTCGCCTTCGGCACCAACTGCTGGTCCCGCACCCCGTACAGCGCGCCCCTGCTCTACGAGACGGTCCGCGCCTTCATCACGCTCGTGCGCCGGGGGCATCCGGACACTCCCCTGCTGTTGCTGTCCCCCGTGCTGCGCCCGGAGGCCGAATCGACGGAGAACCCCCTCGGCGCCACCCTCGCCGACTTGCGCACGGCGATGGAGGACGCCGTCCGGGGACTGGTGGCTGCGGGGGACGGACGGTTGGCGCTGTTGTCGGGGCTCGACCTGCTGACGGCCGGGCACCTGGCGGACGGGCTGCACCCCAACGACGCAGGGCACGCCCTGATCGCGGCGGCGGTCGCGGACGCCGTGCGGACCGCGGGGTTCACCGGACGGACCTGCCGGATCGCAGCCTGAGCGGGCCGGTCGCGGCCGGCCCGAACGGAGCTGACGGCACGTTGCGTCGGGGCGGGCTTCGCACTGACCACCAGTCACCGTCTCCGGCGCACCTGGTCGTTCTGATCCCGGCGGTCGATGCCCACCGGGATCAGAGGCACCGAGGGGACGGCCTGGATGCCGCCGTGCCGTGCTCGACGACCACCGGGGGCCGCACGCCCGGCGCCGACCGGTCACCACCCTCCGGGCAGCCGGGGTCGTCCCCGAGCGGTCGAGGCGACCGGCGCACCTCTCCGGCAGCACGCTGCGCGAGCACGACCGGACGACCGTCCGGCCCGGGCGGGAAACCCCCGGGCGGGCCGCCGACCGTGCCGGAAGGACCTCAAGCAGCGTGGTCCCCGGACCGGCGGACGGCAACGGCAACGGCAACGGCAACGGCAACGGCAACGGCCCAGCGTGCCCACGGGCCGTTGCGGGTCCTACCAGGGCGGACGGAGCTGCTTTCGCAACACGCCCTAGCTCCAGCTGGCGTGCAGCGGCTTGCCCTCGGCGTATCCGGCGGCGCTCTGTACGCCCACGACGGCCTTCTCGGCGAACTCCTCCAGCGAGCCGGCGCCGGCGTAGGTGCAGGAGGAACGGACGCCCGCGATGATCGAGTCGATCAGGTCCTCGACGCCCGGCCGGGCCGGGTCGAGGAACATCCGCGAGGTGGAGATGCCCTCCTCGAACAGGGCCTTGCGCGCCCGGTCGTACGACGACTCCTCGCTCGTGCGGTTGCGGACCGCCCTGGCGGACGCCATGCCGAAGGACTCCTTGTAGAGCCGCCCGTCGGCGGTCTGCTGAAGGTCACCGGGAGACTCGTACGTGCCGGCGAACCAGGAGCCGACCATCACGTTGGACGCGCCCGCGGCGAGCGCCATGGCGACGTCGCGGGGATGGCGGACACCGCCGTCCGCCCACACGTGCTTGCCGAACTTCTTCGCCTCGGCGGCGCACTCCAGCACGGCGGAGAACTGCGGACGGCCCACGCCGGTCATCATGCGGGTGGTGCACATGGCGCCCGGACCCACACCGACCTTGATGATGTCCGCGCCCGCCTCGACGAGGTCCCTGACGCCCTCGGCGGCGACGATGTTGCCCGCGGCGACGGGCACCTGCGGGTCGAGACCGCGGACGGCCCTGATCGCCGAGATCATGGATTCCTGGTGGCCGTGGGCCGTGTCCACGACGAGGGTGTCCACACCCGCGTCGAGGAGCTGCTTGGCCTTGCCCGCGACGTCGCCGTTGATCCCGACGGCGGCGGCGATCCGCAGCCTGCCGCCGGCGTCGGTCGCCGGGGTGTAGAGCGTGGCGCGCAGGGCACCCTTGCGGGTCAGCACGCCCGCCAGCCTGCCGTCGCGGTCCACGGCAGGAGCGATCTTGCGGTTGGCGTTGTCGAGCGTGATGAACGCCTCGCGCGGCTCGATGTCCGCGTCGATCCGCAGCAGGTCCTTGGACATGACCTCGGACAGCTGGGTGAAGCGGTCCACCCCGGACAGGTCGTGCTCGGTGACGATGCCCACCGGCCGGTGCTCCGCGTCGACGACGACCCCGGCACCGTGCGCCCGCTTCGGCAGCAGGGACAGCGCGTCGGCGACGGTCTGGTGGGGGGTCAGCACGATGGGGGTGTCGAGTACGAGGTGGCGCGTCTTCACCCAGGAGACGACCTCGGTGACGACCTCGATCGGAATGTCCTGCGGGATGACGACGAGGCCGCCCCGGCGGGCCACGGTCTCGGCCATCCGGCGGCCTGCGATCGCGGTCATGTTGGCGACGATCAGCGGGATCGTGGTCCCCGATCCGTCCGGGGAGGCGAGGTCGACGCCCTGGCGGGAGCCCACGGCCGAGCGGCTCGGCACCATGAACACATCGTCGTACGTCAGGTCGTACGGCGGCTTGAGGTCATTGAGGAAACGCACGTGCAGAACATCCCAGTCGATCGGAGTGACCCCCGGGCAGTACAGCCGGGGAAGACGCACGTACTTCATTCTCCCACGGCAGGGAGCTCGAACCGCCCGGGTCGATTATCCAGGACCTCGCAACGTGCCCTCGTCGGATCCTCCAAGAGCGATCAACACCACGAGCCGTCCCGGCATCGTGTCGACCGCTCGGGCGAAAACGTCCTGGGCGGTCCCCCACTCGTCGGGGCGGGCTGCCGCGTACCCCTGCCAGCGGTGGACCAGGACGAGCGCGCCCTGCTCGCCGGGCAGGTCCGTGAGGCAGTCCGCGAGCGCGTCCCAGTTGCGCCCGAACCACGCCGGGAGCCCGAGGTCGACCGCACACCGGTCCATGAAGGCGACCTTGTCCACGACGCCGTGGAGGTCGAGCACCGTGATGTTCCGACCGGCAGCCGCGCCGAACAGCGGCGCGAGGGGGTCGTTCCGCATCGGCACACCTCCTGACGTCTCGTCGTTGGTCCTGCGTACCGGAACCCTCCGTAGTAGACCTCCCCTCCACGCGTGGCGGCCATGCGGCACGCCCACGGTCGCGTGGTGAAGGTGGTGAAGTCGGTGCCCGAGGGGTAGGCAATGCCCGTGCAGCACAGTGACGACACAGAGCGCGCCCGCCAGGAATCCGCCCGCCTGATGGCCGAGAACGTCCACGGCGTGGCCCTGACCTGGGTGGACGTCGCAGGCCTCACCCGGGTCAAGACCGTCCCCGCCGGCCGGCTGCCCCAAGCCGCCACGCGCGGCGTCGGCATGTCTCCCGTGTTCGACGTCTACCTCGTGGACGACTCGATCACCACCAGCTCCCACATCGGCGGTCCCGACGGCGACTTGAGACTCGTCCCCGACCTCGAACGGCTGACCGTCCTCTCGGCGCAACCGGGCTGGGCGTGGGCCCCGGTCGACCGGTACGACCAGCAGGGAGAGCCGTACGCCGCCTGCCAACGCCTGTTCGCTCGGCGCATGGCCGAACGGGCCGCGGCCCAGGCGGTCGACCTGCGGATGGGTTTCGAGACCGAATGGACCGTGCTGCGCGACGGAGCGGTCCCGTGCACCGGACCGGCATACGGGATGGCGCGGGTGGTCGAGCTCTCCGACTACGTGCGGGAGCTGATGCGCACCCTGGTGTCCCAGGGCGTCGACGTGCTGCAGATCCACCCGGAGTACGCCGCAGGGCAGTTCGAGGTGTCGGTCGCCCCGTCGGACCCGGTGGGCGCGGCGGACCTCGCCGTCCTCGTCCGCGAGACGATCCGCGCCGTGTCCCTGCGCCACGGCCTCACGGCGCTGTTCGGGCCGGCGGTGACGGCCGGCGGCGTCGGCAACGGCGGGCACCTGCACCTGAGCCTGTGGCGGGAGGACCACAACCTGTGCCGGGACGGCGACGGCCCCTTCGGGATGACCAGTGCGTGCGAGGCGTTCCTGGCCGGCGTGCTCGACGCCCTGCCCGCGCTGCTCGCCATCGGCGCGCCGACCCCGGCGAGCTACCTGCGGCTGGAACCCTCCCGCTGGGCGGGGGCGTTCCAATGCTGGGGCCTGGAGAACCGCGAGGCGGCGCTGCGCTTCATCACCGGCGCCCCGGACGACCCGAACGGCGCGAACGCGGAGGTCAAGTGCTTCGACGCGGCGGCCAACCCGTACCTGGTCACGGGTGCGGTCATCGCCGCGGGCCTGGCGGGCCTCGAAAGGAAGGCCTCCCTGCCGCCGCCCGTCCAGGGCGACCCGGCGGCGGGGAGCGGGACCCCGGCACCACCGCGGCTGCCGAGATCGCTACCGGAGGCCGTGGAACACTTCGGCCGCTCGGAGGTGCTGCGGGAGGCGTTGGGCGACGCCCTGTTCGACGCGGTCGTCGCTGTGCGCCGGGCGGAGGCCGAGCTCTTCGAGGGGAAGACCCCTCAGGAGATCGCCGACGCGACGCGCGGACGGTACTGAATGGCGCCCGCGTTGCCCTCCCTCGTCGACCACCACTGCCACGGGGTGCTGCGCCACGGTCCCGACGACGAGGAATTCACCTCGTACCTGACCGAGTCCGACGCCCCGGCCGCCCCGGGAACCAGCTTCTTCGACACCCAGCTGGGCTTCGCGGTGCGGCGCTGGTGCCCCCCACTGCTCGGATTGGAGGCCCACTGCCCTCCCGACAGCTACCTGGCGCGCCGACGGGAGCTCGGTGCGATGGAGGCGACGCGGCTGCTGCTGGGGGCGAGCGGCACCGGCACGTACCTCGTCGACACCGGGCTGCCCGGCGACCTCACGGGCCCCGGAGAGCTGGCGGAGCTCGGCGGGGCCAGGGCGGGCACGATCGTGCGGCTGGAGTCGCTGGCCGAGCGTACGGCGGACGCGGAACCGGACGCCGAGGCGTTCGTCGCCGTCTTCGACAGGGTGGTCGCGGCTTCCGCGGCCACCGCGACGGGGTTCAAGTCGATCGCCGCGTACCGCCACGGCCTGGGCCTGCACCCCGATCCGCCGCCGACCGGGGACGTGCTCGGTGCGGCTTCGCGCTGGCTGGAGTCCCGTGGGCCGGGTGGGCGGATCACGGATCCCGTGCTGCTGCGCCACCTACTGTGGTCGGCGGTGCGCACGGGTCTGCCGCTGCAGCTCCACACCGGATTCGGTGACCCCGACCTGCGGCTCGACCGTTGCGACCCGCTCCTGCTCACCGACTTCATCCGGGCGGTCGGACCCTACGGCTGCCCGCTGGTGCTGTTGCACGGCTACCCGTACCACCGCCACGCGGCCTACCTTGCCAACGTCTTTCCGCACGTGTACGCGGACGTGGGGCTGGCCCTGTCCCACACGGGGGCCCGGGCCGCCGCCGTACTCGCCGAGGCGCTGGAACTCACCCCGTTCGGCAAGATGCTCTACTCCAGCGACGCCTTCGGGCTCCCCGAGCTCTACGTCGTGGGCGCGCGGGTCTTCGCCGAGGCGCTGGGCCGTCTCCTGGACGACTGGACGTCGTCCGGTGCCTGGTCGCAGGAGGACGCAGGACGCGTGGCGGAGCTCCTGGCCGCGGGGAACGCACGGCGCCTCTACCGCCTGGAGCCGGCCGCCGCGCCGTGAAGCCGGGGCACGACCGGGCGCCCGGTCGGTGACCGCTCGGACGCCGGGGCACGGGCGCAGGGCCGACCGCCGGCCACGGCCTCGAGGCGGGCGGGCGGCGTCAGTCGTCGGGGTCGGCCCGGTCCAGTGCCGGGCGCGGTCCCGGGCCCGTCTCCGTCAGCAGGTAGTCCGCCGCGGCCATGTCGGTCACCAGACTGGTCACCAGTCCGGACCTGAGCACCGCACCGATCGCCGCCGCCTTGCGCTGGCCGCCCGCGATGGCAACGACCTCCGGGATCCGGCGCAGCCGGTCGGCCTCCACCGTGATGCACCGTTCACCCAGGTCGCGGCCGACCCGGCGGCCGTCCGCGTCGAAGAGATGCGCCGACATCTCCGCCGCCACGCCGAGCGACGCGTAGTGTGCACGCTCCTCGTCGGTCAACATGTCGTGCACCGTCGAGATGCCCGGCTCCCAGGAGCCGATCGAGACGCAGGCGACGGTCACCTTGTCGAAGTACTCGAAGGCCCGGGCGATGCCCGTCTGGTTCCGCAGGGCGGCTGCCGTCGCCGGGTCCGGCAGCAGCATCGGTGCGTAGATGGGGTGGGCTTCGCCGCCCGAAACCTGGGCGGCACGCCGCACCGCCTCCACCGAGCCGCGCTCGGCGGTCCCGGCGTCGTACACACCGGTGAGCTGGACGACCGTGCACGGCGGCAGCCGGTCCAACGCGGCAGCCATGTGGATGGTCGAACGCCCCCAGGCGAGGCCGAGCACATCGCCCTCGGTCACCAGCTCGCCGAGCAGGTCCGCGGCGGTCTCGCCGAGGTTCTCCGGGTCGGGGGACTCGTCCTCGCCCTCGGCCGGGGATTCGACGACGACCGCGTGCCGCAGGCCGTAGCGTGCGCGGAGCGCGTCGGAGCGCTCCGCGTCCAGCTCGGCGGGGACGCGGATCTCGATCCGCACCAGGTCGCGCTCGAGGGCGGTCTCCAGGACGCGGGCGACCTTGAAGCGGCTGACGCCGAACTCCTCCGCGATCTGGATCTTGGACTTTCCCTCCAGGTAGAAGCGTCGGGCCATGGCCGCCGCCTGCACCAGCTCCGCGGGTCCCATCCGCAGGGCCGACCGTCCCGCCGACATAGCAGACACCGCGATCTCCTCACTGCTGTTCACACTCCGGAACCGTCATCCTGTCAGATCCCGGGATCGTTGATCAGCCCAGTCGGGCTCCGTTCACTTAAGCGTGGCTCAGTGGTTGCACGCCCAGGGTGCCGAGGCGATGGTCAGGTCCGCCTTGGCACGGAGCGAGCGGACCGCCTCGGACGGGTCCTCGGCCCCGTACACGGCCGATCCCGCGACGAAGACGTCGGCGCCCGCCTGGGCGCACTGCTCGATGGTGGCCTCCGAGACTCCGCCGTCGACCTGCAGCCACAACTCCAGGCCGTGCTTGTTGATCAGCTCCCGGGTACGGCGGATCTTGGGGAGCATGATGTCCAGGAACGCCTGACCGCCGAAGCCCGGCTCCACGGTCATGATCAGCAGCATGTCGAGCTCGGGGAGCAGGTCCTCGTAGGGCTCGATGGGGGTGGCGGGCTTGAGCGCCATCGCGGCGCGCGCACCCTTGGCCCGGATCTCGCGCGCCAGCCGCACGGGCGCGGCCGCGGCCTCGACGTGGAAGGTCACCGAGCCCGCGCCGGCCTCCACGTACTGCGGCGCCCAACGGTCCGGGTCCTCGATCATCAGATGGCAGTCCAGCGGCGTGCCGGTGGCGCGGCTGAGCGATTCGACGATCGGGACGCCCAGCGTCAGATTCGGCACGAAGTGGTTGTCCATGACGTCGACGTGGAGCCAGTCGGCGCCTTCGACGGCCTGTGCCTCCTCGGCGAGCCGGGCGAAGTCGGCGGACAGGATGCTGGGATTGATCTGGGCCATGTGCCAAGACTGCCATGCTCCCGCCCGCTTCCCCGCCCCGGTGGGTGACGAAGGGAGCGGCCCCCGGCCCGGACGCACGCCGGGATCCCCGCAGACGGTGCGATCCCGGCATTTTTCCGGGCCCGGTCGCCCGCACGCCACTGGGCAGGGGCCCGGTCCTCCACCGGTCCGGGGTCCAGCCCCCACCGGTCGGGTCCAGCCCCCGCCGGTCCGGGGGCTCAGCCCTCGCGACGACCTGGCCGCCGGACCCCGACCACGCGCCCCACCGATGCCGGAGGTGCGACCGGGCCGCGCGCGGGAGGGGCGCCCCCATGCGCCGCAGGGCCTTCACCGCCCGGTTCCCGGCGGCTGCGCCGAGGCCGGAGCACGTCGGAGGAACCGCGTCCGCGGCGGCCCCCAGGACCTCGCGGTCCGGGTCGACGGCGTGCCGGCCGCCCGACACCCGAGGCCCGACACCCGACGGGATCGTCCTTGTCACCCTCGACGGCGGCATGCGGCGCGGGCGGCCCCGCCGCGCCCGCCACGGGCGCGGTGCCCCCGGGCAGTCCGTACCGCCCGGCGTCGGCAGCCGTCAGGCGGTACGCCGCAGCAACGCCAGGTACATCGCGTCCGTGCCGTGCAGATGTGGCCAGAGCTGTACGTCGGGCCCCTCGCCGAGCGACGGGACGCCCGTCATCAGGGGGCGGGCGTCGATCCACTCGGCCGCGGCGGGGGCGCCACCACGCCCCTTCAGGACGTCCTCCACGACCACCCGGGTCTCGGCGAGGTGCGGCGAGCAGGTCGCGTAGCCGACGACACCGCCGACCCGGACCGCCTTCAGCGCCTCGCGCAGCAGGGAACGCTGGAGCGGGGCGAAACCGTCGAGGTCCTCGGGCCTGCGCCGCCACCGTGCCTCGGGGCGGCGGCGCAGGGCACCGAGACCCGAGCAGGGGACGTCGACCAGGACCCGGTCGAACGATCCGGGCCGCCACGGCGGTCGCGTGCCGTCCGCGGTGACGACCAGGTACGGACCGGGGTTGCCGGCCAACGCCCTCTCCACCAGCCGGGCCCGGTGCGGCTGCTTCTCGGCGGCCAGCAGGGCGGCGCCGCGCTCGGCGGCCAGCGCGCCCAGCAGGGCGGCCTTGCCACCGGGCCCCGCGCAGCCGTCGAGCCAGCGTGCGTCAGGTCCGTCCAGCGGCGCGTTGGCCAGGGCGATCGCCACCAGCTGGCTTCCCTCGTCCTGGACACCGGCGCGGCCCTCGCGGACGGGGCCCAGCGCGCCCGGCTCGCCGCCCTCCGCAAGTCGCACGGCGTAAGGCGACCAGCGGCCCGGCAGTCCGGAGTCCTCGCCGAGCAGGTCGAGCAGTTCGTCCCGGGTGGACCGCCCGGGACGGGCGACCAGCGTCACCTCCGGCCGGTCGTTGTCGGCTTCCAGCAGGTCCTCGATCCCGGCCCGGCCGCCACCCAGCGCGTCCCACAGCGCGGAGACGACCCACCGGGGGTGGGAGTGCACCACGGCGAGGTGGTCTTCCGCATCCTGTTCGTAGGGTGGTGCGACGCGCTCCAGCCAGCCGTCGAGGTCGTTCTGGGAGACCTTGCGCAGCACGGCGTTGACGAACTTCGCCCGGCCGTCACCGAGCACCACGCGGGCCAGTTCCACACTGGCCGACACCGCGGCGTGGGTCGGGATGCGGGTGCCCAGCAACTGGTGGGCACCGAGCGAGAGCACGTCCAGCACGGGCGGGTCGACTTCGCGCAGCGGACGGTCGATGCAACTGGCGATGATCGCGTCGTACGTGCCCTGGCGGCGTAGCGTGCCGTAGACCAGTTCGGTGGCGAGCGCCGCGTCACGGCTGTCGAAGTCGCCCTGCTCACGCGCCTTGCGCAGCAGCGGGGGCAGTACGAGGTTGGCGTACGCGTCCCGCTCGTCGACCGCCCGTAGCGCGTCGAAGGCGAGGATCCGCACGGGGTCCTTCTTCGGGCGGCGGTAGGGCTTGTGGGGACGGCGACGGCTCTGCTCGCTCAAAGGTGCTCCGCGTTTCGAAAGGGTCGAACCCCCTCAGCGTAGTCCCTGCTCGGGAGAGTCCCGGCCCTCGTCCGTGCGGCGGGCGCCCGCGGCCGCAGCGTGCGGGACGGCGCCGGGAGTCGCGCGCACCGAGGCGTCCCCGGCCACCGGACGCGAGCCTAGACGCCGAGCCTCTCCCCCTGGACGATCCGTACCCCGCGTGCCCAGTCCGCCGCGCGCATCGGCTTCTTGCCCTGGGGCTGCACCCACAACAGCTCGACGGCGTGCGAGCCGGTCCCGGCGTAGACGTTGTTCTTGCCGGCGACGAGCCGGCCGGGCGACAGTTCCGTGCTGTCCGGGAGCAGTTTCACCGAGACCAGCTTCAGCCGCTCCCCGCGGAACACGGTCCAGGCCCCCGGCGCGGGGGTACAGCCGCGGACGACGCGGTCCACGCGCAGCGCGGGTGCGGACCAGTCGACGTGGGCGTCCTCCACGGTGATCTTCGGGGCTTGGGTGACTCCTTCGGCGGGCTGCGGGACGGCCTTGAGCGTGCCGTCCTCGACGCCGTCCATCGTCGCGGCGAGCAGCCCCGCACCCGCGAAGGCGAGGCGGGTGAGCAGGTCACCGCTGGTGTCGGTGGACCGCACGTGCTCGGTGATCACCCCGTAGACCGGCCCGGAGTCCAGCCCCTCCTCGATCTGGAAGGTGGACGCGCCCGTCATCTCGTCGCCCGCCAGGATCGCGTGCTGCACGGGTGCGGCGCCGCGCCACGCGGGCAGCAGCGAGAAGTGCAGGTTGACCCAGCCGTGGACGGGAACGTCCAGGGCGACGCGGGGCAGCAGAGCCCCGTACGCGACGACCGGGCAGCAGTCCGGCGCGATCTCGCGCAGCCGGGCGAGGAAGTCCTCGTCGCGCGGCTTGACCGGCTTGAGCACCTCGATCCCGGCCTCCTCGGCTCGTTGTGCGACCGGGCTGGCGACCAGCCGACGGCCGCGGCCCGCGGGGGCGTCGGGCCGGGTGACGACGGCCGCGACCTCGTGCCGGTCCGAGGCGATCAGGGCGTCCAGGGCGGGTACGGCGACCTCGGGGGTGCCTGCGAAGACAAGTTTCACGGGAATACCTCGCTCTGTGTGCCGGGGAAGCGCGACGCACCAGTCTATTTGGCTCGGCGGCGGGGGGCGCACGGACAGCAGCGAGCCCCCGCGCATATGCCCTCACACACCTGCACCGTGACCAGAACGCCCAGTAGAGCGTTGGTCAAGACAGATTGACCGAAACGGGCCGCCCCGACGCGGTCCAGCCCCTGACAACGCCGGTTCGAGAGGCTTGTTCGTGACTCCACCCACGCGTAGGCGCGCGGGCTTCCTGGGTCGGTGGCTAGGCCACGTCGCAGAAGGCCGGCCCGGCCCTGTCGGGGACGTTCGTTGCTCCGACGTGGTCCGCGTTCGCCGTGAACCCGCACGCCGTGCACGGGAACTGTGCTTGGCCGGCCCGGTTCTCCTTCGCGGTGTGCCCGCACGACGGGCACGTGCGGGAGGTGTTGCGGGGGTCCACGGCGAGGACGGTCCGACCGGCGCTTTCAGCCTTGTCGGCGAGGATCGCGAGGAACACCCCCCAACCCGCTTCGAGGGCAACGCGGTTGAGCCCGGCTTTGGCGGCGCCGTTCACCGGGAACGCGCCGTCGGTCTCGAGGTCGGGCCCGGGATTGTCGGCGGGTACGTCGTCGCAGACCAGGACGGTGTGCCGACGGTTGCCTTCGCGCTTCACGCTGATCGTCCTGCTCCGGCCGCGCACGCGGCGGTGCCGGTGCACGCGGATGTGCCCGATGCCTCGGAGGCGCACGCGGGCGACGGGATCGTGGGGGGTGGAGTCCCAGCGGCAGCCGTCGCCGTCCCCGGGGACGGTCACGGTGTCAAAGTGGCCGATACCCTCGAAGTGCGGGTAGCCAGGCGTCCGCCCGGCCTTGACGCGGCGGAAGAACGCCTGGAACGCCTCGTCGAGGCGGCGCAGGGTGGCCTGCCGGCCGGAGAACGACCAGCGGCCCCGGCGCTCGGGGTCGAACGCGCGGACGTCCTTGAGCTGGGCGGACCGGCCCCCGTGAGTGATGCTCGTCTTCGATGCGTGCCGGTAGGCGTCCCGGCGTTCCTGGAGCGCGCCGTTGTACAGCGAGCAGTGATCCCGCAGCATCTCGCCCGGCGCCGCCGCCCGGCTCTCGGTGGGCCGCAGGAGGAACGTGTACGCGCGGATCACCGCTCGCGCCTCCGCTCGGCGCGGAGTCCCTCGGGGAGGAGCACGCAGACGGCGACGTTGATCGAGGTGTCCACGCGCTCGGCGCGTACCTCGAACCGCCGCTTGACGTCCGGTGGGACGCGTAGGTTCAGCGACTCCCGACGATCGCCTCTCGCCACAACCAAGGCGCTACCACTTCGCGATGCGCTGCGGACCCGTGCACACAGCCGAGGTCAGAACAGCGCTGCAAAGCAATCCCCCACCGGCCCAAGTCGGTGGTCCCCTTGCTAGGAGATCTGATGGCCGACCACGCAACCCACGACGCCCAAGCCCGAGCAAGCCTGCATCTGTTGGTGCGGGACATCGAGCGGGTCCGCCGGCAGGTGGACGCTCTGCGTACGCTCACGGCCCAGTTGGGCAACGTGTACCGCCCACGTCGCTCCGGTCCCTCCACGGGCTTCGTCGTGTACGGCAGGGCTCCCGCCCCTACCGTCCGCCTGGCCCAGGAACTGCGGGACAGCGTCGAGACGTTGGTGACCGCGGCGGTGGACTTCGACCGATCCCTGGGCTTCTCATGGGACGCGGTGGGCTCGGCACTCGGCGTCACGAAGCAGGCGGTGCACCGTCGCTACGGGTCCCGGCGGACCACGCCGCAGCCCGGTGGCGCCGAGCCCGTCCCTGTGGCGGAGCCGGGCGCGACGCGCACCCTGCCCGTGGCGCCCGCGGTCCCCGCCGCACGTTCCATGCCGCCGCAGCCGACGCCGAGCGTCCATCCGGTACGCGAGGAGGTCCGGCCGAGCGCATTCCCCGGCCCGCGCAACGGCTGACCTCCCGCCCGGCCGCCCCGGCGCGCTTTCCCCCGTGGTGCGCCGGGGCGGATCCGTGCACGCCGGCTGACGGTACGACGTCGTCCGCCCGCAGACCACGGGGAGACCGGCACCACGCGTCGGGGACGACGAGGCGCCGGCCGGCACCCCCGGCGCGACCGGACCCGGCCGGCGGACGGGACGTCAGCCGATGTCCGGAGGGTCGATCCGGATCCGCAGGGGATCGCCGCCGCCACGGGCGAGGCGGGATGCCTGGGCCGCCTTGAGGGCGGCGGCCAGCGTCGCGCCGCTCCCCGGCGGCACCCGCAAGAGCGCGCGCTCCCAACGCTCACCCGGCGGGGGGTCACCGGACCTGCGCGGCCGACCGGGCTCCACCGGAGGCAAGGGCACGGGCCCCAACACCTCGGCGTCCGCGGGTAGCTCCGCACCGGCCAGGAACGCGGTCACCGCGTCCGGACGCCCCGTCACCGCCGCCATCCGGGACACCGGCGGGAAACCCAGCTCGGCACGCTCGGCCAGCTCCCGCTGGGCGTGACCCACCGGGTCCCAACGCACCAGTGCCTGCACCGGCCTCAGCGTCGGCTCCGCGACCACCACGACCCTCCCGCCCTCCGCCTGGCCCCTCACCAGCGATGCCGCGTCCATCCAGCGCCTGAGCGCCTCCTCGCCCGCCCGGAGGTCGGGGCGGGCGAGCATCGCCCAGCCGTCCAGGAGCAGCGCCGCCGCGTACCCGCCGTCCGCGACCGGCTCGGCGCCCGGCGTGCTGACCACCAGCGCGGGGTGCGCGGGCACCGAGTCCAGCACGTGGTCCCGCCCGGACGTGCGCACGGGGACCGCGGGGAAGGCCCGGCCCAGCTCCTCCGCGGTGCGCCGGGCCCCCACGACCTGGGCGCGCAGCCTGACGGAACCGCACTCCGGGCAGTGCCACGCCGTGGCGTCCCGGCCGCACCAGCCGCACCTCAGGTCCCGCTGGCCGGACGCCTCCACAGGGCCGGAGCAGTGCCCGCACCGCGCGGGTTCGCGGCAGCGTTCGCAGGCCAGCCTGGGCACGTAGCCGCGTCGGGGCACCTGGACCAGGACCGGCCCCGACCGCAGGCCGTCCCGCACCGTCTGCCAGGCCAGTGTCGGAAGCCGGGCGGCCCGTGCCGCTTCGTCCCTGGCGAGCTCCCCGTCCCCGACGGTGCGGACCAGCGGTGCAGCACGGCGCACCTGCTCCCGGTCGGCGGCCAACAGCCGCGCCCAGCCCGTCTCGACGAGCTGGGCGGCCTCGACCGTGCAGCTCGTACCGCCGAGCAGGAAGGCGCACCGGTCGTGTGCCGCACGGAGCAGCAGCACCTCGCGCGCGTGCGGGAGCGGAGCGTGCTGCTCGCTGTGGCTGGTGTCGCCGTCGTCCCATATCGCGACCAGCCCGAGGTCCGCCACGGGCGCGAACATCGCGGCCCGGGTACCGATCACCGCCCGGCGTGAGCCTCGCCGTACGGCGAGCCACTGCCCGTAACGCTTCTCGGGCCCCGCCTCGGCGGTCAGCACTGCGTGCCGGCCCTCGCCGAGCAGCCCGGTGAGGGCCGCGTCGACCCGTGCGACCGCCCGCCCGTCGGGCAGGACCACCAGGGCGCCCCGGCCGGACGCCAGGGCCGCGGCCACGGCCCGCGCCAGCTCCTCGGCCCAGTGCGGTCCCGGCAGCGCGGTCCACACGGCTCGTGGCGCACCGCCGCCGGCCAGCGATTGCAGGAACGCCGGACCACGGGCGTACCGCCCCCAACTACCCGCCTCGGGCGGCGCTGGCGGCGGCAGCGGCTCGGGGGACGGCCTTGCCTCTGCGCGGGCGCTCCGGGGCGGCACCGCGAGCTGCAGGACGTCGGCCAGGCTGCCCGCGTAGCGGTCTGCGACGGCCCGGGCCAAGGTGAGCAGCTCCGGGCTGAGCACGGGCTCTGCCGAGACGACGTCGGCGAGCGCGGCCAGGGGTCCCGGGTAGTCCGACTCGGCGCGCCGCTCGACGACGAACCCGTCGATCAGACGTCCGCCCTCCCGGCGCCCCTCCCGCACTTGGTGCGCCCCCGCTCCGAACCGCACACGGACCCGCACGCCCGGCTGGGCCGCCGCGTCAAGCTCCTCGGGCACGGCGTAGTCGAAGAACTGGTCGAGGTGGAGCACGCCCTTGTTCACGACGACCCGGGCCACCGGCCGCTCCTTGGCCAGGGCCGCACCACGCCACGTGCGGGGTTTGGCCCGCGGCACCTTCGCCTTCCGCACGGTCTCCCGGATGAGCGCAAGCTGCTCGGGACCGCCGTCCACGGGCTCCTGGGGCCGGTCGTCGTCGCTGCTCACAGCCCCATACCTATCAGACCCCACGGACAGCGGGACTCCGGCGACGGCCGCGGGCGGGCACGGCGACGGCCCCGGACCAGGCGGTCCGGGGCCGTCGTGGATCAGCCGTTCCCCTAGAAGCCGGCGGCGGCGCGCAGCGCCTCCACGCGGTCGGTGCGCTCCCAGGTGAAGTCCGGGAGCTCCCGGCCGAAGTGGCCGTACGCCGCGGTCTGGGCGTAGATCGGGCGCAGCAGGTCGAGGTCGCGGATGATCGCGGCCGGACGGAGGTCGAAGACCTCGGCGATGGCGTGCTCGATCTTGTCGGTGTCGATCGCGGCGGTGCCGAAGGTCTCGACGAAGAGACCGACCGGCTCGGCCTTGCCGATCGCGTACGCGACCTGGACCTCACAGCGGGAGGCGAGCCCCGCGGCCACCACGTTCTTGGCAACCCAACGCATCGCGTACGCGGCGGAACGGTCGACCTTGGACGGGTCCTTGCCGGAGAAGGCGCCGCCACCGTGACGGGCCATACCGCCGTAGGTGTCGATGATGATCTTGCGGCCGGTCAGGCCGGCGTCACCCATGGGGCCGCCGATCTCGAAGCGGCCGGTCGGGTTCACCAGCAGTCGGTAGCCCTCGGTGTCCAGCTTGATGCCGTCATCGACCAGCTGCTTCAACACGTGCTCGACGACGAACTCGCGGATGTCCGGCGCGAGCAGCGAATCGAGGTCGATGTCGGACGCGTGCTGCGAGGACACCACGACGGTGTCGAGGCGGACCGCCTTGTCCCCGTCGTACTCGATGGTGACCTGGGTCTTCCCGTCCGGGCGCAGGTACGGGATGGTCCCGTTCTTGCGGACCTCGGAGAGCCGGCGGGAGAGTCGGTGAGCGAGGTAGATCGGCAGCGGCATGAGCTCGGGCGTCTCGTCGCACGCGTACCCGAACATCAGGCCCTGGTCGCCGGCGCCCTGCTTGTCCAGCTCGTCGGTGTCCCTGCCCGCGGCGGAGCCCTCGACCCGGCTCTCGTAGGCCGTGTCGACGCCCTGTGCGATGTCCGGCGACTGCGAGCCGATGGAGACCGAGACGCCGCAGGACGCGCCGTCGAAGCCCTTCTTGGAGGAGTCGTAGCCGATCTCGAGGATCTTGTTGCGCACCAGCGTGGGGATGTCCGCCCACGCCTTGGTCGTCACCTCTCCGGCCACGTGCACGAGACCCGTGGTGATCAGGGTCTCCACGGCCACGCGGGAGGTGGGGTCCTCCTGCAGGAGTGCGTCGAGAATGGTGTCGCTGATCTGGTCAGCAATCTTGTCGGGGTGCCCCTCGGTGACGGACTCCGAGGTGAACAGACGGCGGGACACATCGCTCCCTGTGGTTGCAGCGGCTGCTGGCTGATCATTGGTGGACCGGCCGGGGGGCTGCGCCCCGCGTCGTTCCGAGGGACAGTTTATCGGTCGCTTCCGGCCGTTGGACCAGGTGTCTCGCTCTTCGGGAGGCAAACTGCCGCAGAATCGCCTTGTCCTCAGCGGCATTCGCTCCTCACTTGCGGCCGCACGGGGGGATTTCCGCGCATTGCGCAACGACCCGGTGAATGAGAAATTCATCCCAAATTCATGGGCGTGGCGCCGTGTCCCGCCGACGCCTCAGTGTGAGCGAAACGTCACACGAGCCGCGGGGACACCAGGTCCCACACCACGTCCGCCAGGGATTCCTTCGGCCCGTACGGCACGGGTGTCTCAGTGCCGTCGGCCGCCAGGACCACGGCCTCGTTCTGCTCGGAACCGAAGGTCTTGCGCTCCCCCACCTCGTTGACGACAAGCAGGTCACAGCCCTTGCGCTGGAGTTTCTGCCGCCCGTTCGCGAGCACGTCGTCGGTTTCCGCCGCGAAGCCCACGATCACCTGACCCGACCGGGCCCGCTCGGCCGAGATCTCCGCCAGAATGTCTGGATTCCGCACCAGCTCCACGGGGGCGGGCTCCTGGCCGTCCCTCTTCTTGATCTTACCTTCGGCGTAGGCGGCGGGACGGAAGTCCGCGACGGCCGCGGCCATGACCACCGCGTCGGCGTCGTGGGCCGCCTTCAGCACGGCCTCGCGCAGCTGGACCGCCGTCCCCACGTGGACGACGTCGACGCCCGCCGGGTCGGGCATCCCGGTGTTCGCCTCGACGAGCGTGACCCGGGCGCCGCGGGCCGCGGCGGTGCGCGCCAGGGCGTACCCCTGCTTGCCGGAGGAGCGGTTGCCCAGGTAGCGGACCGGGTCGAGCGGCTCGCGGGTGCCCCCGGCGCTCACCACGACGTGGCGGCCCGCGAGGTCCGGTACGGCGACGCCCCGCGCCAGGACCCTGCGGCAGACCTCGAAGATCTCGCCGGGCTCGGGCAGCCTGCCCTTCCCGGTGTCGACTCCGGTGAGGCGGCCGACCCCGGGCTCCACGACCACCGCGCCACGGCGGCGCAGGGTCGCGACGTTGTCCTGGGTGGCCGGGTGCTCCCACATCTCGGTGTGCATGGCGGGCGCGAAGACCACCGGGCACCGGGCCGTGAGCAGGGTGTTCGTCAGGAGGTCGTCGGCGAGGCCGTGGGCGGCCTTCGCCAACATGTCGGCCGTCGCCGGTGCGACCACGACGAGGTCCGCGCCCTGGCCGATGCGCACGTGCGGGACCTCGTGGACGTCCGACCAGACTTCGGTCGAGACCGGGTGCCCGGAGAGGGCCGACCACGTCGCGGCACCGACGAACTGCAGCGCCGACGCCGTGGGCACGACGCGCACGTCATGACCGGACTCCGTCAGCCGCCGCAACAGCTCGCACGCCTTGTACGCGGCGATGCCACCGCTCACCCCCAGAACGACCTTCGGCTTGTCCACCACGGAACTCCCCGCTCCCGACGCCTCGTACCTGTCAGATCCGTACACCCCTATGACACACCACAGGCCCGGCGGACACCCCGCCGGGCCTGGAGCAAAAGGGAGGTGCGCCTACTGGACCGGGCCCTCGATGGCCTCGGACGTCAGCAGACCCGCGTTGATCTCGCGCAGGGCGATCGAGAGCGGCTTCTCGTGGACGTGGGTGTCCACCAGCGGACCGACGTACTCGAGCAGGCCCTCGCCGAGCTGCGAGTAGTACGCGTTGATCTGACGCGCGCGCTTGGCCGCGTAGATCACGAGGCTGTACTTCGAGTCGGTGGCCTCGAGGAGCTCGTCGATCGGCGGGTTGATGATGCCCTCGGGCGCGGTGATGGAAGAGGACACGCTCTAGCCTTCCGAAGAAACTGCTGGGAATAATCAGAGATCAAACAACTGCCATCAAGGCTAGCAGCTCACGCGCCACGTCCTCGACGGAGGTGTTGACCAGGGTCGTATCGAACTCGGACTCGGCGGCCAGCTCCACCTTGGCCGTGTCGAGACGGCGCTCGATGACGTCGGGGGCCTCGGTGCCCCGACCGGTGAGCCTGCGGACCAACTCGTCCCAGCTCGGCGGGGCGAGGAACACCAGCTGCGCGTCCGCCATCGACTCCTTGACCTGCCGGGCCCCCTGAAGATCGATCTCGAGCAGCACGGGCTCCCCGGCCTCGAGGCGGTCCTGGACCGCCTGCCGCGGCGTCCCGTAGCGATTGCCCGCGAACTCCGCCCATTCCAGCAGCTCACCGTTGGCGACCAACTTGTCGAATTCTTCGTCGGTGACGAAGAAGTACTGGACGCCGTGGCGCTCGCCGGGGCGCGGCTTCCGTGTGGTGGCCGACACCGAGAGCCAGACCTCGGGGTGGACCTTGCGCATATGGGCGACGACCGTGCTCTTGCCCACCCCGGAGGGGCCGGAGAGCACGGTCAGCCGCGGTCGTACCTCTGCTGCCATGCAGCGATTATCCAGGTTCTCGGGAGTGCCCGAGAACGTCAGGCGGCGCCGCCGCCGAACTCACGCTCAAGGGACGCGATCTGGTTGGAGCCGAGACCCCGGACCCGACGGCTCTCGGAGATGCCGAGCCGCTCCATGATCTGCTTGGCGCGGACCTTGCCCACGCCCGGGAGGGACTCGAGCAGGGCGGAGACCTTCATCTTGCCGATGACGTCGTTCTCCTGGCCCTGCTTGATGACCTCGTGGAGGGAGGCGCCGGAGTGCTTGAGTCGATTCTTGACCTCGGCCCGCTCCCGGCGAGCCGCGGCGGCCTTTTCGAGCGCGGCTGCGCGCTGTTCAGGGGTAAGGGGCGGAAGAGCCACGCCTACGTCACCTCGGATGTCGAACTGTCGGATACGGACCGGTGAGGAACCTAGTAGCCCCACACCAGGCGAGCAACGAGCAACGCAGTAGCCGTTGCATCGCTAACTCTCGACGGAGACTAGCGGCCAAGACCGCTCCAGTCAGCGAGAACAGCGGAAAAGTCCTGGTCAGCATCGCCCGACCAGGATATTCCAGACATACTGACTGGGTTTCTGTCAAGAAACAGCCGGTGAATGCACCGGCGAGTGCCCCGGCCGGTGCCCGACCGGCCCTACCCCGGGCACCGGTCGGGCAGCGGCCGGTGGTGCTCAGGCGGCCTCGACGGCGCTGCGCACCTCGTCCGCGAAGCGTGTCGCCGCTTCCTTCAGCGCGGCTGCGTCCGGACCGTGGCGCAGCACTCCGCGGCTGACGCTGGGCACGACGTTGCGCACGGCGGCGCCGAAGACCCGCGGGAGGTCCGCCGGCGTCGCGCCCTGGGCTCCGATACCGGGGGCGAGGAGGGGACCGCCCACCTCCAGGTCGACGTCCGCCTGGCCCAGGGTGGCCCCCACGACGGCTCCGACGGAGCCCAGCGGCGCCGCACCCGCGTTCTCGTCGGCGATGTGGTTCAGCATGAGCTGGGCGAGGGACACGCCACCCGCGGCGGTGGCGCGCTGTACCTCGGCGCCTTCCGGGTTGGAGGTGAGGGCCAGGACGAAGACGCCCGCGCCGGTCTGCTGCGCCAGGTCGAGCGCCGGCCGCAGCGATCCGAAGCCGAGGTACGGCGAGACCGTCACGGCGTCAGAGAAGAGCGGGGAGTCCTTGCGCAGGTAGGTCTCCGCGTACGCGGCCATCGTCGAGCCGATGTCGCCGCGCTTGGCGTCCATCAGCACCAGCGCGCCGGCCCCGCGGGCGTCCTCGACGGCCTTCTCCAGGACCGCGATGCCGCGCGAGCCGAAACGCTCGAAGAACGCCGACTGCGGCTTGAGGACGGCGACGCGGTCCGCGAGCGCCTCGACCACCGTGCGGGTGAATCGCTCGAGGCCGGCGATGTCGTCGTTCAGGCCCCAGGCGGTCAGCAGCGAGGCGTGCGGGTCGATGCCCACGCACAGCGGGCCGCGGGTGTCCATGGCACGGCGCAGGCGGGCGCCGAAGGGTGCGGCGGTGTCCGGGGAGGTCATGCGGTCGCTGCCTTTCGGGTCTCGGCGCCGACGGCCTCGGCGAGTGTGGCGTACGGGCTGGCGGCGAGTCGGGCCGCCAGGCCCTTGTGGACGGCTCGGGCGTAGAACGGCCCCTCGTAGATGAAGGCGCTGTAGCCCTGGACCAGCGTCGCACCGGCGAGGATGCGCTGCCAGGCGTCTTCGGCGTTCTCGATGCCACCGACCCCGACGAGGGTGATGCGGTCGCCGACGCGCGCGTACAGGCGGCGCAGCACCTCCAGGGAGCGCTCCTTGACGGGGGCTCCGGACAGCCCGCCCGCCTCCTGGACGAGCGCCGGTTCCGACCTCAGCCCGAGGCCCTCGCGGGCGACGGTCGTGTTCGTGGCGATGATGCCGTCCAGGCCGAGCTCGACGGCCAGGTCGGCGACGGCGTCGACGTCCTCGTCGGCCAGATCGGGGGCGATCTTGACGAGCAGCGGAACACGGCGGTCCCGCACGGACCGGTCGGCAGCCTCGCGCACGGCGGACAGCAGGGGCCGCAAGTGATCCACCGCCTGCAGGTTGCGCAGACCGGGGGTGTTCGGGGAGCTCACGTTGA
The DNA here is from genome assembly GCF_042755225.1 of Streptomyces sp. NPDC059169. Taxonomy (NCBI): domain Bacteria; kingdom Bacillati; phylum Actinomycetota; class Actinomycetes; order Kitasatosporales; family Streptomycetaceae; genus Streptomyces; species Streptomyces sp. NPDC059169. The sequence continues at coordinate 370,744 of NZ_JBHZCF010000005.1, read as the reverse complement.
CCACGAGGTAGTCGGCGTGCCGGGCGAGGCGCTCGGTGGACGTCACGTAGTCACCGACGGCCTCCTCCTCCGGGACGACCTTGGTCTTGCCGATGTTGACGCCGACGGTGGTCCGGAAGACCGCGCGGCGGGCACCGAGGCGGGCGGCGACGGCGGCAGACCCGTCGTTGTTGAAGCCCATGCGATTGATCAGCGCACGGTCCGGGACGAGGCGGAACAGCCGCCTCTTGGGGTTACCGGGCTGGGCCTGGGCCGTGACCGTGCCGATCTCGACGTGGTCGAAACCGAGCATCGCCATGCCGTCGATGGCGACGGCGTTCTTGTCGAAGCCCGCCGCGAGCCCGAACGGGCCGTGCATGCGCAGCCCCAGCGCCTCGGTGCGCAGCGTCTTGTGGCGGGGGGCGAGGGCGGCCGCGAGGAACGTGCGCAGGACGGGGACGCGGGCCGCCCGTCGGATCCAGCGGACGGCCAGGTGGTGGGCGTCCTCCGGGTCCATCCGCTTGAAGACGAGGGTGAAGAAGAACTTGTACATCTCTGTGGTGTCCTCACGAAGAGGGGGACACCGTTTCCGGTGTCCCCCTCGGGGTGGCTAGTCGCGGGCCGCGGTCAGGTGTTCCGCGTGTTCCTGGAGGGAGCGGACGCCCACTCCTCCGTGGTTGAGCGCGTCGACGCCCTGGACGGCGGCGGCGAGCGCCTGGACCGTCGTCAGGCACGGCACGGAGCGGGCCACCGCGGCGGTGCGGATGTCGTACCCGTCGAGGCGGCCGCCGGTGCCGTACGGCGTGTTGACGATGAGGTCGACGTCTCCGTCGTGGATCAACTGGACGATCGTCCGCTCGCCGTTCGGGCCCTCGCCCTCGGACTGCTTGCGCACCACCGTGGCGTTGATGCCGTTGCGCTTGAGCACCTCGGCCGTGCCGGAGGTGGCGAGCAGTTCGAAGCCGTGGGCGACGAGCTCCCGTGCCGGGAAGATCATCGAGCGCTTGTCGCGGTTGGCGACGGAGATGAACGCACGGCCCTTGGTGGGCAGCGGACCGTAGGCGCCGGCCTGCGACTTGGCGTACGCCGTGCCGAAGACCGAGTCGATGCCCATGACCTCGCCGGTGGAGCGCATCTCCGGGCCGAGCACGGTGTCCACGCCTCGTCCGTGGATGTCGCGGAAGCGGCTCCACGGCATCACGGCCTCCTTCACGGAGATCGGGGCGTCCAGGGGCAGCGTGCCGCCGTCGCCGTGCCTCGGCAGCAGGCCTTCCTCGCGCAGCTCGGCGACGGTCGCACCCAGGGAGATCCGGGCAGCGGCCTTGGCCAGCGGCACGGCGGTCGCCTTCGAGGTGAAGGGAACGGTCCGCGAGGCGCGCGGGTTGGCCTCCAGGACGTAGAGGATGTCGCCCGCCATCGCGAACTGGATGTTGATCAGGCCGCGGACCCCGACGCCTTTCGCGATCGCCTCGGTCGAGGCCCGGAGGCGCTTGATGTCGAAGCCGCCGAGGGTGATCGGGGGCAGCGCACAGGCGGAGTCGCCGGAGTGGATGCCCGCTTCCTCGATGTGCTCCATGACGCCGCCGAGGTACAGCTCGAGCCCGTCGTAGAGGGCGTCGACGTCGATCTCGATCGCGTCGTCGAGGAACCGGTCGACCAGGACGGGACGGTCCGGGCTGATCTCGGTGGACTCGGCGATGTAGGACTGGAGGCGGGTCTCGTCGTAGACGATCTCCATGCCGCGGCCGCCGAGCACGTAGGACGGCCGGACGAGCACCGGGTAGCCGATCTCGTCGGCGATCGACTTGGCCTCGGCGAACGTGGTCGCCGTGCCGTGCTTGGGCGCGGGCAGTCCGGCGGCGGCGAGGACGCGTCCGAAGGCACCGCGATCCTCGGCCGCGTGGATCGCCTCGGGGGACGTGCCGACGACGGGGACGCCGTTGTCCTTGAGTGCCTGGGACAGGCCCAGCGGGGTCTGCCCGCCGAGCTGGACGACCACACCGGCGATCGGGCCGGCCAGCGACTCGGCGTGGACGATCTCCAGGACGTCCTCCAGGGTGAGCGGCTCGAAGTAGAGCCGGTCGGAGGTGTCGTAGTCGGTGGAGACGGTCTCCGGGTTGCAGTTGACCATCACGGTCTCGTAGCCCGCGTCGTGGAGTGCGAAGGAGGCGTGCACGCACGAGTAGTCGAACTCGATGCCCTGACCGATGCGGTTCGGACCCGAGCCCAGGATGATGACGGCGGGCTTCTCCCGGGGTGCGACCTCGGTCTCCTCGTCGTAGGAGGAGTAGAAGTACGGGGTCCTCGCGGCGAACTCGGCGGCGCAGGTGTCGACCGTCTTGTACACCGGGCGGATGCCGAGGGCGTGCCGGACCTCGCGGACGACGTCCTCGCGCAACCCGCGGATGCCACCGATCTGGGCGTCCGAGAAGCCGTGGCGCTTGGCTTCGGCGAGCAGTTCGGGGTGGAGCTTCTCCGCCGCGCCCAGCTCGTCGGCGATCTCCTTGATGAGGAAGAGCTGGTCCACGAACCACGGGTCGATCTTCGAGGACTCGAAGACCTCCTCCGGGGTGGCACCGGCGCGGATGGCCTGCATGACGGTGTTGATCCGACCGTCCGTCGGGCGGGCCGCCGTCCGCAGCAGCTCGTCCTTGTCCCCCGGCTCACCGGTGAAGTCGAACTGGCTGCCCTTCTTCTCCAGGGAGCGCAGCGCCTTCTGCAGCGCCTCGGTGAAGTTCCGGCCGATGGCCATGGCCTCGCCCACCGACTTCATGGTGGTGGTGAGGGTGCTGTCCGCGGACGGGAACTTCTCGAACGCGAAGCGCGGCGCCTTGACCACCACGTAATCGAGCGTGGGCTCGAAGGAGGCAGGTGTCTGCTCCGTGATGTCGTTGGGGATCTCGTCCAGCGTGTAGCCGACGGCCAGGCGCGCCGCGATCTTGGCGATCGGGAAGCCGGTGGCCTTCGACGCGAGGGCGGAGGACCGGGAGACGCGGGGGTTCATCTCGATGACGATGACCCGGCCGTCCTCGGGGTTGACCGCGAACTGGATGTTGCAGCCACCGGTGTCGACGCCGACCTCGCGGATGACGGCGATGCCGATGTCGCGCAGGACCTGGTACTCGCGGTCGGTCAGGGTCATCGCCGGAGCGACGGTGATCGAGTCACCGGTGTGCACGCCCATGGGGTCGAAGTTCTCGATGGAGCAGACGACCACCACGTTGTCGTGCTTGTCGCGCATCAGCTCCAGCTCGTACTCCTTCCAGCCGAGGATGGACTCCTCCAGGAGCACCTCGGTGGTCGGGGACAGCGTGAGGCCCTGGCCGGCGATCCGGCGCAGCTCGTCCTCGTCGTGGGCGAAGCCGGAGCCGGCGCCGCCCATGGTGAAGGAGGGGCGGACGACGACGGGGTAGCCGCCGAGCGTCTCGACGCCCTTGAGGACGTCGTCCATCGAGTGGCAGATCACCGAACGGGCGGACTCGCCGTGGCCGATCTTGCGGTTGACGGCCTCGACGACCTCCTTGAAGAGGTCGCGGTCCTCGCCCTTGTTGATGGCCTCGACGTTGGCGCCGATGAGCTCGACGCCGTACTTCTCCAGCGTCCCCGCCTCGTGGAGGGAGATCGCGGTGTTGAGTGCGGTCTGGCCGCCCAGAGTGGGCAGGAGCGCGTCGGGACGCTCCTTGGCGATGATCTTCTCGACGAACTCGGGGGTGATCGGCTCCACGTAGGTGGCGTCGGCGATCTCCGGGTCGGTCATGATCGTCGCCGGGTTGGAGTTCACCAGGATGACGCGGAGGCCCTCGGACTTGAGGACCCGGCAGGCCTGGGTACCGGAGTAGTCGAACTCGGCGGCCTGGCCGATGACGATCGGGCCGGAGCCGATGACCAGGACGGACTGGATATCGGTGCGCTTAGGCACGCTGGCCCTCCATCAGGGAAACGAAGCGGTCGAACAGGTACGCGGCGTCATGCGGACCCGCGGCTGCTTCGGGGTGGTACTGGACGCTGAAGGCCGGCTGGTCGAGCAGGTGGAGGCCCTCCACGACGTCGTCGTTGAGACAGACGTGGGAGACCTCGGCGCGGCCGTAGGGGGTTTCGGAGACCTCGCCGATCGGGGCGTCGACGGCGAAGCCGTGGTTGTGCGCGGTGACCTCGACCTTGCCGGTCGTACGGTCCTGCACGGGCTGGTTGATGCCGCGGTGGCCGTACTTGAGCTTGTACGTGCCGAAGCCGAGCGCCCGTCCCAGGATCTGGTTGCCGAAGCAGATGCCGAACAGCGGCGTCTTGCGCTCCAGCACGGCCCGCATGACCGCGACGGGCCCGTCGGCGGTCGCCGGGTCGCCCGGCCCGTTGGAGAAGAACACCCCGTCGGGGTTCACGGCGTAGACGTCCTCGGCCGTCGCCGTGGCGGGCAGGACGTGCACCTCGATGCCGCGCTCGGCCATCCGGTGCGGGGTCATGCCCTTGATGCCGAGGTCGACGGCGGCGACGGTGAACTTCGCCGAGCCGATCGGGACGGCTTCGCCGTCGGGGCCGATCGCGGGGACGACGTACGCCTCCTTGGTGGCGACCTCCGCGGAGAGGTCGGCGCCCTTCATCTCGGGCGATTGGCGCACCTCGGCCAGCATCGTGCCCTCGTCGGGGAGCGCGTTGCCGGAGAAGATGCCGACCCGCATGGCGCCGCGTTCGCGGAGGTGGCGGGTGAGGGCGCGGGTGTCGACACCGCTGATGCCGACGACGCCCTGGCGGGCCAGTTCCTCGTCCAGGGAACGCCGTGCGCGCCAATTGGAGGAGACGCGAGCGGGGTCGCGGACCACGTACCCGGACACCCAGATGCGGGAGGATTCCGGGTCCTCGTCGTTCACGCCGGTGTTGCCCACGTGCGGCGCGGTCATCACGACGACCTGGCGGTGGTACGACGGGTCCGTGAGGGTCTCCTGATAGCCGGTCATGCCGGTGGAGAACACGGCCTCGCCGAAGGTCACCCCCACGGCCCCGTAGGCGCGGCCGCGGAACGTCCGGCCGTCCTCCAGGACGAGTACGGCGGGAAGCCCCTTCGTGGCCGGAGTCCCCTGCTTGGAGGTCGTCATCGTGCGGCGCCTTCCGTGGTGTCTGTGGTGTGTATCGAGTTGATCGCCTCGACCCAGGCCGTGTGCCCGGCCGCGCGGTCGGAGCGGAAGCCGGAGTCGATCCGCCGGTCGCCGTGCTCCCAGGTGACGACGAGCAGCCCGCCCTCGGTGAGGACCTTCCCGGCGATGCCCTTGTCGAGGCGGGCCCCGCGCAGGGCGGCGACCGGGATGAAGAAGTCGGCGGCCCCCGGCCGCACGACGTCGATCCCCGCGTCGGTGAGCGTCAGCTCGACCCGGCTGCGGGTGCCGAGCCCCCGGGCCACGATCCGGTCGAGCCACTGGCCCGCGGTCGTCGAGCCGTGGTAGCGGCCTGAGAGGGTCAGCTTCGCCGCTCCCGGTTGCTCGGGTGTCACCGGCAGTTCCGGCAGGCCGGACTGCAGTTCGGCACGCCACTTCCAGCCTTGGCGCATCAGCCAGTAGACGAGGGCGATGAAGAGCAGCAGCCCGACCACCCAGCCGAGGTGGGCGGCCCAGTCGGTCACCTCAGCGGACTTCTGTTCGACCGCTGCGGCTGCGAGGTTGATCGGTGGTGTCACGCCAGCTTCCCGTCCATGAGCGTCGCCCGGCCCCGCAGGAAGGTGTGGGTGACGCGCCCCGGCAGCTCGAGCCCCTCGTAGGGGGTGTTGCGGCTGCGGGAGGCGAAGCCCGCGGGGTCCACCGTTCCACGGTATGCCGGATCGACCAGCACGAGGTTGGCCGGCTCACCAACCGAGACGGGTCGCCCATGGCCCTCGGCGGCCCCGATCCGGGCGGGCTTGAAGGACATGCGGTCGGCAACGCCCTCCCAGGTCAGCAGGCCCGTCTCCACCATCGTGCGCTGGACGACGGACAGGGCGGTTTCCAGGCCGACCATGCCCATGGCCGCGGCCGCCCACTCGCAGTCCTTGTCCTCGTGCGGATGCGGCGCGTGGTCGGTGGCGACGATGTCGATCGTGCCGTCCGCGAGCGCCTCGCGCAGCGCCATCACGTCGCGCTCGGTCCGCAGCGGAGGGTTGACCTTGTAGACCGGGTTGTACGTGCGGACCAGCTCGTCGGTGAGCAACAGGTGGTGCGGGGTGACCTCGGCGGTGACGTCGATGCCGCGGGACTTCGCCCAGCGCACGATCTCCACCGAGCCCGCGGTCGACAGGTGGCAGATGTGGACGCGCGAGCCGACGTGGTCGGCGAGCAGGACGTCACGCGCGATGACCGACTCTTCGGCGACGGCGGGCCAGCCGCCGAGACCGAGTTCCGCGGAGACGACGCCCTCGTTCATCTGGGCGCCCTCGGTCAGGCGCGGTTCCTGCGCGTGCTGGGCGATGACGCCGCCGAATGCCTTCACGTACTCCAGGGCCCGCCGCATGATCACGGCGTCGTCGACACACTTGCCGTCGTCGGAGAAGACGGTGACGCCGGCGGCCGAGTCGTGCATGGCGCCCAGTTCGGCGAGCTTCTTGCCCTCCAGGCCGACGGTGACGGCGCCGATGGGCCGGACGTCGCAGTAGCCGTGCTCGCGGCCGAGCCGCCAGACCTGCTCGACGACGCCGGCGGTGTCCGCGACGGGGAAGGTGTTGGCCATGGCGAACACGGCCGTGTAGCCGCCGCTGGCGGCTGCGCGGGTGCCGGTGAGGACGGTCTCGGAGTCCTCGCGGCCCGGCTCGCGCAGGTGGGTGTGCAGGTCCACCAGGCCCGGCAGCAGAACCTTGCCCTGGGCCTCGACGACGGTGGCGTCCCCCGCCTCGATGCCCGCACCCACCTGGGCGATGGTCCCGCCGTCGATCAGCACGTCCTGCGCCTCGCCGCCCAGGACCTTCGCGCCGCGGAGCAGCGTCTTCTTCGGCTCACTCATGTCTTACTTCGTCTCCTCGGTGCGGGAGGGGGTGGACGGGGCGGCGGGCTCGGCTCCGCCGAGCAGCAGGTAGAGGACGGCCATGCGGATGGAGACGCCGTTGGCCACCTGCTCGACGGCGGTGCAGCGGTCGGAGTCGGCGACTTCGGCGGTGATCTCCATGCCCCGGTTCATCGGGCCGGGGTGCATGACCACGGCGTGCTCCGGCATCCGGGCCATCCGGTAGCCGTCCAGGCCGTAGCGGCGCGAGTACTCGCGCTCGGTCGGGAAGAACGCGGCGTTCATCCGCTCGCGCTGTACCCGGAGCATCATCACGGCATCCGACTTCGGCAGCACCTCGTCGAGGTCGTAGGAGACCTCGCAGGGCCAGGTCTGGACGCCGACGGGCACCAGCGTCGGCGGGGCCACCAGCGTGACCTGCGCGCCCAGGGTGTTCAGCAGGTGGACGTTGGAGCGGGCGACCCGGCTGTGCAGCACGTCCCCGACGATGGTGATCCTGCGGCCGTCGAGGTCGCGGCCCACGCCGGCGTCCCGGCCGACCAGGCGGCGTCGCACGGTGAAGGCGTCGAGCAGCGCCTGCGTCGGGTGCTCGTGGGTACCGTCACCGGCGTTGACGACGGCGCCGTCGATCCAGCCGGAGTTCGCCAGGCGGTAGGGGGCTCCGGAGGCGTGGTGGCGGATGACGACGGCATCCGCACCCATCGCCTCCAGGGTCAGGGCGGTGTCCTTGAGGGACTCGCCCTTGGACACCGAGGAGCCCTTGGCCGAGAAGTTGATGACGTCGGCGGAGAGCCGCTTCGCGGCGGCCTCGAAGGAGATGCGCGTCCGGGTCGAGTCCTCGAAGAAGAGGTTGACGACGGTACGGCCGCGGAGGGTGGGCAGTTTCTTGATCGGCCGGTCGGCGACCCGGGCCATCTCCTCGGCGGTGTCGAGGATGAGAACGGCGTCGTCGCGGGTGAGGTCGGCGGCCGAGATGAGGTGACGCTTCATCTGGGTGTGCTCCAGGGTGTGGAGGTGTGCGGGCGTGCGGGCGCGCAGGAGGGCCCGTAGGGCGGGAGGGGGCCGTACGGGGGTGCTACTGCTCGCCGGCGGGGGCGGTCTCCCTGCCCCGGCCTTCGGCCGGAGCGGACCCCGTCTCGCGTCGTTCGCCGAGCAGCACGGTGTCGCGACCGTCCTCCTCGGAGAGCTGGACCTTGACCGTCTCCCGCAGCGACGTCGGGAGGTTCTTGCCGACGTAGTCGGCGCGGATGGGCAGTTCGCGGTGACCGCGGTCGACGAGGACCGCGAGTTGGACGGCGCGCGGTCGGCCGATGTCGTTCAGCGCGTCGAGAGCGGCGCGGATCGTACGACCGGAGAAGAGCACGTCGTCGACGAGCACGACCAGGCGGCCGTCGATGCCGTCCGCCGGGATGTCCGTGCGCGCGAGGGCACGGGCCGGCCGGAGCCGCAGGTCGTCGCGGTACATGGTGATGTCGAGCGAGCCCACGGGAATGGTGCGGCCGGTGATCTCGGCGAGCTTCTCGGCGAGCCTGCGGGCGAGGTAGACACCGCGCGTCGGGATGCCGAGGAGCACCACGTCGTCGGCGCCCTTGGCGCGCTCGACGATCTCGTGGGCGATGCGGGTCATGACCCGCGCGATGTCCGGGCCCTCGAGAACGGGCCGCGCGGCATCGGGATTGTACGTGTCCATACGAAACGGACCTCCTTCTCCGCCTCACGGGACGGACCTTAAAGGACGTCGGATTTTGCGCCCTCAACCGTACCAGGGTCCGGACCGCCCGCAGGTCACCCCCTCGGGAGGGTCGTACGGACCATTCGGCTTGACGCAGCCAAGTAACTCTGCGTAACCTCACAGTGAGTGACCAGCCGCGCGGCGGAGCCGCACGTCGAACACATCGAATCGCCGCACGTCGAACACATCGAAACAGTGTCCGGGGAGCTATATGTCCAGCGAATACGCAAAGCAGCTCGGGGCCAAGCTCCGCGCCATCCGCACCCAGCAGGGGCTCTCGCTTCACGGGGTGGAGGAGAAGTCCCAGGGCCGCTGGAAGGCCGTCGTCGTCGGCTCTTACGAGCGCGGCGACCGTGCCGTGACCGTGCAGCGTCTGGCCGAGCTGGCGGACTTCTACGGTGTGCCGGTGCAGGAGCTCCTTCCGGGCACCACGCCCGGCGGCGCCGCCGAGCCGCCGCCGAAGCTCGTCCTCGACCTGGAGCGCCTCGCCCACGTCCCGGCGGAGAAGGCCGGTCCGCTGCAGCGCTACGCCGCCACGATCCAGAGCCAGCGCGGCGACTACAACGGCAAGGTGCTGTCCATCCGCCAGGACGACTTGCGCACCCTCGCCGTGATCTACGACCAGTCGCCCTCGGTGCTCACCGAGCAGCTGATCAGCTGGGGCGTGCTGGACGCGGATGCGCGTCGCGCAGTCGCGCACGAAGAGGGCTGACGCCACAAGCGCAGAAACGTGCCGCCGGGCCGGGGGAAGGCGTTCCTCCCGGCCCTGCGTCGTTTCCGGCTGCTTCGCCGCCTCCAGGGGCCGTCGGCGGGCGGGGTGTGATCGTACGAGCGGCACTGGCCCCCAGCGCGGCGGCGCACGCCGGTGAGCCGTGGGAGAGCAGCACCCCCCGGCCAGAACCGGGAGGGAGGCCCAGGACGGCCCTCCGACGCCCCCCGCGAGCGACGGGCTGCACCGGCACGTCCCTCCCCGGGACGGCGCCCCGCACGGGAGTCCTCTGTCGGCAGTCGTGCTCCGCAGGGGCACCGCCGGCCCGTGGCTCCCTGCGACCGCGCTCCAACGCCCTTCCGGACATGCCGAAGGGCCCGAAGCACCGGACGGTCTCCCCGTGGTGCTACGGGCCCTTCGGCATGACTGACCGGGACTGTCAGGCCCGGCGCAGGCTCGGCTTGAGGTCCTTGAAACGGCCCAGCAGACCGTTCACGAACGACGGCGAATCGTCCGTCGAGAACTCCTTGGCGAGCTGAACAGCCTCGTCGATCACCACCGCGTCCGGGGTCTCGTCCACCCACACCAGCTCGTACGCGCTGAGCCGCAGGATGTTGCGGTCGACCACCGGCATGCGGTCCAGCGTCCAGCCAACCGCATACGTGGCGATGAGCTCGTCGATCCGGTTCGCGTGCTCCGCGTACCCCTCGACCAGCTCCATCGTGTACTCACTGACCGGCGGCTGGCGGTCGTCGGACCGAGAGTGCCGGATCCAGTCCGCAAGCACTTCCTGCACGGACGCCCCGCGCTGGTCGGCCTCGAAAAGGATCTGGAAGGCACGCTTGCGGGCCTTGTTGCGGGCAGCCACGGTTAGCTGTTCACCCGGCCGAGGTAGTCGCCGGAACGGGTGTCGACCTTGATCTTCTCACCGGTGGTGATGAAGAGCGGGACCTGGATGGTGTAGCCGGTCTCCAGGGTCGCCGGCTTGTTGCCACCGGTGGAGCGGTCGCCCTGGACGCCGGGCTCGGTCTCCTGGATGGTCAGCTCGACGGCGGCCGGGAGCTCGACGTAGAGCACCTCGCCCTCGTGCTGCGCCACGGTGGCGGTGAAGCCCTCGATCAGGAAATTGGCAGCGTCACCGACGGCGGGGCGGGAGACGTGCAGCTGGTCGTACGTCTGCATGTCCATGAAGACGAAGTAGTCGCCGTCCATGTACGAGAACTGCATGTCGCGGCGGTCGACGGTGGCCGTCTCGACCTTGACGCCGGCGTTGAAGGTCTTGTCGACGATCTTGCCTGACAGCACGTTCTTGAGCTTGGTGCGCACGAAGGCCGGGCCCTTGCCGGGCTTGACGTGCTGGAACTCGACGACGGACCAGAGCTGGTCGTTGTCGAGCTTGAGCACCATGCCGTTCTTGAGGTCGTTCGTGGTGGCCACGGTTGCGGAATCTCCTGGACTGACGCTGGTGGACGACCCAGGAGGCGAAGATTCGCGCTAGAGCGCGAGCAGCTCCTTGGTCGTGATGGTGAGTAGCTCGGGTCCGCCGTCCGCCTCCTGGCGCACGACGAGCGTGTCATCGATCCGGACCCCGCCCCGGCCCGGGAGGTGGACTCCCGGTTCGACGGTGACCGGCACACAAGCGTCCAGTTTACCCATGGCCGCAGGTGCCAGCTGCGGGTCCTCGTCGATTTCCAGTCCTACACCGTGCCCGGTCCACGGTGCGAGCCCACCACCGTACCCCGCGGAGTCGAGCACGTGACGGGCCGCCCTGTCCACGTCGCGGTACTCGGCGCCGGGAACGAGCGCCTCACGTCCGGCCCGCTGAGCGGCGAAGACGAGGTCGTACAGCTCGATCTGCCAGTCCGCGGGGGTCGTGCCGATGACGAACGTCCGGCCGATCTCGCAGCGGTAGCCGCGGTAGTTGGCGCCGAGGCAGACCGAGAGGAAGTCACCCTCCTCGACACGCCGGTCCGACGGACGGTGCCCACTCCGTCCCGCGTGGGACCCGGTGGCGACGGAGGTGGGGAACGCCGGTCCGTCCGCCCCGTGGTCGACGAGCCGCCGGTCCAGTTCCAGGGCGAGATGGCGCTCGGTGCGACCCACGAGGATCGACTCCAGCAGCTCGCTCAGCGCCTGGTCGGTGATCTCGGCCGCGATGCGCATGCTGGCGATCTCGTCCTCGTCCTTCACCATCCGCTGCTGCTCCACCGCGCTGCAGAGGTCGGTGAGACGCAGCCGGGGAGCGACGGCCCGCAGTGCCCGGTGGCGGGCGACGGTGAGGTGGTGCTCCTCGACGGCCAGGCACTCCGCCCCTGCGGACGCAGCGGCTTGGGCGGCGGCGACTGCTGGGTCGCCGCCGCGGGTGGGCAGCACGGTCAGCCGCAATCGCTCGTCCAGACGTCCCTCGGCGGTGTCACCGGTGGGCGCGTCCGGGCACAACAGGGCGTCGTCGGACCCGCCGGCAGGCCCCAGCAGCAGCACGGCGCCGGCCGGTGCACCACCCGCGAGGTAGCGGACGTTGGCGGGCCGGGACACCAGGGCTGCGCCACTGCCTCCGACCGCGCACAGGTCGCGCAGCCGGCCTCGGCGGTCAGTGAACACCTCGGACATGTCACGAGCCTAAGAGCGACGGCGCGATCCGGCCGGTCGAGGGCGTCCGACCGGGGCGGACCGCACCCGCACCGCCGGCCCCGCCTACCCGTGAACTGCGAACTCCTGAGCGACGGCGCACCGCGCGCGGCCCCGGGAACGGGGCCGTGCGTGTCACCAGGCGGGAGGGCTGGCGAGCGCGCGGGCGAGGACGTCGTCGAGGATGCGGGACGTGGTCTCGACGTCGCAGGTGGAATTGTCGATGATCGGGAGCCCCGAGCCGTACCACCCGGCCATGCGGCCGTGGATGCTGGCGACCTCCTCGTCCGAGAGCCTGCGGTTGCCGCTGCGCTCCGCGTTGCGCTCCAGGACCACCTCCAGGCCCGGGAGGAGCACGACGGGCAGCAGGCCCGGGCCCACGTGGCGCTTCCACCCGCCGAGCCCCACGACCGGACGGTCGGGGAAGACCGCGTCGTCGAGGATGCAGGAGATGCCGTTGGCCAGGAAGTTCCGGGCGGCGAAGCCGCAGGTGCGACGGGCCAGCCGGTACTGGGCCTCGGACTGGTCGTTCCACCCTGTCTGGGGGTCCGCAAAACCGGAGCAGACCCATTCGCGCACGTCGTCCAGGCTGATGTGGGCGGTGGGAACCCTGCGGTGCCCGGCCCAGTGACGGGCCACAGTGGTCTTGCCGGCCCCCGCCGGGCCGATCAGGAGGACCGCGAGCATGGCCGTGCCGGTGCCGGCGTCTGCGGGCGGTACGGGGACGGGAACCGGCCCACCCGGAGGCAGCGGCACATGGCCGGTGGCATCACCAGCGGGAGCCACGACGCCCTGCACGACGGGGCCGCTCCAGCCGGGGGCGGGAGCGCCCTGCGGCGGGGGCGGCGGGCCGGGGCTCTGGGCACGGTGGTCCCACACGGTGCCCGAGCCGGACGGAGGGACGTTCCCCGGCCTGTTGGGCGGCAGCGGAGCCCCCACTGCATGCTGCATCCGGTGCCACTTTCGTCTCGTACGACTTCACGCTGGTCGGGCGGCAGTTGACCGACCCGCATCGAACGGTACCCTCCCCGGCCGCCACCGTGGGAACGGCCGGGGACGACAGGACGTGCCCGCTCAGCCGGCGAGTTCCTCGGCCAACGCCCGCAGGGCCAGCCGGTACGAGCCGATCCCGAAGCCCGCGACCGTGCCGGAGGCGATCGCCGCGACGACCGAGGTGTGGCGGAATTCCTCCCGCGCATACGGATTGGAGACGTGCACCTCGATGAGCGGCGCGGTGCGCTGCGCCGCTGCGTCGCGCATCCCGTACGAATAGTGGGTGAACGCACCGGGGTTGAGCACGACGGGGATCGCCCCGTCAGCCGCCTCGTGGAGCCAGCGGATCATCTCCCCCTCGTCGTTGGTCTCGCGCACGTCGACGTCGAAGCCGAGTTCCTTGCCCAGCGACCGGCACGCGTCCACCAGCCCCGCGTACGTGGTCGACCCGTAGACGTCGGGTTCGCGCGAACCGAGCCGGCCGAGGTTCGGCCCGTTGAGAACCAGCACCCGGCGGCTCATGCGGACACCTCGCCGAACGCCGCGAGCAGGACCGCCGGGTCCGGGCCCTCCAACACGGTCGGCTTGGCCAGACCGTCGAGCACGATGAAGCGCAGCAGGTCACCGCGGGACTTCTTGTCGACCTTCATGGTCTCCAGCAGCTTGGGCCACTGGTCGCCGCGGTAGGTCAACGGCAGCCCGACGGAGGCGAGCACGGCTCGGTGCCTGTCGGCAGTCGCATCGTCCAACCTCCCTGCGAGACGGCCCAGTTCAGCTGCGAAAACCATGCCGACCGAGACGGCCGCGCCGTGCCGCCACTTGTAGCGCTCGTTCTTCTCGATGGCGTGCGCCAGGGTGTGGCCGTAGTTGAGGATCTCGCGGAGCCCGGACTCCTTCAGGTCGCTGGAGACGACCTCGGCCTTGACCCGGATGGAACGCTCGATCAGCTCGGAGGTGTGCGGTCCCGCCGGGGTGCGGGCGCCCTCGGGATCCGCCTCCACCAGCTCCAGAATGACCGGGTCGGCGATGAAACCGGCTTTGATGACTTCGGCCATGCCGCTGACGTAGTCGTGCAAGGGCAGCGAGTCCAGCGCGCCGAGGTCGCAGAGCACACCGGCCGGCGGGTGGAACGCCCCGACGAGGTTCTTGCCCTCCGCGGTGTTGATGCCGGTCTTGCCGCCGACGGCGGCGTCGACCATGCCGAGGACCGTGGTCGGTACGGCGATCCAACGCACCCCGCGCAGCCAACTCGCGGCGACGAACCCGGCCAGGTCTGTGGTGGCGCCCCCACCGACGCCGACGATGACGTCGGTGCGGGTGAAGCCGGTCTGCCCCAGTGCCTTCCAGCAGTACGCGGCGACCTCGACGGTCTTGGCCTCCTCGGCGTTGGGTACCTGGATGGCCACGGCCTCGTACCCCTGCCCGGCGAGGTCCTGGCGGATGGCCTCCCCGGTCTCGGCGAGCGCCTCGGGATGGATGACGGCGACGCGCTTGGCCCGCGGGCCGATCAGCCCGGGGAGCTCACCCAGCAGCTGGCGGCCGACGAGCACCTCGTACGGGTCGCTGCCCGCCGTACCGCCGACCTGGATGCGAGTGACTGCCTGCTCGGTCATACGTCCTTCAATTCGAGTGCGTCGAGGACCGCCTGGGCGACCTCTTCGGGAGTGCGGTCATCGGTGGCGACGACGACCCGCGCGACGTCGGTGTAGAGATGGCGCCGGGCCTCCATCAGCTCGCGCCACTGGCGGCGAGGGTTGACGGCGAGCAGCGGACGTGCGGCGCCCAGCCCGACCCTGCGCACGGCCTCCTCGACGTCCATGGAGAGGTACACGACGGGCAGCCCGGACAGCAGCTCCCGGGTGCCCTCGTCGAGGATGGCCCCACCACCGAGTGCGAGGACCCCCGTGTGTTCGGCGACGGCGGACCGCACCGCCGCCCGCTCCAGCCCACGGAAGTGCGGTTCGCCGTCCTCGATGAAGATGTCCGCGATCTCGCGGCCCTCGGCCGCGACGATGTCGGCGTCGGTGTCCCGGTACGCGGTGCCGAGGCGCTCGGCCAGGAGCACGCCGACCGTGGACTTGCCGACGCCCATCGGGCCGACGAGGACCACCTGCGGCCCCCGGCCCGGCACGGGAACCGAGCCCGCCTGCCGACCGGCGGCCTCCCGCGCGTCGCTCACCGTGCCCCCACCGTTCGCTTCTCCGCCCGCTCGGCGCACCTGCGACTCGGCACCCGCCTGCCGACCGGCGGCCTCCCGCGCGTCGCTCACCGTGCCCCCACCGTTCGCTTCTCCGCCCGCTCGGCGCACCTGCGACTCGGCACCCTCCCGCCGACCGGCGGCCTCCCGCGCGTCGCTCACCTGACGGCCAGGTTGTCGAGGTAGGACCGCACGTTGCGCCGGACCTCGGGAACGCTGTCGCCGCCGAACTTCTCGGCGACGGCGTCGGCGAGGACCAGCGCCACCATGGCTTCGGCTACGATGCCGGCCGCCGGTACGGCGCACACGTCGGAACGCTGGTGATGGGCGGCGGCGGCCTCACCGGTCGCCACGTCGATGGTCTTCAGCGCCCTCGGCACGGTGGCGATGGGCTTCATCGCCGCCCGGACGCGCAGCAGCTCGCCGGTCGTGAGACCGCCCTCGGTGCCACCCGAGCGACCGGAGGTGCGCCTGATGCCGTCCCCGGTGCGGACGATCTCGTCGTGGGCCTTGGACCCGGGGACCCGGGCCAGGTCGAATCCGTCGCCGACCTCGACGCCCTTGATGGCCTGGATGCCCATGAGTGCGGAGGCCAATCGGGCGTCGAGGCGCCGGTCCCAGTGGACGTGGGAACCGAGCCCGACGGGAACACCGTAGGCCAGCACCTCCACGACGCCGCCAAGCGTGTCGCCGTCCTTGTGGGCCTGGTCGATCTCCGCGACCATCGCCTTGGACGCGTCCGCGTCCAAGCAGCGCACCGGGTCCGCGTCCAGCTTCTCCACGTCGGCAGGGGTCGGGTACACGCCGTACGGAGCCTTCGCGGCGGCCAGCTCGACGACGTGGGAGACGATCTCGATGCCCGCGGTCTCCCTCAGGTAGGAGCGGGCGACGGCTCCCAGGGCGACTCGTGCGGCCGTCTCACGCGCGCTGGCGCGCTCCAGGATCGGTCGAGCCTCGTCGAAGCCGTACTTCTGCATGCCCGCAAGGTCGGCGTGCCCGGGACGGGGGCGGGTCAGCGGAGCGTTGCGGGCCAGCTCGGCGAGCTCGGTTGCATCAACGGGATCGGCCGCCATGACCTTGTCCCACTTGGGCCACTCCGTGTTCCCCACCATGATCGCGACCGGGGAGCCGAGGGTGAGACCGTGCCGCACGCCCCCGAGGAACGTGATCTCGTCGCGTTCGAACTTCATCCGCGCACCACGTCCATAGCCGAGGCGCCGCCGGGCGAGGTGGTCCGCCACCATCTCGGTGGTGATCGGGACACCGGCGGGAAGACCCTCCAGCGTCGCCACCAGTGCGGGACCGTGCGACTCCCCCGCGGTCAGCCAGCGCAACCTGCTCAACGGTGCTCCTCATGCTCGCCTCGAACTGCGACGGCGCGACCGTCGGGAGCACTCCCAGCGAGAGCGCGGCCCCGGCCCGCCTCCTACGATCCTCCCACGCCCGGGGCCCGGACCCGGCCAGTGGTCCAGCAGGCGGACGCGCGGAACGGGTAGGGGCGGGCAGCTGCCCGGGGAGGCGGTGGCCGGATCAACGTGCGGCGAGCGCTTCCTCGCCCGCCGCGCGCATCGCCGCGAGCGGCGCCGGAGAGCGGCCCGTCATCAGCTCGACCTGGAGCACGGCCTGGTGCACCAGCAGGTCGAGCCCGCCGACCACGGCACCGCCCCGCTCGGCCCAGCTCGCCGCGAGCGGCGTCGGCCAGGGGTCGTAGAGCACGTCGAAGAGGGTTCCGGGCGTCTCCGGTACGTACGGGACGAGCGCGTCCGTCGCCCCGGCCGGAGTGGTGGCGACGACGAGCGGAGCGTCGAGGGCGTGGCCCGCCTCGGCCCAGTCGGCCGTGTGCACCTCGAGGCCGAGCCGCTCACCCCAGCCGCGCATCTCCTCGGCGCGGGTGTGGGTGCGCACGTAGGCGGTGACGGGGCCGGTGCAGACGCGGGCGAGCGCGGCGAGCGCCGAGGACGCGGTCGCACCGGCGCCGAGCACGGCGGCGTACTCCACCTTCTCCACGCCGCGCTCGCGCAGCGCAGCGATCATTCCGGGGATGTCGGTGTTGTCGCCGGTCCGCCGCCCGTCCTCGCCGAAGACGACGGTGTTGACCGCCTCGACGGAGGCGGCGGTGTCTGTGATCGCGTCGAGCAGCGGGATGATCGCCCGTTTGAGCGGCATCGTCAGCGAGAGCCCGGCCCACGAGCCGTCGAGCCCCTCCAGGAAGCCGGCCAGCTCCGCCTCGCCCACCTCGAAGCGACCGTAGGACCAGTCCGCGAGGCCGAGCGCAGCGTACGCCGCGCGGTGGAGCACCGGGGACAGCGAATGCTCGATGGGCGATCCGAGGACCGCCGCCCTGCGTCCCTCAGTTGCCACCCGACTGTTCATTGAACTTGTCCTTCAGCTTCTCGAACTCGGCGTTCGTCTTGGCGAACTCCGTCTTGTGCTTGCCGTCGGTCGCCACGAAGTACATCCAGCCGTCGGCCGTGGGTTTCATCGCCGCCTGGAGCGCCACCAGACCAGGATTGCCGATGGGCCCGGGGGTGAGGCCCTTCCGCGTGTACGTGTTGTACGGATCCTTGTTGCTGTTGATCTCGCGCTCACTGATGTTGATCTTGCTCTGACCCTTCAGGTAGTTGAAGGTCGAGTCGAACTGGAGCAGCTGGTTGGTCTCCGTGTTGGTCGGCTTGAGCCGGTTGTAGACGACCTCCGACATCTTGCGGTAGTCCTCGTGGTTCTTGCCCTCGGCCTGCACCAGGCTCGCCACGGTGACGAGCTCCCAGGGACCGGCGAGGCCCCGCTTCTTGGCCTCCTCCTCCAGGTCGACCTTGCCGTACTGCTCCTTGGCCTGGTCGACCATCTGCTTGAGGACGTCCTCGGGCTTGGCACCCCTGGACACGGAGTAGGTCGACGGGAAGAGGAAACCTTCAAGCGGGTCCTTGACGTCCTTGTGCCCCTTCGCCCACGCGGGGAGGCCGAGCTTGTCGGCCTGCTCCGTGGCGACGGATTTCGTGGTACCCGGCGTGAGGCGCAGACGAGTGTCGATCAACTGGTAGACGGCCGCGTTCCGCATGCCTTCGGGAATGGTCAGGCCGTTCCGGCTGCTCGGACTGAGCATCGCCTTGACGGCCTCGGCCGCGGACATCTCCTTCTTGAGGGAGTAGGCGCCCGGCTGGATCTTGTCACCGTTGGGGTTCTGCTTCTGCGCCTCGACGAAGGCGTCGACGCTCTTGACGACGCCGGCCTTCTTGAGGAGGTTCCCGATGTCCGTTCCGCTCGCCCCCGCGGGAACGTCCACCTGCACGTTGCCGGTGCCCGCACCCGTGAAGTCGGGCGCCGCCCCGAACTGGCCCTGCCAGAACTGGTAGCCCACGTAGCCGGCGGCCCCGGCGCCGCCGACCAGGACCACCGCCACGACGAGACACGCGAAGCCGTTGCGGCTCTTCTTCTTTTTCTTCTTGCTCCCCGCCGGCCCACCGCCGCCGGGGTCCTCGACCGGCTCCCCGTCGTCGCCATCGGCGCCTCGGCCCCCGTCCCCCGTGAAGAACGGGTGGTCCTCCTCCGGCTCCGGGCCCTGCTGAAGGGCCGTCTCCGGCTCGGGGACCGGCTCCTGCGTCGCACGGCGGCCGGGGGGCTCCGGCGGCGGGTAGGCGTCGGGGGTGCCGTAGTAGTCCTGCTCGTAGGGGGCGGCGGGCGCACCGGCCGTCGGGTCGTAGGGCATCACCGCCTGCTGGGCGGTGTCCCAGGTGCCGCCGTAGGTCTGCTCCCCGTAGGTTTGCTCCCCGTAGGTTTGCTCCCCGTAGGTTTGCTCCCCGTAGGTCTGCTGCCCGTACGCCATCTGGTCGTACTGGCCGCCGTACGGGTGCTGCTGGCCGTACTGCGGCGTGTACTGCTGACCGTCGAACTGCTGCGGCGGATACTGCTGCTGCTGGTAACCCGTCGGATGTTGCGAATCGTTTCCGTAGTACGTCGTCTCGCCCTGCGGCTGCGGAGGGTACTGCTGCTGCGACTGGCCGCCGTACGGCGGCTGGCCAGGGGTGGCCTGCCCTCTCCACCCCTGGTCCCCGTACAGAGGGTCCTCGGGATGCCACGGTTCGGAGCTAGGGCCCCGGCCATACTCAGTCATCGATCCCCTAGAGCCGCGAGACGGGCATAGGACGGTCCGCCTCTACGTAGTACGGCTGCTCTTCGAACACGCCGTATCGCGCGGAACGTTACCGTATCGCGATCAGATGACCACTTCGACGGCCTCGCCCGGGGGATTTCCTGAGGCGCGTTCTGCTTCCAGTGCGTTCTGGAGGATGACGACTGCTGCGGCTTGGTCGATGAAGGACCGGCCCTTCTTGGACGTGACGCCAGAAGCGCGCAGGCCCTGGCCGGCCGTGACCGTGGTCATCCTCTCGTCCACCAGTCGCACCGGGACCGGGGCGATACCACGGGCGAGCTCCTGGGCGAAGGCGCGGACCTTGGCCGCCGCCGGACCCTCGCCACCACTGAGGGAACGGGGCAACCCGACGACGACCTCGACCGGCTCGTACTCCTCGGCGATCTGCCTCAGCCTCCGGTGGGCGGCCGGGACGTCACGCCCCGGCACGGTCTCCACCGGGGTGGCGAGGACCCCGTCGGGGTCGCACGAGGCGACCCCGATCCGGGCGTCCCCGACGTCGACGGCGAGGCGACGTCCTCGGCGCATCAGGAAGTCTCGGCGACCAGACGCTCGACGGCGTCGATCGCATCGCCGATGGCCTGCGGGTTCTGACCGCCGCCCTGGGCGACGTCCGGCTTTCCGCCACCTCCGCCGCCGAGGGTCTTGGCCGCGGTGCGGACCAGGTCACCGGCCTTGAGCCCCCGCTCGCGCGCGGCCTCGTTGGTGGCGATGACGGTCAGCGGGCGGCCGTTCGCCGTGGTGAACAGGGCCACGACGGCCGGACGGTCGCCCGCCCCCGACAGCTGCTGCAGCCGGCCACGGACGTCGAGGACCAGCTTGCGCAGGTCGTCGGCGGAGGTGCCGTCCGGGATCCGGCCGGTCACCAGGGCCGTGCCGCGGACGTCCTTGGCGGCCTGGGCGAGTCCGGCGGCGGCCTGGAGGACCTTCTCGGCCCGGAACTTCTCGATCTCCTTCTCGGCGTCCCGCAGCTTGCCGAGCATGGCGGCGACCTTCTCCGGCAGCTCCTCGGAGCGGCCCTTGACGAGCTCCTGCAGCTGGGCGACGACCGTGTGCTCCTTGGCCAGGAAGTTGTAGGCGTCGACGCCGACGAGGGCCTCGATGCGCCGCACGCCGGAACCGATGGACGACTCGCCGAGCAGTTTCACCAGACCCAGCTGCGCGGTGTTGTGCACGTGCGTGCCGCCGCAGAGCTCCTTGGAGAAGTCACCGATGGTGACGACGCGTACGCGCTCCCCGTACTTCTCGCCGAATTCGGCGATGGCGCCCTGCTTCTTGGCCTCGTCGATGCTCATGACCTCCGCCTGGACGTCGAGCTCACGCGCGAGGACCTCGTTGATCTTCTGCTCGACGTCGGTGAGGACCGCGCCCGGGACGGCGGAGGGCGAACCGAAGTCGAAGCGGAAACGCCCCGGCGAGTTCTCGGAGCCGGCCTGGGCGGCCGTCGGGCCGAGGGCGTCACGCAGCGCCTGGTGGGTGAGGTGGGTGGCGCTGTGGGCGCGGGCGATGGCCCGTCGGCGCCTGACGTCGATGGCGGCGTAGCCGGAAGCACCCACGGTCACCTCGCCGACCTGCACCGATCCCTTGTGCACGGACACTCCGGGAACCGGCTGCTGGACGTCCCGGACCTCAATGACGGCACCGGAGTCGAGCTTGATCCGGCCCTGGTCGGCGAGCTGGCCACCGCCCTCGGCGTAGAACGGGGTGCGGTCGAGGACGACCTCGACCTCGTCGCCCTCGGAAGCGGCGGGCGCCGGTACGCCGTTGACGAGCAGGCCGAGGACCGTGGACTCGCCCTCGGTGCTGGTGTAGCCGGTGAACTCGGTGGTGCCGGCGGTGTCGGCCACCTCGCGGTAGGCGGAAAGGTCGGCGTGCCCGGTCTTCTTGGCCTTGGCGTCGGCCTTGGCACGCTCCCGCTGCTCCTTCATCAGCCGGCGGAAGCCGTCCTCGTCCACGGTCAGGCCCTGCTCGGCGGCCATTTCGAGGGTGAGGTCGATCGGGAAGCCCCAGGTGTCGTGGAGCAGGAAGGCCTTGTCGCCGGAGAGGACGGTGCCGCCGGCGGCCCTGGTCTCCGTGACGGCCGTGTCGAGGATGTTCGTGCCGCCCTTGAGGGCCTTGAGGAAGGCGGCCTCCTCGGCGAGCGCGACGGTCTCGATGCGCTTGCGGTCCGTCTCCAGCTCCGGGTACTGCTGCCCCATGGTCTTGATGACGACGTCGACGAGGGTCGAGACGACCGGCTCGGTGGCGCCCAGGAGGCGCATGTTGCGGATGGCGCGGCGCATGATGCGGCGCAGGACGTAGCCGCGGCCCTCGTTGCCCGGGGTGACGCCGTCGCCGATGAGCATCACGGAGGTGCGGAGGTGGTCGGCGACCACGCGGAGGGAGACGTCCGAGTCGTGGTTGTCGCCGTAGCGCACGCCCGTGAGCTCGGTGGCCTTGTCGATGACGACGCGCAGGGTGTCGGTCTCGTACATGTTCTGCACGCCCTGCAGGATCATGGCGAGGCGCTCGAGACCGAGACCGGTGTCGATGTTCTTGCTCGGCAGGTCGCCGACGATCTCGAAGTCCTCCTTGCCGGAGCCCTCACCGCGCTCGTACTGCATGAAGACCAGGTTCCAGATCTCCACGTAGCGCTCGTCGTTGACGGCCGGTCCGCCCTCGACGCCGAACTCGGGGCCGCGGTCGTAGTTGATCTCCGAGCAGGGACCGCAGGGGCCGGGGACGCCCATGGACCAGAAGTTGTCCTTCTTGCCCAGGCGCTGGATGCGCTCGGCGGGAACGCCGACGACCTCGCGCCAGATGCGCTCGGCCTCGTCGTCGTCGAGGTAGACCGTGATCCAGAGGCGCTCAGGATCCAGGCCGTAGCCCCCCTTGTCCTGCGGGCTGGTCAGCAGCTCCCAGGCGTACTTGATGGCCCCTTCCTTGAAGTAGTCGCCGAAGGAGAAGTTGCCGCACATCTGGAAGAACGTGCCGTGGCGGGTGGTCTTGCCGACCTCTTCGATGTCGGGGGTGCGCACGCACTTCTGCACGCTGGTGGCGCGCGGGGCGGGCGGCTTGGTCTCGCCGAGGAAGTACGGCTTGAAGGGAACCATGCCCGCGTTGACCAGCAGCAGAGTCGGGTCGTCCGCGATGAGCGACGCCGAAGGCACGACGGTGTGCCCGCGCTCCTCGAAGAAGCTCAGCCAGCGGCGGCGGATTTCAGCCGACTCCATCAGTGGTCCTCATTCCGGTCGTACGAGCGCTTCTCGTCAAGCATCTCGTAGTGCTTCATGTCCTGCTTGTGGTTTTCCAGGGCGACGCGTTGCCGCTGTGCGGGGAGTCCCCTCCCGGGCGGTCCGGCGATCCCCAGTACCTCGTCCAGCTCGGCCTCGCGCTGGACCATGCCGTCCCGTACGTCGAGGGCGAAGTCCTTGAGCCGGTGCCCCGTCTCGACGGCCTTGTTCGCGGCCTGCGCAGCAAGACTCTCGGGGGTCAGCTGCCTGAGTTTGCGGTTGACCTTGGTGGTGGCCCACACGCCGGCGGCGGCGCCCGCGGTGAACCAGAACGCACGACGGAACATCGCGGCTCAGCCCTTCTGCCTGCGCCGCCTGGCGGCGGGCACGGTACGACCGACGATCATTGTGCGCCGGGCCTGCGCCGGCGGCGCGTCGGTCTTGTTGCGGCTCATCGCCCGTCGTACGCCGTAGCCGAACGCCGCGACCTTCACCAGCGGCCCTCCGAAGGTCGAGGCGACGGTCGTGGAGAGCGCCGAGGCGTTGGAGGTGACCTCCTGGACGTCGGAGGCGATGGCGTCGACCCGGTCGAGCTGGGTCTGCGCGGACCGCACCGTGGCCGAGGCGTCGGCGAGCAAGGGCACCGCCTGCTCGGTCACGTCCGACACCAGCTTGGTGGTCGCCCTGAGCGTCTGGGCCAGCCTCGCCAGCACCACGGCGAGGAAGGAGACCAGAATCGCCCAGAAGACGGCAACCAGGATCCCGGCAACCTCTCCACCGGTCACGCTGCACCGCTCCCTGCTCGTCGATGGGCACTTCACAAGTTGTCCTCCGACCCTATCGCGCCAGAGGTCACGCCCTGAACCCGATCACCTGCCGGTGGTACGGGAGTTACGCGAGAGGATTGTACGGACTGCTTACATGTGGGTACGCTCCGTGTCCCATGCGACGGAGCAATCTCCTGGCGAAGCAGGACCGTTTCGTGGGGCGTGACAACGAACTGTCCGCGTTGGGACGCCTGCTGGCGCGCTCCCGGCTCGTCACGGTGACGGGAGCCGACGGCATGGGCAAGACACGGCTGGCCCTGCGCGCCGCAGCGGTGTGGGAGAAACGCTACTGCGACGGGGTACGGACGGCGGACCTGTCCACGGTGCACGACCCGGGGCTGCTGGTCCACGCGCTCACCACCGCGCTCGGAGTCGACGACCGCACCGGCCGCCCCCCGCGCACCGTGCTGCTCGAGCACCTCGCGGAGCGCCAACTCCTCCTCGTCCTCGATGGGTTCGATCCGATCGCCGCGCCGTGCGCCCGGTTGGTCCGGGACATGATGCGCCGGGCGCCGGGGCTCCACGTGCTCGCCACGGGACGCCGTCCGCTCGGCACGGCCCGCGAATCGGTGCTGCCGCTGCCCCCTCTGGCGTTCGACGACGCCGTGCTCCTGCTCACGGACCGTGCCGCCGCGGCGGCCCCGGGGTTCCGGCTGGGCGGAGCGAACGGCGACGCCGTGCGGGAGCTGTGCCGTCGCCTCGACGGGGTTCCGCTCGCTCTGGAACTCGCGGCCGGGCGTCTGCCGGGGGGCCTCTCCCCCGACGGACTGCTCCGCCGGCTCGGCGCGCAGCCGGGCGACACTACCACCGGCCCCGCACACGCACGGACCGCCGGCTCGACGCTGCGGGCGACGGTCGGCTGGAGCCACGCGTCGTGTTCTCCCGAGGAGCAGCTGCTGTGGGCCCGGCTGTCCGTGTTCGCGGGTCACGTCGACCCCGACGCCGTGGAATACGTCTGCACGGGCCCGGAGTTACCTCCCGAACGCATCCCCGAGCTGCTCGACGAGCTGCTGGCGCAGTCCGTCGTGTGCCGCGAGGAGACACCGGCCGGGGTGCGCTACCGCATGCCGGAGCCGCTGCGCGCGTACGGCGCCGAGCGCCTGGCCGCACTGGGCGATGCCTCCCGGCTACGGCGCCGCCACCGCGACTGGTACATGGGGCTCGCCACGTGGTGGGAGCTCGACTGGTTCGGGCCGCGGCAGGCGGAGGTCGCCGTCGACGCGGACGCGGCGCTCCCCGATCTGCGGGCCGCACTGGAGCTGTGCATGGAGACCCCGCAGGAAACGCATCTGGCGCAGTACCTGGCGGGCACCCTGTGGTTCTACTGGGTCGGCTGCGGGCGGCTCGCCGAGGGGCGCCACTGGCTTGAGCGTGCCGTGGCCCTGGAAGGGAGCGGCTCGGACAACCCCCGTCACGACGGCACCCGGTTGAAAACGTTGTGGGTGCTCGGCTACGTGGCCCTCCTGCAGGGGGACGGCGCAGCGGCGGTGCGCGCGCTGGAGGAGTGCGACGCCAGGGCCACCGCGACCGGGGATCCGGGTGCGGAGGCCAGCGCGGCCCACCGCAGGGGATGCCTCGCCCTGCTGCAGGACGATCCGCGGAGCGCTGAGGGGCTGCTGCGGCGCGCCCTCGCCGCGTACCGGGAACAGGGCGAGCTCACCTGCCACGTGCTGATGGCCCAGGTGGCCCTGGCCATGTCCCTGGTCCTGCAGGGCGATGCCGAGGCGGCGTCTGGACTGTGCGAGGACGTCCGGGAGGTCTGCGCGGAGCACGGCGAGCAGTGGACGCGGGCGTACGCGCTCTACGTGCAGGCGTACGCCTGCTGGGTCGGCGGGAGCCACGGGGCGGCGGGGGACCTGCTGGCCGGGTGCATCGCCGCGAGCCACCGCCTGGGGAATCCCGCGGGTCTGGCTCCGGCGATCGAACTGCTGGCCCTGGTGACGGTCCGCGGGGGCGACGCGGCCGAGGCGGCGGTGCTCCTGGGGGCTGCGGTGCCGGTGCGGGAGGCGGTGGGCCTGCGGGGTTTCGGTTCGGGCTGCTTCAGCGCTCCGGTCGAGCAGTGCGAGCAGCGGGCGATCAGGGCGCTGGGCGCGGCTGCGTACGCCGCTCTGCGGGACGAGGGCCGCCAGCTGACGCTGGACGCCGCGGTCGAGCGGGCGTTGGCGGCGTGTGCTGCCTCGACTCGGGCGTAGCTCCCGCCGGAGGGGCACCCGGTCCCGGCCACCACGGCGAACGGGGGGCGTCAACGCGAGAGCCCGCCGCTCCCGCGCCGGTGAGGGCGGGAGGCGGCGGGCCGGGGCGCGAAGGCCGGTGGTACGACGACCGCTGGATCAGCGGGCGTAGTACTCGACGACGAGCTGCTCGTCGCAGATCACCGGGATCTCCTTGCGGTTCGGCTCCCGGTCCAGGCGGAAGGCGAGCGCCTTGAGGTTGACCTGCAGGTAGCGCGGGGTCTCACCGTCGGGCGCGTAGCCACCCTCGCGGGCGACCTGGAAGGGGTGCTTCGCGCGCGAGCGCTCGCGGACCATGACGACGTCGTCCGGGCGCACACGGAAGGAAGGCTTGTCGACCTTGCCACCGTTGACCTCGATGTGGCCGTGGACGACCATCTGGCGGGCCTGGTAGATCGTGCGGGCGATGCCGGAGCGGAGCACCAGGGCGTCGAGACGGCGCTCGAGCTCGATGATCAGGGCCTCACCGGTCTTGCCCTGGACCTTGCTGGCGCGCTCGTAGGCGCGGACCAGCTGACGCT
Organism: Streptomyces sp. NPDC059169; assembly: GCF_042755225.1. Lineage (NCBI taxonomy): Bacteria > Bacillati > Actinomycetota > Actinomycetes > Kitasatosporales > Streptomycetaceae > Streptomyces > Streptomyces sp. NPDC059169. Next base: position 344,608 of record NZ_JBHZCF010000005.1, on the reverse strand, counting down.
CGGAGACGTCGTACTGGGCGCGAAGACGCTGCTTCTCGAGCAGACGGACCTTGTAGTCCGAGTTCTGCTTGCGGCCACGGCCGTGCTCACCCGGCGGGTAGGGGCGAGCCTCGAAGTACTTGACGGCCTTCGGCGTCAGGGCGATGCCGAGTGCACGCGACTTCTTGACCTTGGGTCGCGACTGGTTCACGGGGAACCTACCTCCATGTAAGTTAGGTGAGCCTTACCTTATTCGAGGAGGACGTAATGTCTCGACCACATGGGATCCCCCTGCCCAGTGCGCATCGCAGTTCAGACACCTCGAGCGAGCCGAGGTCTGCTTACGACGACGATGAACAAGGTCAGCCGCGTCCCAGGGAAGGCGCTCGACAGCCCACCATGGCCGAGCGCGTACGAACCCTCGTTGAATTCAACGACTCAGTATCCCTCACGCCACAGGGTGCTCGCGACCACGGTCCGGGTTTCTGGGAACCCGCTGCCCGCACGGTCACCCCTGACGGGGACGTGGTCCTGCTGGTGCCATGGGACTCCCCCACCGCCCGGGCAGCCGCCTACGCCCAGGACGACGACCTGGCCGCCGTGATGGACATCACTGACGTGGCGCCGGTCGCCGTGCACCGCCGGATCCGTGGACGCGCCCGACTCACCGGCTGGCTCACCGCGGTGCGCAACGAAGACCGAACCCGGTGCCGCGAGCTCCTCGCTGAGCGGCATTCCGTGAGCGCCGTCCTGGAAGCGGACGACGAACAGCCGTCCTGGATGCTGGTGCGCCTTGAGGTCGGGGAGATCTCGCTGGAGGACCTGTGGGGCGCGGGAACCGTGGAACCCGGGGCCCTCGGCAGCACGGAGCCCGATCCGATCGCACGGCACGAGGCGGACCTGCTGCAGCACCTGCACTCCGCGCACGGCGAGCAGGTGCGCGCGCTGTCCGCGCTGCTCCGGGACGCCGACGCCGCGGACCGGAGGGCGGCGGAGGACGTGGTGCCGTTGGCACTCGACCGGTTCGGCCTGCGGGTGCGGTTCAGCGGTGCCGAAGGTCGTACGTTCGACGCGCGCTTCGATTTCCCCGAACCCGTGCGCGACACCGGGGCCCTTCGCCGAGCCATGCACGCCCTGTTCAGCGCAGCCACGGGATGAATCCCTCCGCGCGGCACGTGGAGCCGACTACCCCGCCGACGGTCCGGCGGCTCCGGGGTCCACGATGATCACCGGCGGTCAGCGGCTGTCGGCCTGGTCCTCTCCGCGCAGTCGCTCGCGGACCTTCTCGACCACGTCGGCGTAGCGGGCCTCCGCCCCGTACCGCGTCGGGCCGTAGTAACGCCTGCCGTGGACCGCGTCCGGAGCGTACTGCTGCGGAGCGATCGCGCCCGGCACGTCGTGCGGGTAGACGTACCCCTGGGCGTGGCCGAGCTTGGCGGCGCCCTTGTAGTGGCCGTCCCGCAGGTGCGGCGGAACCGGACCCACCAGGCCCTCGCGCACGTCCTGGAGAGCCGCGCCGATCGCCGTCGTCGCGGCGTTCGACTTCGGGGCGAGCGCCAAGGCGATGGTGGCGTGGCTGAGGGTGAGGGCCGCCTCGGGAAAACCGATCATGGCCACGGCCTGAGCCGCGGCGACGGCCGTCGGCAGTGCGGTCGGATCGGCCAACCCGATGTCCTCGCTGGCCGAGATCATCAGGCGCCGGGCGATGAACCGCGGATCCTCCCCCGCCTCGATCATGCGAGCCAGGTAGTGCAGCGCGGCGTCGACGTCGGAACCCCGGATGGACTTGATCAGGGCGCTCGCCACGTCGTAGTGCTGGTCGCCGTCCCGGTCGTACGCCACTGCCGCGCGGTCGACCGTCTCCTCCACCGTCGTCAGGAAGACCTCCCGGTCACCCTTGGCGAGTGCGGCTCCGGCCGCCGCTTCCAGCGCCGTCAGGGCCCGACGGGCGTCCCCTCCGCCGATCCGGAGCAGATGCGTCTCCGCGTCCTCCGGCAACCTCACCGCTCCGCCGAGCCCGCGGTCCTCCGCCAGCGCACGCCGCATGAGCGCGCGCAGGTCGTCGTCGGTCAGCGGCTCCAGGGTGAGCAGCAGGGACCGGGACAGCAGCGGAGAGATCACCGAGAAGTAGGGGTTCTCCGTCGTCGCGGCGATCAGGGTCACCCAGCGGTTCTCGACCGCAGGGAGCAGCGAGTCCTGCTGGGCCTTGCTGAAGCGGTGGATCTCGTCGAGGAAGAGCACGGTCTCCTTGCCGAAGCCACCGGCGGCGCGGCGAGCCCCTTCGATGACCGCGCGCACCTCCTTCACCCCGGCCGTGATCGCCGACAGTTCGACGAAGCGCTTGTTCGTCGCCTTGGAGACGACGTACGCGAGGGTCGTCTTGCCCGTGCCCGGAGGACCCCACAAGATCACCGACGAGGCGCCGGCGGGCCCACCGCCACCCTCGCCGACCAACCGGCGCAGCGGTGACCCGGGCTTCAGCAGGTGCTGCTGGCCGACGACCTCGTCGAGGGTGCGCGGGCGCATCCGGACGGCAAGGGGACTCGCGGACGGGTCCTTCTCCTGGCGTTCCTCGGCAGCTGCGGTAAAGAGATCGGGCTCCACGTGAGGAAGCCTATGCGAGGGGACCGACAGCCCTGTCGGGCCACCGTCTCCGTCAGCCGGCGGAGCCCGTCCAGAAGTCCCACCAGCGCGTCAGCACCAGCATGCCGATGACTCCGGTGTGGAGCACGGGCAGGACCCACGTGAACTCGGAGAGGAAGTTCTTCAGCCACGCCGGGGCCGGGAGCAAGCCGTTGCGGATGTTGTGCGAGGTGAGGTACCAGAACATGAAGATGGTGGCGACCCAGGCGAGGGAGCACCACAAGCAGAGGGCGTTGATGTTGTAGAGCGACTGGTACTGGAGCCAGGTGCAGAAGCCGACTCCGAAGAGCGTCCCGGCGTTGAACGTCAGCCAGTACCAACGGCGGAAGCGGGCGCCGGCGAGCAGGCTCATCCCGACGCAGATCACGATGCCGTACGCGACGAGGCCGAGCATCGGGTTGGGGAAGCCGAAGGCGGAGGCCTGGTCGCTCTCCATCACGCTGCCGCACGAGACGACCGGATTGAGGCTGCACCCGGGAGTGAAGGTGGTGCCCGCGATCTTGGCTTCGAGGATCTTGAACTTGTCGATCGTGATGACCCAGGCGGCCAGCAGCCCGGCCGCACCTGTGATCACGAGCAGCCACGCGAACGCCCGGCTGCCGCCGGTCGTGGCGCGTGCGCCGTCCGTTTCCTGGCCGGAGGACACGCCGTCAACCGCTGCTGTCGTCATATCGCCGTTCCATCACTCGGGTCACTGCTGGCAACGGTCATTCTGCCGCACGCACGGCGGTGTCCACCGTTCGATGGGCATAAGGACGTCCCGCGGAGGGAGATCGACGCCCGGATACAGCGCGGCCCCCCTGCCAACGGCAACGGTGGCGGAGGTGCCCGGCCTTCGCCGGCGGTACGGCGGCGTCACCGCGGTGGACGGACGGGACCTGACGCTCCGGCAGGGCCAGGTCTCCTGCTGGAGGACGTGGCGCGGACCGAGATCGCCGACGCCGTACGGCGGCCGTCCGCGGGGAGACCCCTGCCGCCGTCGGTGGCCGCACGACTGGTGGACCGGCTCCGCACGAAACGGGAACGCCCACGACCACCGGACCGCGAGGTGACGGTGCTCCGCCTGGCCGCGGAGGGTGCGACCAACGACGGAGACAGGGCGGCACCGGTACGCGGCGGGGCCGACGGTGAAGACGCACGTGCTGCGCATCCTCAACACGCTGGACGTCGCCGGGCGCACGGCGGCCGTGACGAGCGCCGTCCGGGCCGCGGCCGGCTGCTCCAGCCGTGCCCGGGCGGGGGCCCTTCGGGGCCCGCCCGGGCACGGCCCGCGTCAGGACAGCCTGGACCGGATCTCCGCCACCAGGCCGGTGAGCGCGACCGCGCTCTGTTCGCCGGACTGCATGTCCTTGAGCTGGACCACGCCCTCGGCGAGGTCGCGCTCACCGGCGACGACCGCGTAGCGCGCGCCGCTCCGGTTCGCGTTCTTCATCGCGCCCTTGAGGCCCTTGCCGCCGAAGGAGAAGTCCGCCGCGACACCGGCCTTGCGCAGCTCGGTGACGAGGCCGAACAGCACACGACGCGCCTCTTCTCCGAGCGGTACGGCGAACACGCTGGTGGCGGCGGGGATGTCGAGCTCGATGCCCTCGGCCTGCAACGCGAGGACGGTACGGTCCACACCGAGCGCCCAGCCGACGGACGGCAGCGCCGGTCCGCCGATCATCTCCGACAGCCCGTCGTACCGGCCGCCGCCGCCCACCGCGGACTGGGAGCCGAGACCGTCGTGCACGAACTCGAAGGTCGTGCGCGTGTAGTAGTCCAGGCCGCGCACCAGCTTCTCGTCGTCCTCGAAGGTCACGCCCGCCGCCGTCAGCAGCTCGCGCACCTCCTCGTGGGACGCCTTGCACGCGTCGCACAGGTAGTCGCGCAGCAGCGGCGCGCCGACGAGCTGCTTCTGGACCGACTCGCGCTTGTCGTCGAGGACCCGCAGCGGGTTGATGTCGACGCGGCGACGGGTGTCCTCGTCCAGGTCGAGCCCGCGCAGGAAGCCCTGGAGGGCGTCACGGTAGACGGGACGGCACTCCTTGTCGCCCAGCGAGTTCAGCAGGATGCGGAAGTCGCTGAGCCCGAGCGAGCGGTACGCCTGGTCGGCCAGGATGATCAGCTCGGCGTCGAGCGCCGGGTCCTCGGCACCGATCGCCTCGGCACCCACCTGGGAGAAGTGCCTGTAGCGACCCTTCTGGGGGCGCTCGTAGCGGTAGTAGGAGCCCGAGTACCAGAGCTTCACGGGCAGGTTGCCGGTCTTGTGGAGATTGGCCTCAAGCGCCGCGCGCAGCACGGACGCGGTGCCCTCGGGGCGCAGCGCCAGCTTGTCGCCGCCCTTGGTCTCGAAGGCGTACATCTCCTTGGTGACGATGTCGGTCGACTCCCCGACACCGCGTGCGAACAGCTCGACGTTCTCGAAACCGGGCGTCTCGACGTAGCCGTAGCCGGAGTTCCGCAGCGGCGCCGCGATCGCCTCGCGCACCGCGAGGTAGGTCGCGGAGTCCGGCGGGAGCAGGTCGTAGGTGCCCTTGGGGGCCTGGAAGGTACTCACGAAACGTCTCGTCACATTCCTCGTCGAGGAGCGGGGTCCGCTCCCAGGCCGGCGGCCACGTCCCGCAGGTAGGGGTTGGTGGCGCGCTCGCGGCCGATGGTCGTCTGGGGGCCGTGGCCCGACAGCACCACGGTCGAGTCGTCGAGCGGGAGGCACACACGGGCCAGCGACTCGAGCATCTCGTCCATGTCACCGCCGGGCAGGTCGGTGCGTCCGATGGAGCCGGCGAAGAGCAGATCCCCCGAGAAGAAGACGGACGGGATGTCCGCGGCCTCGGGCATCTGGAAAGTCACCGACCCCTTGGTATGGCCGGGCGCATGGGCGACCGAGAACTCCAGACCCGCGAGGCCCAGCGTGGCACCGTCCGTCAGCTCCTGGACGTCGTCCGGCTCCCCCACGGTCAGCTCGCCCATGAGTGGCATCCCGATGGAGCGGCCGAGGGCCTTCTCCGGGTCGCTCATCATGTACCGGTCATCAGGATGGATCCACGCCGGGACGTCGTGGGCCCCGCACACCGGGACGACCGAGGCGACATGGTCGATGTGACCATGGGTGAGGACCACGGCGACGGGCTTGAGCCGATGCTTCTTGAGCGTCTCCTCGACTCCCTGGGCGGCCTGGTGGCCCGGGTCGATGATCACGCACTCCTCGCCTGCGGCGGGGGCGACCAGGTAACAGTTGGTCCCCCAGGCCCCGGCGGGGAACCCGGCAATAAGCACGATCGTCCTCAGTGTGTCGTCCGACGGGAAAGCTGCTGCGCTGGATACCGAAATGCAGCAGATCAGAGCCTACCGGCGCAGCTCGTCCCACAGCCAACCCGTATACGGTACGGGCACGCCCGGCCGGAAGGCACGCGGCGACGCGCACGGCCCACACGACCGACAAGGAGAAGACCCGGTGGTCAGCAGCGATCAGCGGCGGCGCCAGCTCGCCAGGGAGAAGTACGAGCGGCAACAGCAGCGCCGTGAGGCGGCCCGCAAGAAGGCCAAGCGCCGGAACACGATCATCGCCTCCGTCCTCGCCGTCGTCCTGGCGGCCGGTGCCGCGGCGTACGCGTCGGTGGGCCTGTCGGACGACGGCGGGAGCGACTCCGGCGCACGGGACAGCAGCGCGGCCGCCACCCCCTCGCCGAGCGAGAGCAGCGTCCCCGAGCCCAAGATGGCCATCGACCAGAAGGCCGGCTACACGATGTCGCTGAAGACCACCCAGGGTGACGTCGTGGTGCGGATGGACGCGGCCAAGACCCCGCACACGGTGAACTCGTTCAAGCACCTCGCGGACAAGGGCTACTTCGACAACACCAAGTGCCACCGGCTCACCACGCAGGGCATCTTCGTGCTGCAGTGCGGCGACCCCAAGGGCGACGGAACCGGCGGCCCGGGCTACACGATCCCCGACGAGAACCTGACGGCGCTCGGGAAGGCGGGCTCGGACGGCAACGTCACCTACCCGGCGGGCACGGTTGCGATGGCCAACACCGGGCAGCCGCACAGTGGCGGCAGCCAGTTCTTCCTCGTCTACGAGGACAGCAAGCTGCCCCCCTCGTACACGCCGTTCGGCACGATCGACGCCGCGGGCCTGAAGGCGGTCAAGGACGTCGCGGAGGCCGGCGTGGACGGCGGAGCCGCCGACGGAGCGCCCAAGAAGGCGGTCCTGGTGAAGAAGGCGGCAGTCAGCAAGGGGTGACCCGGCGAATTCGGCGGCGCCGAGTGCGGACAGCCGGGTAGCCGGTCGCCTAGATTGGCGTTGAGCAGGGCGGGCGTAGCCCGCCCTAGGGAACTGTGGACGATGCCCGGGGCGGAGCCCTTCGCAGGCATCAGGTGGAGGAGGCGCTGTGAGCAGCGACCCGTGGGGCCGCGTCGACGAGACGGGCACCGTGTACGTGCGGACTTCCGAGGGCGAGCAGGTCGTCGGATCGTGGCAGGCCGGCACTCCCGAGGAGGCACTGGCCTACTTCGAGCGCAAGTACGAGGGCTTGGTTGTCGAAATCGGCCTCCTCGAGAAGCGGGTGAAGACCACCGACCTTTCGTCGAAGGACGCGATCACCGCGATCGACCACCTTCGGCAGCAGGTCGACGAGCACCACGTCGTCGGTGACCTCGACGCGCTGCGCAAGCGGCTCGACGCGCTCGTCAAGAGCGTCGAGGCCCGCCGCGAGGAGCGGAAGGTACAGAAGGCGAAGCAGACGGACGAGGCGAGGCACGCCAAGGAGTCGCTGGTCGCGGAGGCCGAGGAGCTGGCGCAGAGCGAGCAGTGGCGCGCAGCGGGTGAGCGGCTGCGGGCCCTGGTGGACACCTGGAAGGGCCTGCCCCGGCTCGACCGGAAGTCCGACGACGAGCTGTGGCACCGCTTCTCGCACGCGCGCTCGGCCTTCTCCAAGCGCCGCAAGGCGCACTTCGCGTCGCTCGACGCGCAGCGCGAGGTGGCCCGCCAGACGAAGGAGCGGCTGGTCGCGGAGGCCGAGTCGCTGTCCGGTTCGACGGACTGGGGCCCCACGGCCGCCCGCTACCGCGAGCTGATGGCGGAGTGGAAGGCCGCCGGCCGCGCGCAGCGCGAGCACGAGGACGACCTGTGGAACCGCTTCCGCGGGGCTCAGGACATCTTCTTCGCGGCGCGCAGCGGGGTCTTCGCCGAGCGCGACGCGGAGCAGGCCGAGAACCTGAAGCTGAAGGAGGAGCTCGCAGTCGAGGCCGAGAAGCTGGTGCCGGTGACGGAGCTGAAGGCGGCGCGGGCCGCCTTCCGGTCGATCAACGAGCGCTGGGAGGCCATCGGCCACGTACCGCGTGACGCGCGGCCGAAGGTCGAGGGCCGGATGCACGCGGTGGAGCGGGCGATCCAGGACGCCGAGGAGGCCGAGTGGCGCCGGACCAACCCGGAGGCCCGGGCACGGGCAGCGGGACTGACGGGCCAGTTGCAGGCTGCCGTCGACAAGCTGCGTGAGCAGATCGACGCGGCGCGCGCGGTGGGCAACAACGCCAAGGCCGACAAGCTCGCCAAGGAGCTGGAAGGCCGGCAGGCGCTGCTGGACCAGGCGCTGAAGGGCCTGGAGGAGTTCGGCGGCTGACGCGCCCGTCGCCGGGAGACCACGGAGGGTCCGGCAGGAAACCTGCCGGACCCTCCGCTGCTGCGCTACGGGCGGCGCGCCGACGTCACGCGGTAGACGTCGTACACGCCCTCCACGCCCCGCACCGCCTTCAGTACATGGCCCAGGTGCTTCGGGTCGCCCATCTCGAAAGTGAAGCGCGACGTGGCCACCCGGTCACGGGACGTCTGGACCGCCGCGGACAGGATGTTGACGTGCTGGTCGGACAGTACGCGGGTCACGTCCGAGAGCAACCGGGAGCGGTCCAGCGCCTCGACCTGGATGGCGACGAGGAAGACCGACGACTGGGTGGGTGCCCACTCGACGTCGAGGATCCGCTCGGGCTGCTGCGACAGTGAATCGACGTTGACGCAATCGGCACGGTGCACGGACACCCCGCTCCCGCGGGTCACGAAGCCGATGATGGGGTCGCCGGGGACGGGCGTGCAGCAGCGGGCCAGCTTCACCCAGACGTCCTCGACGCCCTTGACGACCACACCGGGGTCGGCGTTCGCCCGGCGCTTGCGTCCCCTCGTCCGGGACGGCGCTACGGACTCCGCGATGTCCTCGGTCGCCGCCTCCTCGCCGCCGAGAGCCTGGACGAGCTTCTGGACGACGCCCTGGGCCGCGACGTGACCCTCGCCGATCGCCGCGTACAGCGACGAGATGTCGGGGTACCGCATCTCGTGGGCGAGCGTGACCAGCGAGTCGCCGGTGAGGATGCGTTGGATCGGCAGGTTCTGCTTGCGCATCGCGCGCGCGATGGCGTCCTTGCCCTGCTCGATCGCTTCGTCGCGGCGCTCCTTGGAGAACCAGGCGCGGATCTTGTTCCTGGCCCGCGGCGACTTGACGAAACCCAGCCAGTCCCGGGAGGGTCCCGCTCCGGTCGCCTTGGAGGTGAAGACCTCGACCAGGTCCCCGTTGTCGAGGGTGGATTCGAGCGGCACGAGCCGGCCGTTGACGCGCGCCCCTATGGTGCGGTGCCCGACCTCGGTGTGCACGGCGTACGCGAAGTCGACCGGCGTGGCGCCGGCGGGCAGCGCTATCACGTCGCCCTTCGGGGTGAAGACGAAGACCTCGTTGCGCGACAGGTCGAAGCGCAGGGACTCCAGGAACTCCCCGGGGTCCTCCGTCTCCTTCTGCCAGTCCAGGAGCTGCCGCAGCCACGCCATGTCGTTGATGGCGTCCTTGTCCTTGCCGGAGGACCTGGGAACGTCCGTGCGGATCTTGGAGGCGCCGGCGACGGCTTCCTGCTTGTACTTCCAGTGGGCCGCGATGCCGTACTCGGCCCGGCGGTGCATGTCGAACGTTCGGATCTGGAGTTCGACGGGTTTGCCGTTGGGTCCGATGACCGTCGTGTGCAGCGACTGGTACATGTTGAACTTCGGCATCGCGATGTAGTCCTTGAAGCGCCCGGGGACCGGATTCCACCGGGCGTGCACGGTGCCGAGCGCCGCGTAGCAGTCGCGGACGGTGTCGACGAGGACACGGATGCCGACCAGGTCGTAGATCTCCGCGAAGTCACGGCCGCGGACGATCATCTTCTGGTAGACGCTGTAATAGTGCTTCGGGCGACCGGTGACAGTGGCCTTGATACGGGCGGCGCGCAGGTCGGACTGCACTTCGTCGGTCACTATCGCGAGGTACTCGTCGCGCTTGGGCGCCCGTTCGGCGACGAGCCGCACGATCTCGTCGTACATCTTGGGGTAGAGGATCGCGAAGGCGAGGTCCTCCAACTCCCACTTGATGGTGTTCATACCCAGCCGATGGGCCAGCGGGGCGTAGATCTCCAGGGTCTCGCGGGCCTTCTTCTCCTGCTTCTCCCGCTTGAGGTAGCGCATCGTCCGCATGTTGTGCAGCCGGTCGGCGAGTTTGATGACCAGGACGCGCGGGTCCTTGGCCATCGCCACGACCATCTTGCGCACGGTCTCGGCCTGTGCGGCCTCGCCGAACTTGACCTTGTCGAGCTTGGTCACGCCGTCGACGAGCAGCGCGACCTGGTCGCCGAAGTCGCGGCGCAGGGTGTCGAGACCGTACTCGGTGTCCTCGACGGTGTCGTGCAGCAGGCCGGCCATGAGCGTCGCGGGGTCCATGCCGAGCTCGGCGAGGATGGTGGTCACCGCGAGCGGATGCGTGATGTACGGGTCTCCGCTCTTGCGCTTCTGGCCTCGGTGCCAGCGCTCAGCGACCTGATAGGCGCGCTCGACCTGCCGGAGCGTGGAGCTCTCGATCTTGGGATCGTTGCTCCTGACGATTCTCAGCAGCGGTTCCAGGACCGGGTTGTAGGGGCTGGAGCGCTGGACGCCGAGACGGGCGAGACGGGCGCGCACCCGGTTGGACGAGCCTCCGGAGCGTGCCGGGGACGCGGACGTTCGCGTCGCGGGCGAAGGCGCGGGCTTGGGGGCCGTCACGGGGGCCGAGCCGTGGCCACGCTCCACCGGTGCCGCGGGGCCAACCTGGTCCGCGGGCTTCTTCTCGGGCGTGGCGGGCGCCGCGACGGCCTTGTCGGCCTGCTGGTCGGGCTGCGCGGCGGCGGGCTTGGCCTTGTCTGGCAAGTGCGCTCCTCGGGCGGATCCGGGTCCCGCGGTCAGGCCCGGAAAGGCCATGGTATCGAGCCCCGGCGCGCCTCTCGCCCCGGGACGGGGGACTCTTCACAACGTGGAACGGGCACCCGGTGTTCCCGGGTGCCCGTCCGCTACGCCTCGGAAAGCCGCTCAGAGCGTGATCAGCGCCTCCAGCGGAGCCCCGCGCAGGACCGGCTCCAGGCGGGCGCGTCCGCCGAGGAAGCCCAGCTCCATCAGCATCGCGACACCCGCCACGTCGGCACCCGCCCGGCGGATCAGCTCCAGGGACGCCTCGGCGGTACCACCGGTGGCGAGGACGTCGTCGATGACCATGACGCGGTCGTCCGCGCCCAGGTCCTCGGCGTGCACCTCGATCTCGGCGGTGCCGTACTCCAACGCGTACGCCTGCGACAGCGTGGCTCCGGGCAGTTTGCCCGCCTTGCGCACGGGGACGAAGCCGAGGCCCGCGCGCACCGCCACCGGGGCGGCGAGGATGAATCCACGCGCCTCGAGACCGACGACCTTCGTCGCACCGTGCGTCGCACACAGCGCGGAGAGCGCCTCGGTGAGCGCGGTGAACGCCTCGGGGTCCGCCAGAAGCGGGGTGATGTCCTTGAACAGCACTCCCGGCTTCGGATGGTCGGGCACGTCCCTGATGCGGCTGAGCAGGAGTTCCTGCACGGTGACGGTCATCGGCGCTTCCCCGAGGGGCGACCGCGGCCGCGGCCGCGCTGCCCGACGACGGCGCCGGCCGACGCGGCACCGTCCGGCAGGGCGTCCCGAGAGCCGTCCTCATCGGTGGCCTCGGCCGGCTCCGCGGACTCGGCCGACTCCGGTGCCTCGCCCTTGGCCGCCGCGGCGGCCCGCTTGGCGAGGACCCTCTTCTTCAGCGCCTTCATCTGCGGCTCGCGCTCCTTCAGGTCGGCGACCAGCGGAGTGGCGATGAAGATCGACGAGTACGCACCCGCGGCGAGACCGACGAACAGCGACAACGAGATGTCGTTGAGCATGCCGGCGCCGAGGAAGCCACCGCCGATGAAGAGCAGGCCGGCGACCGGCAGCAGCGCCACGACGGTGGTGTTGATCGAACGGACCAGCGTGCTGTTGATCGACCGGTTGGCGATCTCGCCGTACGTCCAACGCGTCTGCTTGGTGATGCCCTTCGACTGTTCCTTGAGGGAGTCGAAGACGACGACGGTGTCGTACAGCGAGTAACCGAGGATCGTCAGCAGACCGATCACGGTGCCCGGGGTGACCTCGAAACCGACGAGTGCGTACACACCGACGGTGATGGTGAGGTCGTGGATCAGTGCGATCAGTGCTGCGAGCGCCATGCGCCACTCGAAGGCGATCGCGAGGTAGATCACCACGAGGATCATGAAGACGCCGAGACCGGTCCATGCCTTGTTGGCGATCTGCTCACCCCAGCTGGGGCCGACGAGCTCGCTGGCGATCTTGGCCTTGGGGATGTTCATGTCCTCGGCGAGCTGGGCGCCCACCTTGTCGGCCTCGCTCGTGTCCAGCTCGCTGACCTGGATGCGCAACGTGCCGTTGCCGAGCTTCTGGACGATGGCAGGGTGGCCGGAGGCATCCTGCGCGTACTCCTGGGCCTGCGTGACGGACACACTCGTCTTCGGTGTGGTGAAGACGGCACCGCCCTTGAACTCGATGCCCATGTTGAGACCCCGCACCGCCAGGCCGACGATGGCCGTGATGGTGATCAGGATCGAGATGCCGTACCAGATCTTCCGCTTGCCGACGAAGTCGTAGCCGACCTCGCCGCGGTAGAGCTTGGCACCGATGTTGCCGAGACGCGACACCTCACGCCTCCTTCGGGTGGTCGACGGGGGCTGAGGTACGACGGGTGCGACGCAGCGGGGGCTTGGCGCCCAGGCGCTTCGGGTCGAGTCCGGACCACGGGTGGCCGCTCGCGTAGAACTTCCGGCGGGCGAGGATCGTCATGAGCGGCTTCGTGAAGAAGAAGACCACGACGACGTCGAGCAGGGTGGTCAGGCCGAGCGTGAACGCGAAGCCCTGGACCTTGCCCACGGTGACGATGAACAGCACCGCCGCGGCGAGGAAGGACACGAAGTCGGAGACCAGGATGGTGCGCCGGGCGCGCGGCCAGGCCCGCTCGACGGCCGGGCGGAGCGTGCGGCCCTCGCGGATCTCGTCGCGGATGCGCTCGAAGTACACGATGAAGGAGTCCGCGGTGATGCCGATCGCGACGATCGCACCGCAGACCGCCGGCAGGTTCAGCGCGAAGCCGATGGCCGGGCCGAGCAGGGACATCAGGGTGTACGTGAGGATCGCCGAGACCAGGAGGCTCAGCAGGGCCACCATCGACAGGCCGCGGTAGTAGACGACCAGGTAGATCACGACCAGCGCGAGGCCGATGGCACCGGCGATCAGGCCGGCCCGGAGCTGGTCACCGCCGAGTGCGGCGGTCACGGTGGTGGCGCTCTGCTCGTGGAAGGTGAGCGGCAACGCGCCGTAGCTCAGGATGTTGCCGAGGTCCTGCGCGGACTGCTGGGTGAAGTTGCCGGTGATCTCGGCGTTCGCGCTCAGGGTCGTGTTGACGGAGGGCGCGGAGACGACCTCGCCGTCGAGCACGATCGCGAACTGGTTCATCGGCGGCTGCTGCTGCGACAGCTTGCTGGTGATCTTCTGGAACTTCTTGGAGCCGCCGTCGGTGAACTCCATCTGGACGATCCACTGACCGCGCTGCGGGTCCAGCACGCCCTGGGCTTCGTCCACGTCCTGGCCGTTGACCTCGGCCGGACCGAGGAGGTACTTCTCCCACTGGCCGATCGAGTTCTGTCCACAGGCGACGGTCGGTGCCTCGGGCTTGGCGCCCTTCCCGACGTTGGCACGGACGGTCTTGTCGAGGCAGTTCAGCGTGGCGAACTGCTTGTCCAGCGCGGCCGTGCCGGCGTCACCCGTGGGCGGCGGCGTCGGGGCCGGCGGCGTGGAGGCCTTCGGCTGGCTGGCGCTCGGTGCGGGGGACGGGGCCTTCAGCGCCTCGGTGACGGCCCGGCCCTGCGTCGTTGCGCTGGGGCTCGGTGCGGTCACCTCGCTCTTGCCGTCGTTGGGCTTGGTTCCGGGCTTGCCGGACGGCGAGGCACTGGGCTGGGGGCTGCCGGACGGCTGGGGCGTCGCCGGACCGGCGGGCGCCACGTTGAGGACCGGGCGGAAGAAGAGCTGGGCGGTGGTGCCCACCTGCTTGCGGGCCTGCTCCGAGTTCGTCCCCTTGGGGATGTTCACGATGATGTTCTCGCGGCCCTGGGTCTGGACCTCGGACTCGGAGACGCCGAGACCGTTCACGCGGCGCTCGATGATGCCGACCGCCGTGTTCATATTGGTCTCGTTGACCGCACTTTCCTTGCCGGGCTCGGCCTCGGCCTTGAGCGTGATCGTCGTACCGCCCGCGAGGTCGATGCCGAGGCGCGGGGTGGTGTCCCCGGACCAGAACATCCCGCCGATCAGCCCGGCCATGACGATCAGCATCAGTGCCAGGGTGCGCCCTGGCCTGCCCTGACCCGCCGGGGCCCGTCGGCCCTTCTTCGGTGCTGCCACCTTCTCGATTCTCCCTGTCCAACCGCCCCGCGCCGGGTGTGCGACGGAGCGGCCACGATGTGTTGTGGGGACCTGCCCCCGCGGAGGAAGTGGGCACGCACCGGGGACCGCGGCACGCCCTCAGGCGCCCGCGGTCCCCGGTCGCGGCTACTTCGCGTCGGTGTCGCCGTTCGTCTTGTCGCCGCCCTTGGCGTCCTTGGCCTCAGGCGCGGCGTCGGCGTCGGCCGCCTCGTCCGGCTTGCCCAGGTCGATCTTGGCATCCTTGGCGTCCGCGTCATCGCCGGCCCCCGCACCGGTGAGCGAGGAGGCGTCATCGGGAACGATGTGGCTCGTGAGGTCGCCCTCGTCTTCGTCGCCGTGCACGATCCGGTTGTACTCCGCGTCGTCGAGGACCGCGCCGATGGCGTTCTTGGCGAACACCAGGTGGACACCGGGAGCAGCCTCGAGGAGGACGGTGTCGTCGTTGACCTCCTTGACGGTGGCGTAGAGGCCGCCGATGGTCCGCACACCTGTTCCGGGCTGCATCTGGTTCCGCATGTTCACCGCCTGTTGCTGCTTCTTCTTGGCGGAGCGGGTCATGAGGAACATGGCCCCGATGAGCACGATGAACGGGAGGAGCATGCCGATGTTATTCACGGGACGGAGTCCTTCGCACGACCGCGAGAGACGCGGCCTGATCTACGGGGGTGGGGTGCCGACCTGGACGGGCGGCATCGGCGGAGTCTAAGCGAGTCCGCATCGATGGAACAACGCCCAGCATGGCACCCCGGTTCCCGACCGGGCGACCGTCCGCGCCGTCACGCGCCGAACAGGCCCGGCTGTGCACCCCCGCCCTGGGGCGGTACGAGGCCGAGATGCGCCCATGCCGCGGGCGTGGCCACCCGACCACGGGGAGTACGGGCGAGCAGCCCCTCCCGTACCAGGAACGGCTCGGCGACCTCCTCGACGGTCTCGCGCTCCTCCCCCACGGCCACCGCGAGGGTGGACAGACCCACCGGTCCGCCTCCGAAGAGCTTGAGCAGCGCCTGCAGCACGGCCCGGTCGAGCCGGTCCAGACCGCGTCCGTCCACCTCGTACACACCGAGGGCCACCGCGGCGATCTCCCGGTTGATCCGACCGTCCGCCTTGACCTGCGCGTAGTCCCGGACGCGCCGCAGCAGCCGGTTGGCGATGCGCGGGGTACCGCGGGAGCGGCCCGCGATCTCCGCGGCACCGTCCGTGTCGATGGCCACATCGAGGAGCTGGGCGGACCGGTGCACCACGCGCTCCAACTCGGCGGGCTCGTAGAACTCCATGTGCGCGGTGAAGCCGAAGCGGTCGCGCAGCGGCGGCGGCAGCAACCCCGCCCGGGTCGTTGCTCCGACCAGCGTGAACGGCGGAAGCTCCAGCGGGATGGCAGTGGCGCCCGGGCCCTTGCCGACGATGACGTCGACCCGGAAGTCCTCCATCGCCATGTAGAGCATCTCCTCGGCAGGCCGGGACATCCGGTGGATCTCGTCGAGGAAGAGCACCTCGCCTTCCTGAAGGGAGGACAGGATGGCCGCGAGGTCCCCGGCGTGCTGGATGGCGGGGCCCGAGGTGATGCGGATCGGAGCGCCCATCTCCGCGGCGATGATCATGGACAGGGTGGTCTTGCCGAGCCCGGGCGCACCGGAGAGCAGCACGTGGTCGGCGGTGGCTCCCCGTGCGAGGGCCGCCTTGAGCACCAGGTCGAGCTGCTCCCGGACGCGTTCCTGTCCGACGAACTCGTCCAGCGACTTGGGGCGTAGTGCCGCCTCGACGGCCTGGTCCTCGCCGTCAGCCGACGAGCCGACGAGCCGCTCGGCCCCAGCGCCGGCCGGCGTCTCGTGGCTGGCTTCGTCCCACTCCATCGGGTCCATGCGGTCTGCCTCTGCGCTCTTCTCGTGCCGGGTCCCGGCCCCGCGCGGCACTTGGCGCGGCGCGGGGGCAGGGACCGTAGGGGGTCGGTCTCGGGTACGGGGACGCCCAGCGGGGCGGGGGTCGTCAGCGGGTGCGGTTGAGCGACTGCAGCGCCGCCTTGAGCAGCTGCCCGACCTGGGGCTCGCCGCCCGCGGCCTCGGCCTGCGGGGTGACGGCGGTGACGGCTTCGTCGGCCTCACGGGTCGCGTAGCCGAGGCCGATCAGCGCCGCGTGCAGTTGGTCCCGCCAGGCCTGGCTGATCGGTGCACCCACGGCCGGGGCGGTTCCCCTCGGCTCGCCGAGCCGGTCCTTGAGCTCCAGCAGCAGCTTCTGGGCGCCCTTCTTGCCGATGCCGGGAACGGCCGTGAGCGCCTTCTCGTCGGCGGTGGCCACCGCGCGGCGCAAGGCGTCCGGACTGTGCACGGCGAGCATCGCCTGGGCCAGGCGGGGACCGACGCCGCTGGCGGTCTGGAGCATCTCGAACACCTGGCGTTCGTCCTCGTCGGCGAAGCCGTAGAGGGTCAGTGAATCCTCGCGCACCACCAAGGAGGTGGCCAGCTTGGCCTCCTGACCGATCCTCAACTCGGCCAGCGTGCCGGGGGTGCACTGGACGGCCATGCCGACTCCACCGACCTCGATGACGGCGGTGGTCGGGGCGAGGGCGGCGACCGGGCCGCTCACAAAGGCGATCATGTCGTGCGGCCTTTCGATGCGTGCAGGGCCACGGCCTGCTGGAGCCTGTTCTGGGCAGGGGCCCGCCAGATGTGGCAGATCGCGAGGGCCAACGCGTCGGCGGCATCGGCGGGCTTGGGAGGGGAATCGAGCCGCAACAGCCGGGTCACCATCGCCCCGACCTGGGATTTGTCGGCACGGCCGCTGCCGGTGACGGCGGCCTTGACCTCACTGGGGGTGTGCAGGGCCACGGGCAGTCCGCGGCGGGCGGCACAGAGCATCGCGACGGCGCTCGCTTGGGCCGTGCCCATGACCGTTCGCACGTTGTGCTGACTGAACACCCGCTCGACCGCGACCAGTTCGGGCCGGTGGGCATCCAGCCACTCCTCGATGCCGCGCTCGATGGCGACCAGGCGCTGCCCCGTGTCGGCATCGGCCGGCGTCCGGACGACCCCGACACCGATCATCGTCAGCGGGCGGCCTGCGACGCCTTCGACCACCCCTATGCCACACCGGGTCAGCCCTGGATCCACCCCCAGCACGCGCACGCCCACCCTCCTTCGCTCTCCCCCGGCCACCACCGGAGCTCACCCCCAGCCCGTGCAGGCTATCGGCTCGCACTGACAACGCCCGAGAACGCGACGGGCCGACGGGGGCGTGTCCCCGTCGGCCCGTCTGCGGAGCGGGATCAGGCGTCGACCTTCTCCATGACGTCGTCCGAGACGTCGAAGTTGGCGAAGACGTTCTGCACGTCGTCGCTGTCCTCCAGCGCGTCGATCAGCTTGAAGATCTTGCGCGCACCCTCCTCGTCCAGCTCGACCTGCATGGTCGGGACGAAGTTGGCCTCGGCCGAGTCGTAGTCGATGCCGGCCTCCTGGAGCGCGGAACGCACCGCGACGAGGTCGGTGGCCTCGCTGATGACCTCGAAGTTCTCTCCGAGGTCATTGACCTCCTCGGCGCCGGCGTCCAGCACCGCACCCAGCACGTCGTCCTCGGTCAGCTCCCCCTTGGGGAGCACGACGACGCCCTTGCGGTTGAACAGGTAGGACACCGAACCGGGGTCGGCCATGGAACCGCCGTTGCGGGTCATGGCGACGCGTACGTCGGAGGCCGCGCGGTTGCGGTTGTCGGTGAGGCACTCGATGAGCACCGCGACGCCGTTCGGACCGTAGCCCTCGTACATGATCGTCTCGTATTCGGCGCCACCCGCCTCGAGACCGGCTCCGCGCTTGACCGCGGACTCGATGTTCTTGTTCGGGACCGACTGCTTCTTCGCCTTCTGGATGGCGTCGAAGAGCGTGGGGTTGCCGTCCACATCGGCGCCACCGGTACGGGCCGCGACCTCGATGTTCTTGATCAGCTTCGCGAAGAGCTTGCCGCGCTTGGCGTCGATCACGGCCTTCTTGTGCTTCGTCGTGGCCCATTTAGAGTGGCCGGACATCTGCCTGTCTCCTTCGCGTAACCAATCCCTGCTGCGTTCGCCTGTGATCCTACCGGGACGAGGTCAGTGCGCGGAGCGCACCATGTCGACGAACAGTGCGTGCACGCGGTGGTCGCCAGTCAGTTCCGGGTGGAACGACGTGGCCAGCGCGTTGCCCTGCCGTACGGCGACGATGTGGCCCTCGTGCTCGGCGAGCACCTCGACCGCGGCGCCCACGGACTCGACCCACGGGGCCCGGATGAAGACGCCCTCGACGGGGTCGCCCGCTACGCCCTTGACGTCGACGGCGGATTCGAAGGACTCGTTCTGGCGGCCGAAGGCGTTGCGGCGCACGATCATGTCGATGCCGCCGACGGTCTCCTGGCCGGAACGCGGGTCGAGGATCTTGTCCGCGAGCATGATCAGGCCCGCGCACGTGCCGTACACCGGCATGCCCGCACGTACCCGCTCGCGCAGCGGCTCCATCACCCCGAAGAGGTGGGCGAGCTTGGAGATCGTGGTGGACTCGCCGCCGGGAATGACCAGACCGTCGACCTCGGCGAGCTCCTCGGGGCGGCGGACCGCCCTGGCCACGGCGTCGGCCGCGGCCAGGGCGGTCACATGCTCCCGCACGTCGCCCTGGAGGGCCAGAACGCCGATCAGTGGGGGTGCCCCCGCCGCAGGCGGGAGGAGGGTGTTGCCCATCGGGGCTTACCAGCCCCGGTTCGCGTAGCGCTCGGTCTCGGGCAGGGTGTCGCAGTTGATGCCGACCATGGCCTCGCCCAGGTTGCGGGAGGCGTCCGCGATGATCTTCGGGTCGTCGTAGAAGGTGGTGGCCTTCACGATGGCGGCGGCACGCTTGGCCGGGTCGCCGGACTTGAAGATGCCGGAGCCGACGAAGACGCCCTCGGCGCCGAGCTGGCGCATCAGCGCGGCGTCGGCCGGGGTGGCCACACCACCGGCGGAGAACAGCACGACCGGCAGCTTGCCGAGCTCGGCGACCTCCTTGACCAGCTCGTACGGGGCACGCAGCTCCTTGGCGGCCGCGTACAGCTCGTGGTTGTCAAAGCCGCGCAGCTTGGCGATCTCGTTCTTGATCTGGCGCAGGTGGCGGACGGCCTCGACGACGTTGCCGGTACCCGCCTCGCCCTTCGAGCGGATCATGGCAGCACCCTCGGCGATCCGGCGCAGGGCCTCGCCCAGGTTGGTGGCGCCGCACACGAACGGCGTGGTGAACGCCCACTTGTCGGAGTGGTTGACCTCGTCGGCCGGGGTCAGTACCTCGGACTCGTCGATGTAGTCGACGCCGAGGGACTGCAGGACCTGGGCCTCGACGAAGTGACCGATCCGGGACTTGGCCATGACCGGGATCGAGACGGCCTCGATGATGCCCTCGATCATGTCGGGGTCGGACATGCGGGCCACGCCGCCGTCCTTGCGGATGTCGGCCGGTACCCGCTCCAGAGCCATGACGGCGACGGCGCCCGCGTCCTCGGCGATCTTCGCCTGCTCCGGCGTGACCACGTCCATGATCACGCCGCCCTTGAGCTGCTCGGCCATACCGCGCTTGACGCGCGCGGTGCCGGTCTCGGGGGCCTGGGGGGTGGTGGGAAGCGTGCTGGACACGAATGACCTCACTCGAAGACGACAGACGGGTAGTGCTGAGCCGAGGAAACCCCCCGGCATCAGGCCACTGCAAGGGCCAATGGGGAGCCCGTGGCTCGTTTTCAGGAGCCCGGGCGGTCGGCGAGGGCGGCGGGGGGCTCGTCGTCCATCTCGAACGCCAGCGGGAAGGGGGCGTGTCCGGCCAGCCGGAACCAGCGCACCGTCCTGTGCCTGCGCAGGGCCCTCGCGGCACGCACGGCGTCGTTGTGGAACCGCCGCGCCATGGGCACGCGCCGTACGGCCGCCGCGAGTTCACCGGCCGCATCCTCGCCGCCGGGTGCCTCGCGGACCGCGTCGACCTGCGCCTGGTCGGCGAAGACGGCGCGCAGTGCCTGGCTGAGCTCGCTCTCGGCGACCTCGCGGTGGTCCTCGTCCGCCTGCCGTGCCGCGTGCGCCGCCTCGTACAGGACGATCGAGGCGGCGGGATCGAGCACGCCCGAGGTGGCGACCTCCTGGGTGACCGAGGCGCGTCGCACGAGTTGCGCGTCCAGGGCGGCACGGGCGGCGTCGATCCGCGCGTGCAACCGGTCGAGCCGTCCGGCGGTCCAACTCAGGTAGAGGCCGATCACGACCAGCGCGACGAGGGTCCAGATCAGGGTTGCGATCACGGGCGGCAAGGCTACCGGGCGCCTCCGGCGGTGCAGGGGTACGGGGCGCGGCCCCGGAGCCCGGCGGGTCCCCCCGGGGGGTCCGTCGTCCCCTCCGGGAGGCCGTCGTCACCTCCCGGGGCTCAGTCGCGAGCCAGCCCGAACCTCGCCCGCAGCCCGGGCCGTTCGTCCGCCGCGACCGACGCCGCGCCGTCCGTCACCGTCTCGTACACCGCGAGGATGTCCGCACCCACCGTCGCCCAGTCGAAGCGCCGCACGTGCGCGCTCCCCCGCGCGCTGAGCTCCGCGCGCCGCTCCGGCGAACCCAGCAGCCGGACCGCGGCCGCGGCCAGCGCATCGGCATCCTCGTTGGCGAACAGCTCGCCGGCCGCACCCTGGTCCAGGACCTGCGCGAACGCGTCCAGATCGGACGCGAGCACCGGCGCACCCGCCGACATCGCCTCGACCAGGATGATCCCGAAGCTCTCGCCGCCCGTGTTGGGCGCGACGTACACGTCGACGCTCCGCAGCAACCGTGCCTTGTCCTCGTCGCTCACCATCCCGAGGAACTCGACGCGGGAACGCATCTCGACGGGCAGCGAGGCGACGGCTTCGTGCTCGTCGCCCCGTCCCGCGACGAGCAGCCGGGTCTCCGGCCGCTCCGCGAGGATCCTGGGCAGGGCCTTCATCAGCACCGGCAGGCCCTTGCGCGGTTCGTCGATCCGCCCGATGAACCCCAGCGTGCCGCCCTGCCACTCCGCCTTCGGCTCGGCGTCGGCGAAGAAGTCGACGTCCACCCCGTTGGGGATGACCACCGCGTCACCGCCCAGGTGCTCCACGAGCGTCCGGCGCGCGTACTCGCTGACGGCGATCCGTGCGCTGATCTTCTCCAGGGCGGGCTGGAGGATCGGGTACGCGGCGATCATCGCCCTCGACCGGGGATTGGACGTGTGGAAGGTCGCGACGATGGGCCCCTGCGCCGCCCAGCACGACAGCAGTCCCAGGGAGGGCGAGGCGGGCTCGTGGATGTGGATGACGTCGAACGTGCCGTCGTGCAGCCACCGGCGCACCCGGGCGGCGGACAGGAAGCCGAAGTTCAGCCGGGCCACCGAGCCGTTGTACGGCACGGGCACGGCCCGACCCGCCGACACGACGTACGGCGGAAGCGGGGTGTCGTCATCCGCGGGGGCGAGCACGGAGACCTGGTGGCCGAGCCGGATCAGGTGCTCGGCGAGGTCCCTGATGTGGAACTGGACGCCGCCGGGCACGTCCCACGAGTAGGGGCAGACGATCCCGATCCTCACGTCCGGTGCTCCTCCAGGTCTGCGAGCCACAACCGTTGCAGCATGTGCCAGTCCTCCGGGTGGTCGGCGATTCCGGTGGCGAAGGCGTCCGCCAGCGCCTGTGTCATCACAGACGTCTTTTCCTCGCGCGTACCTGTCTCCGGTACGTCGACCGGGGGATGCACCCGCCCCCTCATCACCGGTGAGCCGTCGTACCAGAGCGTCACCGGCAGCAGCAGCGCCCCGGTCTGCTGCGCGAGCATCGCCGGACCGGCGGGCATCCGTGCGGTGTCGCCGAAGAACTTCACCTCGACGCCGCTCGCCGAGAGGTCCCGGTCGGCAACGAGGCAGACGAGCCCGCCGGAGCGCAGCCGCCGCGCCAGGGTGCCGAAGGCGGCGCCGCCGGTGTGGGGCAGCACCTCCATCCCGAGGCCCTCCCGGTAGGCGACGAAACGGTCGTACAGCGTCTCCGGTTCGAGTCGTTCGGCGACCGTCGTGAAGGGCACGCCCAGGGCACGGGTGACCCAGATCCCCGCCAGGTCGTAGTTGGCCATGTGCGGCAGCGCGAGGACGACGCCCCGGCCCTCGGCCAGACCCTCGGTCAGGCGGTGGATGTCGGCGACCTCGAAACTCTGCTTCGCACGTTCGGCGGTCCAGGTGGGCAGGCGGAAGGACTCCATCCAGTACCGCATGTACGAGCGCATGCCGGCCCTGGAGAGTTCGGCGAGGCGGTCGGGCCCGGCGTCCGGTACCACCCGGGCCAGATTGGCCTCCAGCCTCAGCACGCCCTTGCCCCGCCGGCGCCACGCCGCGTCGGCGATCGTGCGGCCCAGCGCGGTCGCCACCGGCTCCGGAAGCTTCTTGACCGCTCCCCAGCCCAGTGCGTACAGCGCGTCCGTCAGTCGCCCCCTGGCACCGCTCATGCCCCACTCCCCTGCGAGGTCCCGTGCGGGGAGGTCTGCGCGTCCGCCTCCACCGCCTCCCGGCGTACCGTGACGACCCGCTGCCCCAGCGTCACCAGCGAGCCGGCCGCCACGATCCACAGGGCGATCGGCAGAAGGACCTCGACACCGGGCACCCCGAAGGCGTGCAGTCCTGCGAGTCCCGCTGCCACCAGTGAGATCACCAGCCGCTCGGCCCGCTCCACCAGGCCGTTCACGGCGACCGGAAGGCCGATCGACTCGCCCCGCGCCTTGGTGTACGAGACGACCTGGCCGCTCGCCAAGCAGAAGATGGCCACGGCACACAACACATTGTCGTCGCCCTTGCCCGCATACCAGAGGGCGAAGCCGCCGAAGATCGCCCCGTCCGCGACCCGGTCCAGGGTGGAGTCGAGGAACGCGCCCCACCGGCTGGAGACCCCCGCCTGGCGGGCCATGTTGCCGTCGACGAGGTCCGAGAAGACGAACAGGGTGATGACGATCGTGCCCCAGAAGAACTCTCCGCGAGGGAAGAAGACCAGCGCGCCCGCCACGACCCCTGCCGTGCCGACGAGGGTCACCGCGTCCGGGCTCACCCCGCGGCGGAGCAGAAACGCGGCGAACGGTGTGAGGACACGCGTGAAAAACGCACGCGCGTACTTGTTCAGCATGGCCTTCCCGAGGGTCGGTGGGCCGCGCGGCCCCGATGGCCACCGGCGGCCCCATCGTAGCCAGGCGGTCGGTGCGCCAGCGGCCTCCCCCGGTCGCGTACGACGTATGGACGCACCGTGACGGGAGTGGAAAGCTCGAAAGACAACCGCGGGCATCGCCGGAGCCTCTCGGCCTCCGGCCGGGGGTCTCCCCATCTCGGCCCCCGGGTCCGCGCCCTCACCTCACCGTGCAACCAGTCGGGAGGAACACCATGGGCGACAAGGCGAATGCACAATCCGGGGCCGCCGGCAGGGCTACGACGGCCGACCGGCCGACATCCGTACGGAATGTGGTGCTGGTCGGCCACAGCGGATCGGGGAAGACGACCCTGGTCGAGGCCCTGGCGTTGGCGGCGGGAGCGGTCAACCGGGCAGGTCGCGTGGAGGACGGCGGCACGGTCTCGGACTACGACGAGATCGAACACCGCCAGCAGCGTTCCGTGCAGCTCAGCCTCGTACCGATCGAATGGAGCGGGTACAAGATCAACCTTCTGGACACCCCGGGGTACGCCGACTTCGTGGGGGAGCTCAGGGCCGGTCTGCGAGCCGCGGACGCGGCCCTCTTCGTCGTCTCGGCAGCGCAGGAGGCCGACGCGGTGCCTGCCTCGACGCGCATGGTGTGGGAGGAGTGCGCCGCCGTCGGCATGCCCCGGGCGATCGTGGTGACCCATCTGGAAACGGCCCGCACCGGCTACGAGGAGCTGACCGGGGTCTGCGGGCAGCTGTTCGGCGGTGACGACCCCGACGCCGTGCTGCCGCTCTACCTGCCGCTGCACGGGGCGGAGGCGGCGGACGGCCACGCGCCGGTCACGGGTCTGATCGGACTGCTGTCGCAGAAGGTCTTCGACTACTCGTCCGGGGAACGCAAGGAGACGACGCCGACGCCCGACCAGCTGCCGGTGATCGAGGAGGCCCGCAACCGGCTCATCGAGGGGATCATCGCGGAGAGCGAGGACGAGACCCTGATGGACCGCTACCTCGGCGGCGAGGACATCGACATCAAGACGCTGATCGACGATCTGGAGAAGGCGGTCGCCCGGGGCTCCTTCCACCCGGTGCTGGCCGCGGCACCGGCCGCGGACGGCGCGAAGCAGGGCCTGGGCACGCTGGAGCTGCTGGAACTCATCACCGGCGGGTTCCCGACCCCGCTGGAGCGGCCGGCCCCGGCGGTCGCCACCCCTGAGGGCCGGACCCGCCCCGCGATCACCTGCGACCCGGAAGGCCCGCTGGTCGCCGAGGTGGTCAGGACCGCCTCCGACCCGTACGTCGGACGGCTCTCGCTCGTCCGGGTCTTCTCCGGGACGCTGCGCCCCGACGAGACGGTGCACGTGTCGGGGCACGGTCTCGCGGACCGCGGCCACGAGGACCACGACGTCGACGAGCGGATCGGCGCGCTCTCCTCCCCCTTCGGCAAACAACAGCGCACGGTCGGCATGTGCATCGCCGGCGACCTCGCGTCCGTCGCGAAGCTGGGGCGGGCCGAGACCGGGGACACGATCTCCTCGAAGGACGACCCGCTGCTGATGGAGCCCTGGCGGATGCCGGACCCGCTGCTGCCGGTGGCCATCCAGGCGCACAGCAAGGCCGACGAGGACCGACTGTCCCAGGGTCTCGCACGACTGGTCGCCGAGGACCCGACGATGCGGCTCGAACAGAACCAGGACACCCACCAGGTGGTGCTGTGGTGCTTGGGCGAGGCCCACCGGGACGTGGCCCTGGAGCGGCTGCGCAGCCGGTACGGGGTGCAGGTCGACGTGGTGCCGCACAAGGTGTCGCTGCGGGAGACCTTCGGTGACCGCTCGGCGGGCCGCGGCCGGCACGTGAAGCAGTCCGGCGGACACGGGCAGTACGCGATCTGCGAGATCGAGGTGGAGCCGCTGCCACCGGGGTCCGGCGTCGAGTTCGTCGACAAGGTCGTCGGCGGTGCCGTGCCACGGCAGTTCATCCCGTCCGTGGAGAAGGGGGTCCGGGCCCAGGCGGCCCGCGGGGTCGCTGCCGGCTATCCCCTCGTCGACGTACGGGTGACGCTGGTCGACGGCAAGGCGCACTCGGTGGACTCGTCCGACGCGGCCTTCCAGACGGCGGGTGCGTTGGCCCTGCGCGAGGCGGCGACCGAGGCGCGGATCCATCTGCTGGAACCGGTCGCCGAGGTGCAGGTGATGGTGCCGGACGAGTACGTGGGTCCCGTGATGAGCGATCTGTCGGGACGGCGCGGCCGGGTTGTCGGCACGGAACAGGCGGGCCCGGGGCGGACCGTGGTCCGGGCCGAGGTGCCGGAGCTGGAGATAGGACGGTACGCGGTGGACCTGAGGTCGATCTCGCACGGGACCGGGAACTTCGACCGCTCGTTCGCACGGCACGAGCCGATGCCTCCCCAACTGGCCGACAAGATCCGCGAACAGGCCGACTCCGGCTCCTAGTTGGCGGTGCCGCCCGTCGTACGCGCGTGCGGCGGGCGGCACCCGAGGCGGTACTGACGGGTGAACCATCTGCCCGATAGGCTGTAGTGCCCTGCTGACGACGTGTGCGGGGCGCAGGAGTCGGGAACAGCCGCAGTGCGGACGGTTGCGGCGATGGGGGCGGTGCGGTGGCGGACCAGGCATTCGATTTCTCTCCCGGGGCACAGGTCCCGTTGCAGGGCGCGGCCGGCCAGACGGCCGCGACGAACGCCCTCGCTTCGGCTGCCTACCGGGACAGCTCGATCGAGGAGATCCTGAAGGCCAACAGCGAGTGGCACGAATCGAAGGTGAAGAAGGGCAAGTTCACGCTCTTCGAGCCGAACCTGGGCGAGGCGTTCTCCCGGGCGGTCCAGGTCCGGATGCTCGGCGGGGCCCGCAAGCCGCTCATCCAGTCGTTCGGCACCGAGCCGCAGGTCGTGGTCGAGCACGCGCTCGCGGCGACCCGGATCCGCAAGGAGCGGGACGCCAAACTGACGGCGATCTCGGTGCTGTTCGGCCTGCTGTTCCTGCCCGGGGCGCTGCTGTGGGTCGGTGTGTTCCAGCTGCGCCGCACGATCGCAGGGGCGAAGGACAAGAAGGCGGGGGCACTGGCCACCGCGTTGCTGGCCGCCGTCGGCGTCCTCGGTGTGATCTTCCTGCTGAAGCTGCCGTTCACCGGCTTCTGGGGGTACTACCTCCGGGCGATGG
This sequence comes from Streptomyces sp. NPDC059169, assembly GCF_042755225.1. Lineage (NCBI taxonomy): Bacteria > Bacillati > Actinomycetota > Actinomycetes > Kitasatosporales > Streptomycetaceae > Streptomyces > Streptomyces sp. NPDC059169. The sequence continues at coordinate 317,905 of NZ_JBHZCF010000005.1, read as the reverse complement.
TCGTCGCCCCGGCCATCGGATGGCTGGTGGCGAAGCGGGTCTGCGAGTCCACGGCGAAGGACCTGCGCGAGCGCTGGAACAACCTCCTCTCGGGAGGCGGCATCGGCGCCAAGGTGCCGGAGGCCGTGCCGGGTCATCCGAACGAGACCGCGGCCGAGCAACTGCGGCAGGGCCTGGAGAAGCTCACCGCCGAGCAGCAGTCCAACACGGTGTTCTACGCCGGCCCCAAGGCGATACTCGGCATGGGCACCCGCTGGGGCAGCTGGCAGCTCGCCGAGGAACTGGTGCCGAAGGCTCCCAACAAGGAGTTCCACCAGTTCCGCAGCTGGGACGTCATCAAGGTCATCCACGACCAGCTGACCCTCCTGCAGCGCGGTCCGCTGAACTCGGGGGGGTTTCCCGCACCCACCGTGAAGCACTGGATCGTGGTGCCGGTCGGGGAGAACGCGGGCGAGGTCGCCCGGCCCGCGGGCCAGGACGTGGAAACGTTCCAGGTCAAGCGCCACGAGATACAGCGCATCTGCGACCACCAGCAGTTCGGCAGCGGGAACCGCCACTACCTGGGCGTGCAGTTCACGCTCTGGGACGGGCAGCTGGTGATCACCATGATGATCACGGTGACGGTGCTCTACGAAACCCTGCGCATCGAGGTGACCGGGCACGCGCTCGGTCCCGTCCACTCCCTGTTCAGCGGCAAGCCCGCTCCCAAGACGGTCGAGGTCGCCAAGACCCTGCGGTTCTGGGAGACCACCCAGCGGCACCTGCCGCTGGTGGATGCGCCCGAGGTGGTACGGCTGGCCGTCCGCGCACCCTTCACGTGGTACCCGCCGCTGCTCGATTTCCTCGGGGGGAAGCTGGTGCTTCCGGAGCCGTTCGGACTGCGGCACGTCTGGACGGAGCCCCCCTGGCGGCACCGGTTCATGGCCGACGACGCCATGCGCGCGGCGACTCCCGTGCTGAGGGTGACGCACACGGCCGCGATGCGCGTCCTCGAGGAGCACGGCGTGGACACGGAGCGCTTCAGCAACCGCTCCATGGTGGTCAGCGGTATGGTGCAGGACCCGTCGCCCCGCAAGGCGGACGTGTACGACGCCTAGGCGGCACAGCGCCGCCCGCGACGCGTGGGCGGCGCCCCGTGGTCATGCCTGCGGCCAGGCCTCGGCGAGCATCTTCCGGGTGTCGGCGAGGAGTTGGGGCAGCACCCGGGTGTGACCGATGACCGGCATGAAGTTGGTGTCGCCGCCCCAGCGCGGTACGACGTGCTGGTGGAGGTGCGCGGCGATGCCTGCGCCGGCGTCCGTGCCCTGGTTCATACCGATGTTGAAGCCGTGCGCCCCGGAGGCCGTGCGCAGTGCCGTCATGGCCCGCTTGGTGAACGCGGCGAGCTCGACGGTCTCCGCCTCGTCGAGGTCCGTGTAGTCGGCCACGTGCCGGTAGGGGACGACCATCAGGTGACCGCCGTTGTACGGGTACAGGTTGAGTACCGCGTAGACGCTCTCGCCACGCGCGATGACCAGGCCGTCCTCATCGGACGCGGTGGGGATGGAGCAGAAGGGGCAGCCGTCCCCGGCCCCCGGTCCGGTCGGCTTGTTCTCGCCCTGGATGTACGCCATCCGGTGGGGCGTCCACAGACGCTGGAACGCGTCCTGGATACCGACTCCGATCTGCTGCTCCGGCTCACTCGTCATGTGGTGCAGCATATGACTTCGCCCGTACGGAACGTGTCGTCGGGGGCGGACCCGGGGGACGGCCCGCGATGCTGGGCCGATGGACGTCGACGAAGGGGAGTCCCCGCTCCAGCGCTGGGAGGGGCGGGTCGAGCTGCCGCTGTTCTGGGCTTCGCTGGTCTTTCTCGCGGCGTACTCGGTGCGCATCCTGGCCGACCACGTCGATCGGGCGTGGAGGGAGATCGCACTCGCGGTGATGCTGCTGATGTGGCTGGTCTTCGCAGCGGACTACCTGGTGCGGCTCCGGATCAGTGGACAACGGCTGCCCCGTTTCCTGCGGACGCACTGGCTGGACACGTTGGTGCTGGTGCTCCCGCTGCTGCGTCCGCTGCGTCTGCTCAAGGTCTACACCGCGGTGCAGCGACGCCATGAACAGCCGCGGCTCAGTCTGCACGCGCGGGTGATCGCGTACGCGGGCGTGACGGCGGTCCTGCTGGGCTACTCGGGAGCGCTCACCGTCTACCAGGTGGAGCGCTCGGTACCCGGTGCGACGATCCGGACCTTCGGCGACTCCCTGTGGTGGGCGAGCGCGACGCTGACGACCGTCGGGTACGGGGACGTGACGCCGGTGACGCGGCTGGGTCGGCTGATCGCCGTCGGGATGATGATCTGCGGGCTGGCCCTGCTGGGCGCGGTGACCGGCTCGTTCTCGTCCTGGCTGGTCCAGGTCTTCACCCGGGAGGACGAGAAGGAGCCCCCGGAGGACGGGCGTCCTCCGGGGGCGTCTTCCTAGGGCCGCGCGCCCGATCAGAGCTGGGTGCGTTCCTCGACGACCTTCGCGATCTTGGCGATGGCCTCGTCGACCGGAATGCCGTTCTCCTGCGAACCGTCCCGGTAGCGGAAGGAGACCGCGCCGTTCTCCATGTCCTCGTCGCCCGCGATGACCATGAAGGGCACCTTCTGCTTCTGGGCGTTGCGGATCTTCTTCTGCATGCGGTCCGAGGAGGCGTCGACCTCGACGCGCAGTCCCTGCCTGCGGGCCTTGGCGGCGAACTCCTGGAGGTACGGCACATGGGCGTCACCGATCGGGATGCCCAGCGCCTGCACGGGCGCCAGCCAGGCCGGGAACGCACCCGCGTAGTGTTCCAGCAGCACGGCGAAGAAACGCTCGATGGAGCCGAACAGCGCTCGGTGGATCATGACCGGGCGCTGCTTGGAGCCGTCGGGTCCGGTGTACTCCAGGTTGAAGCGCTCGGGCAGGTTGAAGTCGAGCTGGACGGTCGACATCTGCCAGGTGCGGCCGATCGCGTCCTTCGCCTGGACGGAGATCTTCGGGCCGTAGAAGGCAGCGCCGCCCGGGTCGGGAGTCAGCGGAAGTCCCTGCTTCTCGGCCACCTGGCGCAGGACCTCGGTGGCCTCCTCCCAGACCTCGTCGGAGCCGACGAACTTGTTCGGGTCCTTGGTGGACAACTCCAGGTAGAAGTCGGTGAGGCCGTAGTCGCGCAGCAGGTCGAGGACGAAGGTGAGCGTCTTGTCGAGCTCCTCCGCCATCTGCTCCCTGGTGCAGTAGATGTGCGCGTCGTCCTGGGTGAATCCGCGGGCCCGGGTCAGGCCGTGCACGACGCCCGACTTCTCGTAGCGGTACACCGTGCCGAACTCGAAGAGACGCAGCGGCAGTTCGCGGTAGGAGCGACCGCGCGCATCGAAGATCAGGTTGTGCATCGGGCAGTTCATGGGCTTGAGGTAGTAGTCCACGCCCTCGTCGAGCTGCATGGGCGGGTACATGCCCTCGGCGTACCAGTCCAGGTGGCCCGACTTCTCGAACAGCTTGCCCTTGGTCGCGTGCGGCGAGTACACGAACTCGTAGCCGTGCTCCTCGTGGCGCTTGCGGGAGTAGTCCTCCATCACCCGGCGGATGACACCGCCCTTGGGGTGGAAGACGGCGAGGCCCGAGCCGACCTCGTCGGGGAAGGAGAAGAGGTCCAGCTCGTTGCCGAGCTTGCGGTGGTCGCGCTTCTCGGCCTCGGCGAGGAAGTCCAGGTGTGCCTTCAGCTCTTCCTTGGACGGCCAGGCGGTGCCGTAGATGCGCTGCAGCATCGGGTTCTTCTCGCTGCCGCGCCAGTACGCCGCCGCGTTGCGCATCAGCTTGAACGCCGGGATGTTGCGGGTGGTGGGCAGGTGGGGACCGCGGCAGAGGTCCTTCCAGCACAGCTCGCCGGTCTTGGCGTCCAGGTTGTCGTAGATGGTCAGCTCGCCGCCGCCCACCTCGACGTCCGCACCGTCGTCGGAGGACGCTGATCCCTTGATGCCGATGAGCTCCAGCTTGTACGGCTCGTCCGCCAGCTCCTCGCGGGCGGCCTCGTCGGTGACCACGCGCCGCGAGAAGCGCTGGCCACGCTTCTGGATCTCCTGCATCTTCTTCTCGACGGCCTTGAGGTCCTCGGGCGTGAACGGCTTCTCGACGTCGAAGTCGTAGTAGAAGCCGTCACGGACCGGGGGACCGATGCCCAGCTTGGCCTCCGGGAAGAGCTCCTGCACGGCCTGCGCCATCACGTGCGCCGTGGAGTGGCGCAGGATGTTGAGGCCGTCCTCCGAGGAGATCTCGACGGGCTCGACCGCCTCGCCGTCCTGCACCTGGTAGGTCAGGTCCTTCAGCTCCCCGCCGACCCGGGCGGCGATGATCGTGCGCTCACCGGCGAAGAGTTCGGCCGCCGTGGTGCCCGTGGTGACCACGCGCTCTTCCCGCTCGGAATCGCGTTGGATGATCACACGGACGTCTGACACCGGTCTCTCCTGCCTGGTGGGGAAGCGCGCTGACGGTGGTGCGCGCGCAGTACGCCATGCTACCGAGCCGGGGAGGCTGTCCGCGAAACGGTTCCCGCGCCGTTCCCCGTCGGCGGCGGCCGCCGTCTCGCCCCTCCGACTGCCCACACCGTGGCGCACCGCGCGGCAACCGCACGGGCGCGGGTCGGTGCGCCCCGGCACACCCGGGTCGTGCACCGGCCGGGTACTCGCCACGCGGCAGCCTTCCCCGCCGGCACGGCGCACCGCCGTACCTCCTGGCGCCGTGACCACCCAGCCCCGTCAGCCGTCCGCGCCGCACGCCTCCCCGAAGAAGTCCAGGTTCTCGTGGAGCGCCTTCATCAGCCGGTCCCGCTCCGCGTCGTCCACCTGGACCGGCACCACGCCGGACGCATCGCTGAGACGGCGGAAACCGCCACGGCTCTCCAGCCTCCCGACGACCCGGATCGGCAGTCCCACGAGGTGCGCGTGGCCCGCGGTGCGGTAGGCCTCCTCGTCGAGCACGGCGCGTACGTGGGGCACGTCCGCACCCGCGAGGACCCGTAGCCGCACCGTCCCCTCACCGCGCGGACCGGACCGCCGCATCCGCACCACCGCTCCGGTGATCCGGACCGGTACGGACGGTTCGGCCCGCAGGTACCGCGCGCCCGCCTCGCGCAGCACCGGCAGGTCTCCCGGGGAGAACTCGACGGGCTCGGGACGGGCGGCGCACCCCTCGGGGACGCCGCCCGCCGGCGCCCAGGCCAGCGCGATGCGCGCGCCTTCGGAGCCGCGCACCAGCGCGACGACCGCCTCGGTCAGTTCACGGCTGACCCCGGCTGCGACGGCGGTGTCGAAGGCCTCCATCCCGCCGGTGGCCCGGCGGTAGTCGACGGCTTCGCGGGTGGCGTGCAGTGCGTGGTGCAGCCGTACGACGAGGGAGCGGCCGGGGTCCACCGGCACGAAGGCGGTGAGTGCGCGCCCGCCCGGCGCGGGTCCGACGAGGACGCCCTCCAGCGCGGCTTGGGCCTGCCGCCGGTGCCTCGCCCCGTGGTACCCGGCGCGGCCGCGGACGGCGAGCGCGGCGGCGAGCAGCAGCCGCCGCGCAGCGGACCTCAACTGATCCTGCGCCGTCCAGGCAGCCGCACCGGACGGGCCTTGCGGTACGTCGCGCCACCAGCGGATCTCGTCGCTCGGTACGGCGAGCCCGACGAGCACCTCCCTGGCCGAGGGAGCCGCCGAGCGGGCGAGGGCGGTCAGTGCCTCGCCCAGCAGGTCCTCGCAGTCGGGGAAGGCCCGGTCCTCGGGGACGAGGAGGCTCGTGCCGCCGCTGCCGGGTCCGGGCGGGGTCCAGCGTGCGTACCTTCCCGCGGCGCCCCCGCGCCGGCGCCAGCCGTGCCGGTCGAGGAGTGCGCTCAGAACGGCTGGGTCGACGTGCGCGGGGTCGGGTCCCCCGCTGTCGTACCAGAGCGCGGGCGCGTCGTCCGTCAGCGGGAGCGGAACGCTGCGCGCGGGTGGAAACGGGCGTGCGCCGGAGCGCGGCGGTGCGGGTTCGTCGCTTGGGCGGTGCATCACGGTTTCCCTCCCGTCCCGACGCGGGTCATGATCTCGCAGAGCGCCCGGTCGTCGAAGATGCGCGAGGTCGGGATCCGCACGGTGGTCCTGCGCCGGCCCGTCACCGGGTGGCCGGCCAGGTTGGTCCAGTAGCAGCAGTGCCGCAGGTCGAGCCGGTCGTGCCCGGCGCGCAGCCACTCGTCGCGGGCCCGCGGCACGATCATGACGACGAGGATCTTGTGCACCGACACGGGGGTGCGGGCGAGCTTCGCCAAGTGGTCGTTGTCGAGCATGAAGGAGAACGCAGGACCGGGTGGGTGCGGCGGGATCTGGTAGGTGGCCTTCAGCTGCACCTTGATGGTGACCTCGTCGTCGACGGTGTGTCCGGGAGCGCTGTGGCTGACGTGCCAGTCGATCCCGTTGTCCGGGAACGGCTGGGACAGCGAGCAGCCCGCGGCGGCTGCGACCGCGTGCAAGTACCCCACCTGGAGGGTCTCCATGCAGGCGGTGGTGGCGAGTGCTCCGCGCAGCGGTTCGGCCCGCTCGGGCAGCGCACCCGGTTCGGGCTGCGCGAGCGCCATGGCTGCGTCCGCCTTCCGGGGTGTGCCGGTGAGTGGTGGACGACGGCCCGTCGGTTCTACGGTCCGTCAACTGTGTTGTCACCCCTCTGCGTAGTGCGCAAACAGGGCGGGTATCACCGATCCGGGCAGTCGGATCACACCATCTGCCAGAAATGGGCGAGGAGTTCGGGGATGACGCATTGGTATGAAGGGCCCCTGGCCGCATTTGACACCGAGACGACGGGCGTGGACGTGGAACAGGACCGGATCGTATCTGCCGCGATGGTCGTCCAGGATTCCGCCGGGGGTCGTCCGCGGATCACCTCCTGGCTGGTCAATCCGGGCGTACCGGTGCCGGCCGAGTCGACCGCCGTGCACGGCCTCACGGAGGACCACCTGCAGCGCCACGGCCGCTGGCCTTCACCGGTGATGGAGGAGATAGGCCGGGCACTGGCCGAGCAGTGCGCGGCGGGCAGGCCGATCGTGGTGATGAACGCACCGTTCGACCTGACGCTCCTGGACCGCGAACTACGCCGGCACCGTGCCTCGTCGCTCGCGCACTACGTGGAGAACGTGCCCTTGTGCGTGTTGGACCCGAGGGTCCTCGACAAGCATCTGGACCGGTACCGCAAGGGTCGCCGCACGCTGACTGACCTCTGTACGCACTACGAGGTCCCCCTCGACGGAGCGCACGACGCCGCTGCGGACGCGACCGCTGCGCTGGAGGTCGTACGCGCCGTCGGGCGGCGCTTCGCCGCACGTCTGGAACGGTTGGCACCGCCGGAGTTGCACACGCGGCAGGCCGGGTGGCACGCCGCCCAGGCCCGCGGGCTGCAGGCGTGGTTCGCGCGCAACGGCTCGGAGGAGTCGGTGGACCCGGCGTGGCCGGTGCGGCCGGGCCTGTCGGCACGAGCCGCCTGAGCCGGGCCCGCACGCCCGCCGGTGCGCACCGGTCCGTGCGCGGTCCCCAGCGGACGAGGACCGTGCGGCGGTCGGACCCGACGGCGGAACCGGACGGGCCGGCGGGCGGGGACATACGTGTGGGGCCGGTCCGTCAGCTGACGGACCCGACCCCCCCCTTGGGCGCTAACTGGTTCGCACCAACACCACCCCCCGTGTCACC
>NZ_JBHZCF010000005.1:282099-310210 GCF_042755225.1 Streptomyces sp. NPDC059169 | reverse complement strand
GGCGGGCCGGGGGGTTGGGGCCGTCTTTTTGGTCCCTCCCCCCACCCACCCCCCCCCCCCCTCCCGGTGGGCGATACTGGGTTCGAACCAGTGACCTCTTCGGTGTGAACGAAGCGCTCTCCCACTGAGCTAATCGCCCGGGAACGCACTGAACCATACAGGTACCCGCGGGTCTCCTTCAAACTCCCTTCAAGCCCCCGCCAGGTACGCCGCCAGCCCGCGCCGCCCGCTCCTCATCATCAGCGCGTGGTTGGCCCGGAACACCGGGCGCCCGGGCACGGCGAACCGTCGCATCAGCGGGCTCCGCACCTCCACCTCCTGTTCGTACCGCGCCCGGGTCCCGCCGCCGGGCAGGTCCTCGAGCGTCCAACGGGCCCACCCCTCCAGGTCCCCGCCCAGTTCGGCCTCCAGGAGCAGTGCGCCCGGGTCCCGGCGCCGCTCGCGGACGGTGACGACCAGGTCGTAGGGGAGGAACGACCGGAAGCGCGCGACACCGCTTTTCTCGTCGAAGGCGCTGACCTCGCGGACCTGCCGCCACCAGAGGGGGTAGTCCTGGGTCCGCTCCAGCACCGCGTACACCGCCCCGGGCGAGGCGGGCAGCTCCCACGTGCTGCGGAAGCGGTAGTGGCACCAGTCCATGGTCCGAGTGTGCTCCCGCGGTGGCGTACTCACGCGCGATCTGAGTATCCGCGCGCATGCCGCGGGAACGTGGCCCGCACCACACTCCCCGCATGGACAACCCGACTCCGCCCGCCGAGGAGCTCCGGCTCATCGACGGGGAGCTAGCTCGACTCGACGCCCGGCGAGCCCAGTTGCTGGCCCGCCGGGCGTGGCTGCTGCAGGCGCTGCACCCGGCCACCGGTACCCGGGCGTGGCCCGTGAGGACCCCGCAACCGACGGCCGACGCCTCCTCTCCGAGCGCCCAGACCGTGCTGCTCGCCCTCGGTGGGATCCTGCTGGCCGTAGCCGCCGTCGCCTTCACGGTCGTCAGCTGGGGGCACCTCGGCATCGGCGGCCGCGCGCTGGTCCTCGGCGCGGTGACCACGACCGTCCTCGCTGCGCCGGCCCGGCTGCTGCGCCGGGGGCTCGGGGCCACCGCGGAGTCGGTGGCGGCGGTCGGCCTCGTCCTCACGGTCCTCGATGCGTACGCCGTCCACCGGGCGGTTCTGCCGGACACTCGGGCCGCGGGCTACGCCGCCTGCGCCTGCGCCGTCCTCGCCGCGCTGTGGGCCGGGTACGGGACGGCGCTCGGACGGCTGCGCGCCCCGCTGCCGGCAGCCGTGGTCGCCGCCCAACTCCCGCTGCCGCTCTGGGCCCTGACGGTCGGGGCGGGCCCGTTGACGACCGGTTGGTCGATGCTCGCAACCGCCGCGCTGGACGTCGCGGTCGTGTTCCTGGCGAAGCCGACGGCGGTCCGTGGGGTCGCCCTCGCGGGTGCGGTAACGACCGGGGGTTGGGCCGTGCTGTCGGGGCTCTGGCCGTCGGTCACGGCCGTCTCGGCGGAAGGGGCAGCCGGGCCGGGTGCCCTGCTTCTCGCGGCCTCGGGGCTCGGTCTCTGCGCGGCGTGGCGGGCGCCGGAGTCAGCTCCGGCAACCGCTGCGGCGGCCGGGCTGGCGGCGGTCGCGGGCGTCGGCGGAGTGATCCGCCCCCTGCTGCCGGGCGGTTGGGCGGTGCTCGGGTACCTGGCATGCGGCATCGCGCTGGTGGTGGCCCTTCGGACCTCCGCTCCTCGGGGGGTACGGATCGGCCTGGGAATCGCCTCCGGGGTGGCCCAGGGCGCGGCGGTGCTGTGGGCCGCGCCCGGCGTGGTCCTGGCCGTCGTCCGGCCGCCGGCGGGCGGAGGCGGCATCTGGGCGGGTCGCCCGGAGCTCACCGCCGTGTGGCCCGGCAGCACCACCGCCCCGGTGGTCCTGGCCGCGGTCGCAGCGGCCCTCTGGGCGACGGCCCGTTACGCCGCGGACCGTGCACTCCCCCGGGTGCCGATGGTGTGCGGCGCGCTCGCCCTCCTCTGGTGCGCGGTCGTCACGGCCCCGGCGGCCCTGTCCCTCTCCTTCCCGGCGACCACGGCCGTCGTGCTCGCCGCGGCGGTGGCCGGCCTGGCCGCGGCCACCCGCCCGTCCCTGGGCGCCCGGCGTGCCGGTTCCACCGTGGGCGGGCCTGCCGTCACCGCACGCGCGGTCGACGGGCGGAAAACCGCTCGGCAGGCGGATGCGACCCGCGGTCCGCTCCCGCCCCGCGCCACCGACGGCGGGCCGGATCCGATCGCGGTCACCGCACTCGTCTGTGGCATCGCCGGTGGCCTCGGCGCCGTGTTGCTGGGCCTGGCCACCCGGCCCGCCACGTTCACCGTGCTGGGGGTGCTGGTCGCGGCGTTCACGGCGGCCGCGGTCACGGCGCGCGGCGTACTGCGCACCGTCCTCGGCTGCTCCTCCGTGGTGGTGACGGCCGGGCTCGTCGCATCGACCGCCGCTGCCGCCGGGCTGTCCGCACCCCGTATCGGGCTGGTCCTCCTCGCCGTCCCCGCCGGCACCGCACTCCTCGGAGCCCGGCTGGGCGACCGGCCGGTGGCACTGCCGGTCGAGCTCACGGGCGCTGCCTCCGCGGTGGTCTCCGTCGCGCTGACCGTGCCGCACCCGCCCTCCCTGGCACTGGTGCTCGCCCTCGCGGGCGTCGTGGCGGCGGGTACGGCGGTACGGGCCGAGCGCCGGCCGGCGGCCGGATGGGCGGCGACGGTGCTCTTCGTGGCCGCCGCGTGGGTGCGGCTCGCCGCCTCCGGAGTGTCGGCGCCCGAGGCGTACACGATCCCGGTCACCGTTCCCGCACTCGCCGTCGGCGTGCTGCGGCGGCGCCGCGATCCCGGGGCCTCCTCCTGGACGGCGTACGGCCCCGGCCTCGCCACCACCCTGCTGCCCGGCCTCGTGGCCGCGTGGGGTGACGTGAGCTGGCCGCGGCCGCTGGCGCTCGGCCTCGCCGCACTCGCCCTGACCCTCACCGGCGCCAGGCGGCGGCTGCAGGCCCCGCTCCTCCTCGGCGGGCTGGTTCTCGCCCTGGACGCGCTGCACGAGCTGGCCCCGTACGTCGTCCAGGCCGTTGGGGCACTCCCCCGCTGGCTGCCGCCCGCCCTCGCGGGGCTGCTGCTGCTCGCCGCCGGAGCGACCTACGAACAGCGACTGAGCGACGCCCGCCGAGTGCGCAGGGCCCTGAACCGGATGCGCTGATCGAGTGAAATCGCCGAAGGCCCCGGAGACAGTGGTCTCCGGGGCCTTCGAGCCGGGTGGTGGGCGATACTGGGTTCGAACCAGTGACCTCTTCGGTGTGAACGAAGCGCTCTCCCACTGAGCTAATCGCCCGGGCGCACCGCAAACATTACCGCATGTCAGCGGTGCTCCATGACCATCTCCGCCGGCCCCGGTCTCACTCGTGGATCTTCCACGGCATGACGATGCCGAGCTTCCAGACGTAGATCCCGAGCAGCACCGCGACGATCACCAGGCCGGTGACCGTCAGAATGATGTTCCTCCGGCGCACCTTGGGGTCGAGTGCCCGTTGGGCCGCATCGGTCACTTTCCGTTTCGTCCAGCGCAGCACGAGCTGCGCCCAGACGAACTCGGTCGCCCAGATCGCCATCCCCGCGAAGATCACCAGCCAGCCGGGGCCGGGTAGCGGCAGCATGACGATCCCCGCCCCGACCACGGCCAGGCCGACGATGAACACGCCCACCTGCCAACTGAGATGTAGGGGCCGACGCGCCTTGACGAACCGCGGCGCCCGGGAGCCCAGGGGCCGCTCCTCCGTCACCGTCGCGTCCCCCGTGGCGGCCACCGGGACCGCCGGAGCGGCACCCCGCTCCCGCTCGTCACTCTCCGCATTCATGGAGCCCAAAGTACCCGACGGACGCGGGCTCCGGAATGACCGTCGAGTCGGACTCGCGGCTCCTCCGAACGGGGTACCTGAAGGATCACAAAACAGACAGAGGGGTTTACAACGGCACCGTATGTGGCATGTCGATTTCGCCGACGTGCGAATCCCCGAGCGCACACTGAGCGAAAGGCCCTGGCGCTTATGAACACCACGGTCAGCTGCGAGCTGCACCTGCGCCTCGTTGTATCGAGCGAGTCCTCACTGCCTGTACCCGCGGGCCTGCGGTATGACACGGTCGATCCCTACGCCGTGCATGCCACCTTCCACACCGGAGCCGAAGAGACGGTCGAATGGGTGTTCGCCCGCGATCTCCTCGCAGAGGGCCTGCACCGGCCCACCGGCACCGGTGATGTCCGAGTCTGGCCGTCGCGCAGTCACGGCCAGGGCGTCGTGTGCATCGCTCTGAGCTCCCCGGAGGGCGAAGCCCTCCTGGAAGCCCCGGCGCGTGCCCTGGAGTCGTTCCTGAAGCGTACGGACGCCGCAGTGCCCCCGGGCACCGAGCACCGCCACTTCGACCTCGACACTGAGCTCTCGCACATCCTGGCGGAGAGCTAGGACCAAGCCGAGGACATGCGGCCGCCGTCCGACTCGGGGAGACGGCACCGCTTCGAACAACCACACACGGCACGCTCCGGCGCCGCCGTCGCGGAATCCACCGCGGCGACGGCGCCGTCGCCTTTCCGGACGACCGGCTAGAGTCAGCGCAATTCGGCGGGCGCCCGCCCGCAGCTGCCAGGGAGCAAACCGTGCTGATCCCTCACGACACCCGCATCGCCCTCGACACCGTCGTGGACCTGATGAACACCGCACCGGAGGGCGACGAGGCGGACGAGCTGAAGGACCTCCCATCGCTGTACGCGTTCGTCCGCAGCCACAACGTCAGCGACGTGGGCGATCTGGGCGAACACGACCTCGCGGCCGTGCGGCAGGTGCGCAGCCGGTTCACCGAGGTGTTCGGGGCACCGGACTCCCGCACCGCCGCCGACTTGATCAACCGGCTCGTGGCCGCGGCGGGCACCACCCCGCAGCTGACGGACCACGACGGCTACGACTGGCACGTCCACTACTTCGCGCCCGGCGCATCGGTCGCCGAGCACCTGGCGGCGGACTGCGGTATGGCGCTGGCGTTCATCGTCGTGGCGGGCGAGCAGGAGCGGCTGCGGCGATGCGAGGCACCCGACTGTGGGCGCGCGTTCGTCGATCTGTCCCGCAATCGCTCCCGGCGCTACTGCGACAGCCGCACCTGCGGGAACCGGCTGCACGTCGCCGCCTACCGCGCGCGCCGCAAGGAAGCGGCCGGCTGACGGCGCCCACAGCGGGGCTCACAGGAGGAAGAGGTCGTGGACGGCAGCCATCAGCAGGAGGCAGCCGATCACCCCGAGGAAGATCATCAGGGGCGGCTGGGAGAGCGCGAAGAGACAGCCACGCGGCTCGTCGGCGGGGGCGGGGGTCTGACCCCGGGAAGTATCCAGCATCTCGGGGTGATGATGACGCAGGGCCGCGTTCAACGATCAACCAACACGCCCCCCGCCCGCGGGAGTTCACCCTATCCCGTGGACCCGCGGGGCCGCGCCGGTTGCCGTGCCCCTGCCGTGTCAGATGCCGTGCTTCTTGAGGATCGCTTCGATATCGCTGAAGTCCTCGCCCTGGCCGGCGGCCGGGGCCTTGCCCTTCGACCGCGTCTCCGGTCGACCCGCCGGAGCGACGGCGGGGGCGGAGGCCGCCGGTGCGACGGCCCCGGGCCCGCCCGCGTCCCGCGTCGCCTTGCCGAGGCGACGTCGCTCCACTCCGCGGGTGGTCGCCAGGAGCAGCCACGCGAGTCCGAGCACCCCCACGCCCACCCAGGCCGTCAGGCTGAACGCGGTGTCGGCCAGCCACTGGACGACACCGGTCAGCACCAGCCCCAGGGGGACCAGCGCATAGGCGGCGATCCTGGCCGCGGTCAGGAATCGTTTCCGGTACGCCGTGACCGCGGCGACGCCCAACCCCGCAGCAGCCACTGCGGAGCAAATGGTCTCGGCAAGCATCCGGTCCTCCAAGGCGAGCATCTCGTGGGGCCGTCCCAGGCAGAGCCGGGGAGGATATGTCCCTTCCATCCTGCACCGTGAGGGGGCGCCGAGGCCATGGCCCGCGAGGACCTCAGGGAGATCTCCGGGACATCCTCCTCCCCAGGTCCGAGGGATCCGGGTTGGGGCGGGTCCGGCACGGCTGGAAGACTGCTCCCATGAGCGACTCCTCCCCCACCGCCCCCGTCGTCCTGGACGTCTGGTGCGAGCTGCAGTGCCCCGACTGCCGCACCGCACTCTCCGATCTCGCCGCGCTGCGCGAACGGTACGGCGACCGGTTGGAGCTGCGACTGCGGCACTTCCCACTGGAGAAGCACAAGCACGCGTTCGCCGCCGCGCAGGCCGCGGAGGAGGCCGCGGCCCAAGGCAGGGGCTGGCCGTACGTGGAGGCGGTGCTCGGACGGGTCGAGGAGTTGAACCGCGAGGGGGAGGCGTTCCTCCTGGACGTCGCACGTGAACTCGGCCTGGACGCCGAGGAGTTCGATACGGCCCTGATCGACGGACGGCACATCCTGATCGTCGACGCCGACCAGGCGGAGGGCAAGGCCATCGGTGTCACCGGCACCCCGACGTATGTCATCGGCGGGGAGCGGCTCGACGGCGGCAAGAGCCAGGAGGGACTGCGCGCCCGGGTGGAGGAGATCGCCGACCGGCTCCTCGCCCGACCGACGGGCGCATAGCCGTCCGGGCCACCGCGCCGGAGGGCCGAGTTCCGGCGCCGGACCACTCGCCCACGCCCCGCTAGAGCAGTTGCTTCGCCACGTTGACGCGGGTCGTCACGTAACCGAGCGACGCGTAGAGGCGCAGGGCCGGGGTGTTGTTCGCGAAGACGTGCAGTCCGATCAGGTCCGCCGCGGCGTCGGACCGGGCGACCCGCTCGGCGAGCAGCATGAGGGCCCGGCCGTGCCCTCGACCCCGGTGCCGCGCGGCCACCCCCACGTCGTACACGTACGCCCCCCGCTCACCGGGCCGCACCTCGCGCTCGCCGACCCACACGTGGCCCACCGGAGTGCCCGCGGCTTCCAGGACCCTCATCCAGGTACGGCGGGTGGCGAGCCCGTCGCCGAGCTGTTCGCGGTGGTCCGCCTCGGACTTCGCACGGGCCTGCTCGGTGGGCATGCCCCGCCCGGTCCAGGCCCGTGCGTAGTCGTCGACGGCGGTGTCGAGCCAGTCCTGGAACTCGGCCTCGGTCATGGGCCTCCCGCGGACGCCTTCCGGGAGCTCGGGCAGCGGCCCGACGGGAAGCTCCTTGAGCATGTTGCGGCTCTGCTCGACGTAGCCGAGCGCAGTCGAGAGGCGCAGTGCAGCGGTCGCCTCCGCCGGCACCGACGCCCTGACGCGGTCGCACCCCCAGCCCCGCAGCACTTCTTCCGCCGCCAACGCCGCGACCGTCCCGCGCCCGCGCCGCCGGTCCGGCTCGTCGATGTGCAGCGAGCGCACGACCCCGGCCGACGGGCCCAGCGCGGGGTCGGTGGAGAGCTCGACGGCACCGACGGGTCTGCCGTTCACGCAGACGTCGTAGCCGCGTGAGGTGGCGCCGTCCGCGCCGCGCTGGAGCGGCCCGGACGGCCGCAGGGTCGTGGTCATCCCCAGTGTTCTACCGGGTCTGCCGCCGCGCGTCACCGGGTTCGGCGGCGGACGTGCTCAGACCTCCCGCGGATCCGGGTCGGCCGCGGAGCGCTCCTCGAAGATCCGCATCGCCTTCGCGGTCACCGGACCGGGGGCGTCCGGCAGGAGTCGTCCGTCCACCCGCCGGACGGCCTGGACGTCGCGGAGTGTGGAGGTCAGGAAGACCTCCTCGGCCCGCTCCAACGCGTCCAACGGCAGGTCCGTCTCGCGGGCGCCCGCCCACTCCACGACCAGGGCGCGGGTGATCCCGGCCAGGCAGCCGGACGTCACGGGCGGGGTGTGGAGCTCGCCGTCGAGCACGACGAAGACGTTGGAGCCCGTCCCTTCGCACAGTTGTCCGACCGTGTTGCCGAAGAGCGCCTCCGAGGCCCCGTGCTCGCGCGCTCGGGCGAGGGCCACGACGTTCTCCGCGTACGAGGTGGTCTTGAGTCCCGCGAGCGCGCCGCGCTCGTTGCGGGTCCATGGGACGGTGATCACCGCCGTGGAGTCCGGGCGCCGCGGGGACTCGCCGACCGCCACCACGAGCGTGGGGCCGGCCTGACCACGGTCCGAGCCCAGCGGGGAGAGGCCTCCCGTGTAGGTGATCCGCAGGCGCCCCAGGGCGCAGGGGTTGGCCTCCAGCACGGCGTCGCACGCCCGGCGCACCTCGTCGAGGTCGGGGGCAGGCAGACCGAGGCCGGCGGCGGAACGGGCGAGTCGCCGGAGGTGGCGGGTGAGGGCGAAGGGCCGTCCCGAGACCGACTTGACCGTCTCGAAGATCCCGTCGCCCACGGTCAGTCCGTGGTCGAACACGGACACCAGGGCGGTGTCGGCGTCCCGCAGTCCGCCATTGACCCAGATCCTCATCACGCGGTCCTTCCACTCTGCGCGTACGTTCCCGACGCTACCGCGAGCAGCCGGGAGGCCTTCAGCTCGGTCTCGTCCCACTCCCGTTCCGGGTCGGATCCCCAGGTGATCCCGGCTCCGGTGCCGAAGCGCAGCGCGCCCGCGGCCCGGTCGATCCAGAACGTGCGTATCCCGACGGCCAGCTCACCGGTGCCCCGGTCGGCGTCGACCCACCCGATGCCTCCGCAGTACGGCCCGCGGGGCACCGGCTCCAGGGCCTCGATGATCCGCAGGGCGCTCGACTTGGGCGCGCCCGTGACCGACCCGGGCGGGAAGGTCGCCGCCAGCAGTTCGGACCAGCCCGCACCGGCGGCGAGCCGGCCCCGGACGGTGGAGACCAGGTGGACCAGGCCCGGGTGCGACTCGACGGCGCAGAGCGCGGGGACGGCGACGGACCCGGTCGCGCAGACCCGACCGAGGTCGTTGCGGACCAAGTCGACGATCATCACGTTCTCCGCCCGGTCCTTCTCCAGGAGGTCCGCGGCGGTACGTCCGGTCCCCTTGATCGGCCCGGACTCGACGGTGCTCCCGTCCCGGCGCAGGTACAGCTCGGGGGACGCGGTGGCGATCTCCACACCGTGCGCGGGAAGCCGGATCGTTCCTGCGTACGGTGCCGGGTTGCCGCGCGCCAGCAGCGCGGTCAGGACGTCGACGTCCGCCGCGGCGGGATCGGGCAGCGGCGCGGACAGCACGCGGCAGAGGTTCGCCTGGTAGACGTCGCCGGCCGCGATGTGCGCGCGGATGCGGCGGACACCGTCCGTGTACGCTGCGCGGTCCAGCGAGGAGGTCCAGTCGTGCGCCCCGGGGCCCCGCCAGCGCGCCGGTTCGGGCTCCGGCACCGGGGTGTGCCGCACGTCACCGAAGCGGGCGCAGGTCAGCCGGCCCTCGAAGTCCGCTGCGACGGCCCAGAAGCCGGAGGAGTCGAGGGCCCCTGGGTCGCTGGTGACGTCCCTGAGGTCGGTGGCGAAGAGGCCGCCGAAGCGGGCCAGAGGAGCGAGGTCATGCACGGCTGTGAGTCTATGACCGGCCCCGCCCGGCCGCTCCGGCGGTGAACCCGCGGTGAGCACGGGTCAGCACGCTGCGGAAACGCGTTTTTGTACTGGCCCGGGAATCCGCTAGAGTTCAACACGTCGCCGGGACGCGAAAGCGGAACCGAAACGACAGGCGGACGTGGCTCAGTTGGTAGAGCATCACCTTGCCAAGGTGAGGGTCGCGAGTTCGAATCTCGTCGTCCGCTCGACGTGGGGGATCTTCCCGACCCCCGCACACTCCGGGGTGGAGTGGCCGAGAGGCGAGGCAACGGCCTGCAAAGCCGTCTACACGGGTTCAAATCCCGTCTCCACCTCCAAGGACGATTAGCTCAGCGGGAGAGCGCTTCCCTGACACGGAAGAGGTCACTGGTTCAATCCCAGTATCGTCCACGCAGCACCCACGATCTGCGGGTCGTGGTCCCGAGGACGATTAGCTCAGCGGGAGAGCGCTTCCCTGACACGGAAGAGGTCACTGGTTCAATCCCAGTATCGTCCACGCACCCCGGAACCCCCGGCCGCCTCGCGGCCGGGGGTTCCGCCGTCCCCACCGGGAGACCCGGCCCACGGGGGTACCGGGTCGCGCCGATCAGGAGGAGAAGAGCATCCGACCGAAGCCGCGGTGGCCGTGGTGCCCCCCGTGGCGGCCGTGGTGCTGCGCGCCCCAGGCGGGCTGGGCGGGGGGCGCGGGATATGCCTGCGGAGCGGGCGGCGCCTGCTGCACCCACTGGGCCTCCAGGCGGGTCAGTGCCTCCAGCTCGCCGTAGTCCAGGAATATCCCCCGGCAACCGCTGCACTGCTCGATCTGGATGCCATTGCGGTTGTACGTGTGCATCTGTGCGTGGCACTTGGGACACTGCATCGTCGGCTCAGCTCCTCACCGTTCGGTTGGTGGGGTTACCCCCGGACCAAGACTATGCCGGGATCACGCGCCCAACTCGGGCGGGAGAGCGGCAATTCGGGCACATGCATCGATCATCGACTGCTCGACGTCGTCCGGATCGCGTTGTTCGGTCGCGCACTTGGCGAGGGCGACGGCCGCCGTCTGCACGGTCAGCGCTCGCGCGGGAACGTCGAGCCGCGCCCAGGGGTCGCCCTCCTGCGGAACGGCCGGGCCGCCGGACGCGCGGTACGCGGTGAGGAACCGGTTCCAGACGTCCGGGGCCAGCAGGCCTGCCGCGAACCAGGCCGCGGGGCGCGCGAGGTCCCAGGCGGGGTCGCCGAGGCCGAGGTCGTCGACGTCGATGAGCAGCCAGGGGCCGTCGTCCGCCGGGTACCGGACGAGCTGGCCGAGGTGCAGATCGCCGTGGCAGACCCGGCCCCGGGGCGCGGGGGCGGCGTCACGGGCCCAGCCGGGCAGCCGGTGCCAGGCGTCGAGCACCGCCCTGGCACCGGACAGCCCGCCCGCCGCAGCGATCATTCGGGCCACGGCCGCGGCCGCCTTGGCAGGACCGCGCATGGGCGGCAGCACGCCGGGCAGCTTGGACGGCGGAACCGTGTGCAGCCGGGCCAGCAGGACCCCCGTCTCCTCCCAGGGTGCGGCCCCGGGGTCCGCGGGGTCTACCGGACTCCCGTACGGCCACGCGGACAGCGGGCGCCCGCCCGGAGCGGTCCGAGGGCCGGGGATCGGCGGCAGCAGGATCCCGGCCAGCCGGGGATGCCCGGCGACGGCGATCCTGAGACGGTGCTCCTCCGGGTCGGTGCCGACCGCGTGCGCCTTGGCGACGGCCCGACCGTGCCGGACGACGACACCGTCGGCACGCTCGGCCAGGACTTCCCCGCCCTGCCCGCAGGCCCGGCACGCGTTCTGCCCCGGCGCGTGGGCAGCGGCCCGCGCGGCCTGAGAAAGCACGCGCACCAGCATGTGACTGTCCTGCTCCACCCGGCGAGCCTACGGGCCGATCGATCGGCTGCCTCCTCCGGGTCGCGAAGGAGCCGGGACCGCCGGCCGCAGCACAAAAGAGCGCTGGCCGGTCAGCTCCCCAGCTGACCGGCCGAACGCTGTCGTCCGCCGCTCCCCCGTCCCCACGGGGCTATGGGCCGGATGTCCCGGCCCGGGCCGCTCTCCCGGGCCCGGGGCGCCGCTCAGCGCCCCAGCATCATGCCCACGGACGACGCCTGTGTGACCACTGCTTCCCAACCGCCGAAGACGACGACCAGCAGGGTCGCGAGGGGAAGAACCATGGCCGTCGCCACCAGCGGGTGGCGCCGTCCGGACCGCCGGCCGCCGAACGCGGCGCGCGCCGTGCGCCCCTGCGCCGCGCGGATCATGGTCCGCGTTGCCGTGTCCGCCATGGTCCCTCTCCTGTCGTGTGACAGCGGCGGGCGCTTGGCCTCGGGGGACGAGTTCTGCACCCACCGCTTGAGAGAAACACTAGGGAAGCGACACGGCCGTGGCGTCATGCCCGCGTACCCCTTGGCTGGCCTCCAGGAGGATGAGCCCCGGGCCCCCGGCGTACTCCCCTGGGTGGAGATCCGCTGCTACGCCTGGGGGTCATCCCTGAGGGGACGCCCCTGAGCCTCCCTCCGAGGCGTGCTCCGCCGGCACCGGCTGCTCGACGAGCGCCAGCACCCGATTGGCCATGAACCGGGCGGTACGCACCACGCCACCGTTGCGAGTGACTTCGCTCACTTCCACCACACCCCTTCGGACGGCAGTCTCCACCCGGCGTCCAGCCCTGCTGGCCACCACTTCGTACGTCCTCGTGGTGTCCCCGGCGTCCACGACGATCTCCACACGGTCGCCCTTCACGGATCCAATCCCCCTTCTGCGACGCACTCTTGGGATCGCGCACGGGCCATGAGCCCCGGTTCCCGGGCCCTCCTGACCACTCTTCAACTTTCCCACCCAGCACTGACAATCGATTGGTCCGCGAGGGCGCGGCCTATGAGCACACCGGCCTACGGGTACGTAAGCTGTGCCACGTCAAACGGATATCCGCAGCTGCGGGGGTGGGGGCTTCCCACCGTAGGTAGGGGACGGACATGGCGATGATGCGGCTGCGGCGCGAGGACCCGCGTGTCGTCGGCTCGTTCCGACTCCACCGGAGGCTCGGCGCGGGCGGCATGGGCGTCGTGTACCTCGGCTCCGACCGGCGGGGACAGCGCGTCGCGCTGAAGGTGATCCGTCCGGATCTGGCGGAGGACCAGGAGTTCCGCTCCCGGTTCGCCCGGGAGGTCTCCGCCGCGCGGCGGATCCGCGGGGGCTGCACCGCACGACTGGTGGCCGCCGATCTCGAGGCGGACCGGCCCTGGTTCGCCACGCAGTACGTACCCGGCCCCTCCCTGCACGACAAGGTCGCCGAGGACGGCTCGCTCTCCGCCGCGGAAACGGCGGCGATCGGTGCGGCGATCTCGGAAGGACTCGTCGCCGTGCACGAAGCCGGGGTGGTGCACCGCGACCTCAAGCCGTCGAACATCCTCCTCTCGCCCAAGGGCCCGCGCATCATCGATTTCGGCATCGCTTGGGCCACCGGAGCGAGCACCCTCACCCACGTGGGCACGGCCGTCGGCTCCCCCGGTTTCCTCGCCCCCGAACAGGTGCGGGGCGCCGCCGTCACGCCCGCGACCGACGTGTTCTCGCTCGGCGCGACGCTCGCGTACGCCGCGACCGGTGACTCCCCCTTCGGGCACGGGAGTTCCGAGGTCATGCTCTACCGCGTGGTGCACGAGGAGGCCCACCTGTTCGGCGTGCCCGACGCGCTCGCACCGCTGTTGCGGGCCTGTCTGGCCAAGGATCCGGACGAGCGTCCGAGTACGCTGCAGCTGTCGATGCGACTGAAGGAGATCGCGGCGCGCGAGGCCCAGGGGCTGCCCGCCGGGCGGCCGCCGGCACAGCGGGAACGCGCCGGGCAGGAGCTGTCGTCGGGCCGTCAGACCGCCCGGTACACGGAACGCAGCACCCAGGGGCGCCCGGCGGGTACGCCCGCCCCGCGCCCCGGCGGCTCCCGCCCGGCCGGACCGCGTACGGGCGGTTCGCAGCCGTCCGCGTCGCGCGGCGGCAGCGGGCGGATCGGCCGACCCGCGTCGCGGCCCGGGGTGCGCACGACGTCCACCGGGCGCAGGCCGGCGAACCCCCGGCTGCTGCGTCAGCGGATCTTCGTGTTCATCGTCGTGACGCTGGTGGTCGCGCTGGGGATCACCGTCGCGCAGGGCCTGCGGGGATAGTCCTCGCCAGCCGGCGGAGTCTCAGCCTCGTCCGCGCCCCGTGGCCACGGCGTAGAACGCCACGGCGGCCGCGGCCCCCACGTTCAGCGAGTCGACACCGTGCGCCATGGGGATACGGACCCACTCGTCGGCCGCCATCAGGGCCTGCCGGGAGAGCCCTTCGCCCTCGGCCCCGAGCATCAGTGCCACCCGTTCCAGGCGATGCGGGGCGGCCTCGTCGATCGCCGAGGCCTTCTCGTCCGGGGTGAGCGCCAGGAGATTGAATCCCGCCTCGCGTACCGCTTCAAGGCCCCGGGGCCAGGTGTCGAGACGGGCGTAGGGCACCGAGAAGACCGCGCCCATCGACACCTTCACCGAGCGCCGGTACAGCGGATCCGCGCAGTCCGGCGACAACAGCACCGCATCCATGCCCAGAGCCGCGGCGCTTCGGAAGATCGCACCGATGTTGGTGTGGTCGTTGACCGTCTCCATGACGACCACGCGGCGTGCCCCGCCGAGCAGCTCCTCGGCCGTCGGAAGTGGCTTGCGTTGCATCGAGGCGAGTGCACCGCGGTGCACGTGATATCCGGTGACGCGTTCGGCGAGGTCGGGGCTCACGGCGTAGACCGGCGCGGGCACCTCGTCGATGACGTCCTTCATGACGTCGACCCACTTCGCGGACAGCAGCATCGACCGCATCTCGTAGCCGGCGTGCTTGGCCCGGCGGATGACCTTCTCGCCCTCGGCGATGAACAGCCCTTCCACGGGCTCCCGCCTGCGGCGCAGCTCGACGTCGGTCAGCCCCGTGTAGTCACGCAGACGCGGGTCTTCGGGGTCGTCGATGGTGATGAGATCAGCCACAGGGTGATACTGCCTTTTCCTGGGAGTGGTGCCAACGGCTCGGACGGAGATTCGTTACCGCGGGTTACGGCTGCTGTTCCGTCCCCACGGCGACGACGTCGCCGATCACGATCACGGCGGGCGGACGCACGTCCTCCGTCCTGACCCGCTCGGCGACGGTCGCCAGGGTCGCGTCGACGCGTCGCTGGGCGGCCGTCGTTCCCTCCTGGACCAGCGCGAGCGGGGTGTCCGGGGCCTTGCCGTGGGCGATGAGCGACTCCGCGATGGCGCCGATCTTGTCGACGCCCATGAGGATCACCAGGGTGCCGGTCAGCTTGGCGAGAGACCGCCAGTCGACGAGTGAGCGCGGGTCGTCGGGGGCGACATGCCCGCTGACGACGGTGAACTCGTGCGCCACGCCTCGGTGGGTGACCGGGATACCGGCGGCGCCGGGTACCGAGATGGAACTGGAGATCCCCGGCACGACGCTGCACGGGATCCCGGCCTCGGCGAGCGCCTGTGCCTCCTCCATGCCGCGGCCGAACACGAACGGGTCGCCGCCCTTGAGGCGCACCACCGACTTGCCCGCCTTGGCGTGCTCGACGAGCGCGTTGTTGATCGCCTCCTGGGCCATGAAGCGGCCGTAAGGGATCTTCGCGGCGTCGATCACCTCGACGTGCGGCGGGAGTTCGTCGAGCAGGTCGCGCGGTCCGAGCCGGTCGGCGATGACGACATCGGCCTCGGAGAGGAGGCGTCGTCCGCGAACCGTGATCAGGTCGGGGTCGCCCGGGCCACCGCCCACCAGGGCGACGAACGGGGCACGGGCACGGTGGTGGGGAGCACCCAGCGAGCCGTCCCGCAACCCTTCCACGACGGCGTCCCGTACGGCGGCCGAGCGACGCGGGTCCCGTCCCGTGAGCACCGCGACCGTGACGCCCTCGCTGCGACCGGTGGCGGGTGTCCAGGCCGTCGCGGCCTCGGCGTCGTCCGACCGCACGCACCAGGTCTTCGTACGCTCCGCTTCTGCGGAGGCGCGGGCGTTCGCCTCGGGGTCGCTGGTGGCGACGAGGGCGTACCAGGCGTCGCCGATGTCACCCTCCTCGTAGCGGCGCCTGGTCCAGGTGATCTCCCCCGCATCGGCCATCGCCTCGACGGAGGGCGTCGCGGACGGCGACACGAGGGTGACGTCGGCGCCGGCCGCGACGAGTGCCGGGAGACGCCGCTGGGCGACCTGACCGCCTCCGAGGACGACGACACGGCGCCCGGCGAGGCGCAGTCCTACGGGGTAGGCGGGGTGCTCGGCATGCTCGTCGTGTTCGGCCATGGCGGTGCGGCTCCTCGGGAGGGGCTGTGCGGTGGGGCCGCTGCGACGGTGAAGCGGCTGGTGGGGACGGGGATGAGGGTCCTCGCGACCACGATACGGGGTGGGGCGCGCGCCGTTGAGGGGTGTCCGGTGCGCGGATGGGCGGCGGGACCGGGGCGGGGCGCCGCACGCTCTCCGGAGGGCGCCTCGGGCGGGGCGGTCGGGTCAGGCGGCGGACCGGGTCCGGCCGTCCTCGTCGGCACGGTGCCCGTGACCTGCGGGGCACCGCGGATCCCGCCTCTCGGAACCGGGCGGCGTACGGACGGGTGGCCCCGCATCGGCACGGACGCGGCGGCCTGCGGCTGGTCGGACCATCCGTACGGGCAGGGGCCTCGGGGCCGGGCGGACCTCTGGGGACCGTACGACACTGGCGGGGCTCCCGCCGCGTCCGGGCGGGAGCCCGGACGCGGAACGCTCCGGTGCCGGGCGGCCTCGACCACCGGGCGCCCGGCGGCTACTTCTCCGTGACGCCCGCCGAGTCGAACGTCGCCACCTCGTGCATCGCACGGGCCGCGCTCTGGACGAGCGGCAGGGCCAGCAGCGCTCCCGTTCCCTCGCCGAGGCGGAGGTCGAGGTCGACCAGCGGGCGCAGACCGAGCTTGTTCAGGGCCGCCACATGGCCCGGCTCCGCGCTGCGGTGACCCGCGATGCACGCGGCGAGGGCCTCCGGCGCGACCGCCCGGGCGACGAGTGCCGCAGCGCCCGCCGACACCCCGTCCAGGACGACCGGTGTGCGCAGGGACGCTCCACCGAGGATGAAGCCGACCAGAGCCGCGTGCTCCAGGCCACCGACCGCCGCGAGGACGCCGATCGGATCGACGGGATCGGGCTGGTGCAGCTCCAGTGCACGTCGGACGACGTCGACCTTGCGCGCGTGCATCTCGTCGTTGATGCCGGTGCCGCGGCCGGTCACCTCGGCCGGGTCCACTCCGGTGTAGACGGCGATCAGCGCCGCGGACGCAGTGGTGTTGGCGATGCCCATCTCACCGGTGAGCAGTGCCTTGTTGCCCGCTGCGACCAGGTCGCGCGCGGTCTCGATGCCGACCTCGACGGCCGCGAGCACCTCGTCGCGGCTGAGCGCGGGACCGGTCGTGAAGTCGGCGGTGCCTGGGCGGACCTTGCGCGGCAACAGACCGGGCGTGGCGGGCAGGTCGGAGGCCACGCCCACGTCGATGACGCAGACTTCGGCACCGACCTGGTTGGCGAACGCATTGCAGACCGCTCCCCCGCCGAGGAAGTTCGCGACCATCTGACCGGTCACCTCCTGGGGCCAGGCCGTGACGCCCTGGGCGTGCACACCGTGGTCACCGGCGAAGATCGCGACGGCCGCGGGCTCCGGGATCGGCGGCGGGCACATCCGGGAGAGTCCGGACAGCTGAGCGGAGATGATCTCCAGCATGCCGAGCGCGCCGGCCGGCTTGGTCATCCGCTTCTGCCGCTCCCACGCCTCCCCGAGCGCCTTGGCGTCCAGCGGGCGGATGTTGGAGACGGTCTCCTGGAGGAGGTCGTGGGGCTCCTCACCGGGCAGCGCCCGACGTCCGTAGGTCTCCTCGTGGACGACCCAGGACAACGGGCGGCGCTTGGACCACCCCGCCTGCATGAGCTCAGGCTCCTCCGGGAACTCGTCGACGTACCCGACGCACAGGTACGCGACGACTTCGAGGTGTTCGGGCAGGCCCAGGGCACGGACCATCTCGCGCTCGTCGAAGAAGCTGACCCAGCCGACGCCCAGCCCCTCCGCACGGGCCGCGAGCCAGAGGTTCTCGACTGCGAGGGCCGAGGAGTACGGCGCCATCTGCGGCTGGGTGTGCCGGCCGAGGGTGTGCCGGCCGCCGCGCGTGGGGTCGGCGGTCACGACGATGTTCACCGGGGTGTCGAGGATCGCCTCGATCTTCAGTTCCTTGAACTGCTTCGCCCGGCCCTTGGGCAGGGACTTGGCGTACGCCTCGCGCTGACGCTGCGCCAGTTCGTGCATCGTCCGCCGGGTCTCCGCGGACCGGATCACGACGAAGTCCCACGGTTGCGAGTGACCCACGCTGGGCGCGGTGTGCGCGGCCTCGAGGACCCTGAGGAGGACCTCGTGTGGGATGGGGTCGCTACGGAATCCGTTGCGGATGTCCCGGCGCTCGCGCATCACGCGCAGGACCGCTTCGCGCTCCGCTTCCGCGTAGCCGGGCGCACGGGCGCCGGTGGCGTCGGCGGCCACGGCCTCCCCGGGGGATGCCGGTACGCCCCCGCCCTCGGACGGCCCGCCTTCGGAGTCCGGGGGGACGGCCCCGGCGGTCTGCGGTCCCGCGGAACCAGGAGGCACCTCGGCGGTCTGCGGTTCGGGGAGCTCCGGTGCCGCCTCGGCAGCCACCGGCTCAGCGCCCTCCTGGGCCGCCGTTGCGAGCTGCTCCCCGTGGGTTCCCGGAGTCGCTTCCGCCTCGCCCGCGAGTGCCGCGGCCTGCGGACCGGCAGCGGCGGCGTGGACGGCAGCCGGCCCGTCACCACTGGTCCCGTCGCGCGGAGCGGGGACAGCGGGGACGGTCACGGCGGCCTCCGACGCGGACTGTGGCGCGGCAGGGCCCTCGGCCACGGGTGCGGCTTCGGGCTCGGCCTCGGGCGTCTCTCTCGCGGGCTCGGGCGCTGCGACGGGCTCCGGGGCGGCAGCCGCCATCGGCTCGGGGGCCGTTGGAGCCGCCGCCTCCGGGTCCGGAGCAGCGGGCTCCACCGCGGCCGGGGTCTCCGCGGCGCGTGCCGGAGGCGCCGGCTGCGGGGCTGCCTCCTGCGGACTCTCGGCCGCTTCGGGGAGGTCGACGGCAGCGCTTGCCGCGGGGTTCGCTGCGGGGCCCGTCCCCAGGCGCTCCCCGGCGCGGGTCGCCACGGCGACGCCCTGGACCTCTGAGACCTCTGGGACCTCTGGGACCTCTGGGACGACCGTTTCTGCTGGTACGGAGGGCCCAGCAGGGGCCGCAGGAGCAGGTGGGATAACGGCAGATGCGTGTGACTGCGGGGGCTGGGGTGCCCACGGGACCGCACTCTGCGGTGCGATCTCGCCGAGTTGCGGCCCCGGCAGCACCGGGGGCTCCTCGTGGATGACGTCGAGGTACTCGGGACCGCTGGTCGCCGGCCCGGGAACACTGACGGGCACGGGGGGCGGCGTCACATGACCCGCACCGGCCGCCCGCCGGGCGGCCGGACCGCGATCCGCCAGCGAGCGAACCACTCCGCCGGTCGCGTCGGGCAGGGGCGGACCCATGTGGAGCGGGCGGCGGGACGGGGGCGATGTGGGAGCCGCCCCGGACGCGGACGCCGCCCGGACGCCCCCGAGGTCGATCGAGCCGGAGTCCCGGCCACCGCTCTCGTGCGCGGTCTCGTGCATCGGGTGCGTCTGGTGGGCCGCCTGCTGTCGGGGAAGGTGCGGCACGGATGCGGCCGGCTCGGGGGTCGGTCGCACGGCTGCGGTGGGCGTGGCGGAACCGTGCGCGGGTGTGGCGGGCTGGTCGGCGCCCGGCTGCAGCGGCGGCGTGGTCGACTCCGGGTGCGCCTGCCCGTGCTGCAGCGGGCCATGTGCGGCCACCGGCTGCGCGGGGGCCGCGTACTCACCGGGTGCCGGTACCGGCGTGGGGGCCTCGGCCGCGGGCGGCTGCTCCTGGGGGCCCCCGACCGGCGCCGCAGGCCCCGTAACC
The DNA here is from genome assembly GCF_042755225.1 of Streptomyces sp. NPDC059169. Classification (NCBI taxonomy): domain Bacteria; kingdom Bacillati; phylum Actinomycetota; class Actinomycetes; order Kitasatosporales; family Streptomycetaceae; genus Streptomyces; species Streptomyces sp. NPDC059169. The sequence continues at coordinate 290,661 of NZ_JBHZCF010000005.1, read as the reverse complement.
GGGGCCGGGGCCTGGGGCACCGCCTGTACGTCGGCGGGAGCCGGTACGGGTCCGGCGGGCGCCGTGCCGTCCGCCGGGGGCGGGACCGGTGCCGCGGTCGGCGCGGGTGCCAGCTGCGGGTCGCTCCAGGCGCCCTGCGAGCCCGGCATCAGCAGCAGGTCGTCGTCATCGCCGAGGGATTCGGCGCCACTTCCGGAAGGGTCCAGGAAGGTGTACGCACCCGGAGCGGGGATGCCCGGCTGCTCCACCATGCCTGCGTTCTCCGGCAGTCCCTCGCCCGGGACCTGGCCGGTGTCGGTCATGCGTACCCCTCGCCCATCGGTTGTGCTCCTTCAGACCTTCGCCCGGGGCGCCCGATCGCGACACACTCCCGGTGCCCGTCACCATCAAGAACGAGCGTGTGCGCCGCGCGGCACGAAAGCGCACGGACACCCAGCATTGTCGTGGCTGTTTGTGCCCGTGGCAGCAGGATCCGCCACGGTTTGGTGTGGACTGCGCCACGTTGCGCACCCCCCGGTCGCGCCGTACCACAGCGGGACCCAAGAACGCCCCCGTTTCAGGACATTGGCTGGGGGTTCCCCAGCGAAGCCAGGGAGGAGAATCGACGGACGACCGGCTGCGGTGCAACGATCGGCCAGCCTACCGCGCCGACGTGCAGGGGCCGGGCCAGGGGGCGTCATCAAGCCGCCCTCCGGGACGCTGCGGCCGGCTCCTCCCCCGGCTTCCCCCACAGCCCTACGGCCTGGGGACTCCTCCCTCGCGCCGCACCAGCGTGGCCGAGATCAGGAACACCACCGAGCGCTCGCGCTCCGACCAGTCGACCGGGTCCAGTTCGACGGACTGGAGCAGGGCGCACTCGACGGCGTAGCCGCCGTCCGCGAGGGCGGTGCCGATCGCCTCGGCCTGGTCACGGGTGGAGGCGTGCGTGACGATGCGCTCGGGCCGACGGTCCGCGCAGGCGCCGACGACCGGGACCCCTCCACCGCCGATCCGGACGATGTCCGGTTCCGGCAGTCGCTCCAGGACGTGCGGCGCACGCCCGCGGACCGTTTGGAGCAGGACGCCGCGGCGGCGGGCGGCGGCGTCGGTGCGGATGCAGGCCGCCGGGTCGTCGTCCACGGCGATGACCGCCGCACCGAAGCCCGCCGCGTCGGCCGCCAGCTCGCCGCTGCCGCAGCCGATGTCCCAGACGAGGTCGCCGGGGCGCGGACCGAGCCGGGCCAGTTGTACGGCGCGCAGCTGTGCCGACTCGCCTTCGGCCGGCTGGCGCCGTTGTTCTTCGCGGGGCAGCGCCCAGCCGCGCACCTTCGAGGGGTGATCGGGCTCGCGGCCCGCCATCCAGCCGCCGCCGGCGGTCGTGGCGGCCCCCCCGATGACGATGACGACGTTGGGGTCGCGCCAGGTGTGGTCGGCGACCTTGTCCGAGGTGAGCACGGTGACCTGTTCCCGCTCGGTACCGAGTTCCTCGCAGATCACGAACGTGCGGTGGATCCCGTCGAGGAGCAAGGCGAGCTCGGCGGGCCCGGCGCCGGGAGAGGTGAGGACGGCCACCTTGGGGTGCGCGCGGCAGACGTTCACGGCACGGCGGAGGGTGCGGCGGTGGGCAACGACGATCTGGGCGTCGTCCCAGGGCATTCCCGCGCGTGCGAAGGCTGCCGCGACCGACGAGACCGCGGGGACCACCTCGACCTCCAGGCCGTGCTGGGGAGCCCGCAGGGTGCGTACCACGCCGAAGAAGCCCGGGTCGCCGTCGGCGAGCACGACGGCGGTGCCCCGGTGGCTCGCGATCCTCCGGGCGGCGAGGTCCACGCTGCCCAGCCGGATGCGTTCGGCGTTCGCGGGCACCTCGGGGAGCGCCAGGTGATGTGCCGCACCGGCGACGAGAGTGGCGGCGGAGAGGGCGGACCTGGCCGCTGCGGTCAGGGGCGAACCGTCCCAGCCGATCACCGTGACCCGGTCGGCCATCGTCGTCTGTCTCCTGGTGTCGTCGCAGGTCGGGGCCGCCCGCGGAGGTGAGCGGTAGGCAGGCTGAGGGTACCTGGTGCTGGTTCCTGACAGGGGAATGCGTCAGTTCCAGTCGGTGAACGTGCCGTATCCGCCGGCGTCGGCCATCTGGTCGACGACCCCGTCGAGGTCCTCGGGGAGCAGGCTCCAGACGATGAAGTCGGTGCGCAGGTCCACCCACGTCCCGTCGTCGGCGCGGGTGCGGGCTATGCAGGCCCCGCGCAGGACCCCCTCGCTTATGCACCCGATCTTCTGGGCGACCTGCTGCGAGGCGGTGTTGTCGGCCGCCGTGCGCAGTTCCAGGCGCTCGAATCCCTGGTGGCGGAAGAGCCACTGGGCGGTGGCGAGCGCCGCCTCCGAGGCGTAACCCTCGCCGCGGGCCCACGGGGCGACGATGTACGAGAGCTCGGTGGACCGCACCCGCCAGTCGGTGCTGCCGAGCCGGATGACACCGACCAGGCGCTGGGTGAGGAACTCGGTCACGGCGAGGTCGAGGCCGCGGCCGGCGGTGCGTTCGGCGGGGGCGTGCTCGCTGATCCAGCGGCGGGCGGCGGCCTCGGTGTAGGGCTGGGGAGCGGCGATCCAGGCGGTGACCTGTTCGTCGTTCATCATCTCGGCGAGGGCCGGGGCGTCGGCGGGTTCGAGCGCGCGCAGCACCAGCCGCTCCGTGCTGATGGAGATGTCCGGGAAGGGGGTAGTCATGCGCAGCTCCATGCCGAGACCGTCGTAAAGGCCGTACGCGTAAAGGCCCAGCATGCAACATCGACTGACGGATGCGCATGGCCGGGTCGGTACGCCGAAGATACGCCGGAGACCCCGCACGCCGCGGCGGGTGTGCGGGGCCCCAGCTCAGCGGGGCGGCGCCCCAAGGGCCGTGCGGACTGCGCTACTTGACGGAGGGCGCCGACCGCTCGAGGTGCCCGGTCACTTGACGGGACCGAAGGCCGGGACGACGGAGCCCGAGTAGGTCTCCTCGATGTACTTCTTCACCTCGGGGGAGTTGAGGAGCTTCGCGAGCTTCTGCACGCGCGCGTCGTTCTCGTCGCCCTCCTTGACGGCGAGGAAGTTGGCGTACGGGTTGCCCTCCGCCTCCTCCAGAGCCAGGGCGTCCTCGGCCGGCTTGAGGTCGGCTTCGATGGCGTAGTTGCCGTTGACGACGGCCGCGTCGACGTCGTTCAGGGCGCGGGGCAGCGTGGCCGCCTCCAACTCCTTGAACTCCAGACCCTTCCTGTCCGTGATGTCCGACAACGTGGCGTCGATGCCGGCGCCGCCCTTGAGGGTGATCAGGCCGTTGTCGGCGAGCAGCTTGAGGGCGCGGCCCTCGTTGGTGGTGTCGTTGGGGACGGCGATGGTCTGACCGGCCTTGATGTCCTTGAGTGACTTCGCCTTCTTCGAGTAGAGACCCAGCGGCTCGAGGTGGACGTTGACGACCGGGACGATGGTGGTGTGGTTCTTCTTGTTGAAGTCGTCCAGGTACGGCTTGTGCTGGAAGTAGTTGGCGCCGACCTGGCCCTGCTGGGTTGCGGTGTTCGGCAGTACGTAGTCCGTGAACTCCTTGACCTCCAGCTTGAGACCGGCCTTCTCGGCGAGGTTCTTCTTGACGAACTGCAGGATGTCGGCGTGCGGCGTCGGGGAGGCTGCGACGACGAGCGGCTCGGACTGGGCTGCCGTGCTGCCGGAGTCGGCCTTGGCGGCCGGGTCGGAGGCGGTGCCGCAGGCGGTGAGGCCCAGGGCGAGGGCAGCGGTGGCGGCGGCGGCCGTGGTGAGCTTGGTGTTCTTGCGCACGAAAAGTGCCTCTTTCTGGTGTTGCGGTGGTTGCGCCCGGACAAGGAGTGCGGGCTCCGGGGTGGTGCGGTGTGCTCAGCTGGTGCGGTGGCGGCGTGACAGCAGCCGCACGACCCCGTCGCCGATCAGCTGCGCGGCCGTGACGACCGCGATCAGGATGGCGACGGTGATGAGCATGAACGGGGTCTCGAACCGCTGGAAGCCGTAGGTGACGGCCTTGGATCCGAGACCCTCGCCGCCGACCGCGCCGGCCATGGCCGAGTACCCGACAAGGACGATCACGGTGGTGGTGACGGCGGCGACGAGGGAGGGCAGGGCCTGCGGGAGCAGGACCTTGCGAATGATCGTCGGGATGGAGCCGCCCATGGACTGGACGGCCTCGACGAGTCCGTGGTCGACCTCGCGGATCGCCGTTTCGACGAGCCGCGCGAAGAACGGGATCGCTCCGACGGCGAGCGGCACGATCATGGCCGTGGGGCCGATGAACGTGCCGACCACGAACGTGGTGAAGGGGATCAGGGCGATGAGCAGGATGATGAACGGCAGCGACCGGCCGATGTTCACGATCACGCCGACGGCCTTGTTCACCGGGGTGTTCTGCAGCAGCCCGCCCTTGTCCGTGAGGACCAGCAGGATTCCGAGGGGCAGTCCGCCGACGACGGTGACGAGCGTGGACCACAGGACCATGTAGAGGGTGTCGACGGTGCCCTGGGCGAGCAGGGGCTGCATCTCCGACCAGGTCATTTCACGGTCTCCTTCACCGGCTCCGTGCGCGCGGCGGGTACGTCCCCGGCGTCCTCGACGACGTCCACCTGCAGGCCCTGCTCGCGCAGGAAGCCGACGGGCACGACGTTGTCCTCGTAGCGGCCGGGCAGCTCGATGCGCATCCGCCCGATCTGCCGACCGCCGACGGTGTCCATGGCCGCGCCGAGGATCGAGATGTCGATGTTGTACGTACGGGACAGTTGGGAGACCACCGGCTGGGTGGCGGTTTCGCCGTGGAACGTGACGTCGACGACGGTGCGGTCCGGTCCCGTGGCGTCGCCGGTCACCGGGAAGAGCTCCCGGGCGAGTTCGGATCCGGGTGTGGCGAGCAGCTCGCTCACCGGGCCCGATTCGACGATCCGCCCCTTCTTCATCAGGGCCGCCGAATCGCAGACGGCCTTGACGACGTCCATCTCGTGCGTGATGAGCAGCACGGTCAGTCCGAGCTGCCGGTTCAGTTCGCGCAGTAGCTGGAGGATCGAGCGGGTGGTCTCCGGGTCGAGTGCGCTGGTGGCCTCGTCGGAGAGGAGCACCTTCGGGTTCCCGGCGAGCGCCCTGGCGATGCCGACGCGCTGCTTCTGGCCGCCCGAGAGCTGACCGGGGTAGACCTCGGCCTTGTCGGCGAGACCGACGAGGTCGAGGAGTTCGCGGGCGCGGCGGGAGCGTTCGGCGCTGGTGATCCCGAGGATCTCCAGGGGCAGTTCGACGTTGTCCTGGACGCTGCGCGAGGACAGGAGGTTGAAGTGCTGGAAGACCATGCCGATGCGGCTGCGCGCCCGGCGCAGGTCCTTGCCCGCGCGGCGGCCGCGGCCGGCGAGGGCGGTGAGGTCGACCCCGTCGACGGTCACCGTGCCGGACGTGGGGCGCTCCAGCAGGTTGATGCAGCGAATGAGGGAGGACTTCCCGGCGCCGCTCTGGCCGATGACGCCGAAGACCTCCCCCTCGCGGACGTGGAGGTCGACTCCGTCCAGGGCGGTGACGTCGCGGCCGCGCGACTGGTAGACCTTCGTGAGGCCCGTAGTGGTGATCACAGGGGTTTCCGTCACTGTCGAGTGCACGGCGAAGCGTCCGCCGGGCACGGGTGTGTCGTCTTGGGGACAGGCAGGCGCAGCACGGTGACTGGGTGGCACTGTGTGCGCGGGGCAGGCTCGCGCCGCCGGGATCGGCGCACACGGCTCGGCTGTCGGGGTCTCGCTTCGGGGCGCGAGGCTCAGGCAGGGGCCCTCTAGAAGGCGCACATTCGACACAGACAACGAGCACCGGGCGTCAGCTTCGCCTCGGTCGCACGGGTGCGGTTGCTCGTCGTGGTCATGCGGCCAGTAAAACAGACGCGTGTGCGAGCGGTTCGCGACTGTCCGAATAACGGACTCTCTCCTTCCGTACTTCGGACGCCCGATGCATCGCCGGCGGCGCGGCGGCCCGGCCCACCGGACCGTGCGGGCACGGCGTTCCGGCTCCCGACACCCGGCACCCGGCACCCGGCAGACACATCGGCGACCGGCCCGGGAGGTCCGGCACTGTGGCCGACGCCACGGCCCGCGAGCCCGGGGAGACACTCGTGCCCGGTGCGAAGGATGGCGTCCAGGGGCCCGGCGCACCGGGGAGCGGGGTGTGTCCGTCGCGCCCGGGGGTGGGGGGCCGAGCCGTTTTCGCCCGTAATACGCTTCTCCCCATGCTCGACGCCCTGACGATCGCGGTGTCCGTCGCCACGCTCGCCCTCGCCGCCTGGTGCGGTTTCGCCGCCTACCGGGACCAGCCCACCAAGGACTGGCACTTCATCGGCATGGCCGTGGTGACCGTGCTGGCGCTCGCCCAGTTGGTGGTCGGCGTGGTGCAGCTGGCGCGCGGCCAGCGGGCCGACGAGGGGACGGCGATCTTCGTCGCCTACCTGATCGGCGCGTTCGCCGCGATCCCCGCCTCCGGCTTCCTGTCGCTCGCCGAACGGACCCGCTGGGGTTCGGCGACGGTAGCCGCGGGAGCGGTCGTCCTCGCGGTGCTGGAAGTCCGGCTGTTCGACATCTGGGGAGGCTGAGATGACCGGGACGGCGGCGGAGGAGACGGCCGGGACCAAGCTGGTCAAGGGCCCCGGTGTGCTGCTCGTCTGGCTGTACGCCGTGATGTCGGTGGGCGCCCTCTCCCGCTCGGTGTACCAGATCGCGACCGAGTACGACCGCGCCCCGCTCGCCTACGCCTTGTCGGCGGTCGCCGCGGTCGTCTACGTGTTCATCACGTACACCCTGTTCCGCGGCGGGGACAGGGCACGCAGGGCGGCACTGGTGTGCTGCGCCGCCGAGCTCGTGGGCGTGCTGACCGTGGGCACCTGGGCCCTGGCGGAGCCTTCCGCCTTCCCGGACGCGACGGTGTGGTCCGACTACGGCAGGGGCTACCTCTTCATCCCCGTCCTGCTGCCGATCACCGGCATGCTCTGGCTGCGCCGCGCATCGCGTCGCTGACCCGCGCCCCACAGTCCTTACCGCACTGGTTCGCCGCCCGGCCGGGGACACCGCGAGCGTCCTGTCGAGCCGGTCGAACCCCGTGGTCGAACAGCGGGCGGTTCCACGCCCGGGCGTGGCCGGCTCGCCGCACGCCGCCCCCGCCCCGGGGGCGGCGCGCCGTCGACCCCCTAGGCGCTGGTGGCGAACTCCCCCGCGCTGCGGGCGGGAGGCAGGGCGACCGGGTCCGCGGCCTTCTCCAGGGTCACGAGGGTGAGCTTCGGCCCCATCTCGCGGCTGGACACCGGCGCGTAGCCGTGGCTGCGGTACATGCGCAGGTTGCGCTCGCTGCGGTGCCCGGTGAAGAGCTGGAAGCGCTTGGCCGCGGACTCGCCGGCGAAGTGTCCCTCGATGGCGTCGAGCAGGCGTCCGCCGAGGCCGTGGCGCTGCATCCGCGGGTGAACGATCAGCTTGCCGATCCGGGCGGTGCCGTCCCCGTCGACCTCACCACGCACGGAGGCGATGACCTCGTTGCCGAGTCGGGCGACCAGGGCGTGGCCCCTTCCGATCTCGGCCCTGAGGTCGTCGAGGGTCTGCGTGAGCGGTTCGATGCCGTAGTCCCCGTACAGCTCCGCCTCGCTCTGGTAGCAGAGGAACTGCAGCTTGAGGATGGCTTCGGCGTCCTGCGCCGTCGCCGCTGAGATGGTCACGCTCATGCCCATGTGTGCATGCCTCCCGCACCTGCCGCCTGTTGTCTACCGCTCCTTTCCCCGGAGTTCAGGAGCGGCAACCTCTGTCGCGAGCATTCTGCGCAAACATCCCAGGCAACGGGAACGCATCGGCCCCAGACTTCCCTGTGAGATTCCCAACTGTCCTGCGATTTCGCGGTAGGTGGGGTCATTCGGCGACAGCATCGCGGTCAGCAGCCGGGGGCAGGCCCCCGGGGTGCGGGCCACGGCGGCCCGCACCGCCCGTCGCCGTTCGGCGAGGAGGGCCGTCCGCTCCGGGCACGGCACGGACACGATGACGGCCCTCTCCTGGTGCGACCGCTCCCGGAGGGCCGTGCGCCGTGCCTGCCGCGCTTCCTCGCGTACGGCTCCCTGGACCCAGCCCGCCGCGTCATCGGGTGGACCTTGGACGTCGATCCGTTCCAGCAGCCGTAGCCAGACGCCCTGTTCCAGGTCACGGGAATCCATCGCCTCGCCGTGCGCCTCCGCGCTCGCCTCGGCGACGACGAGCGGTCGGAGCGTCCGGACCAGGACGCCGGCGGCACCGGGACCCTGCCTCGGGGCGGAACGGGCCGGCCGGGCGGGGGCGGGTCCCTGGCGGCGGGTCGGTCGGGCGGTGGGCGGGGTGTTGCCGTCGGAGGGGTTCATGACCGGCCTGACGCCGGGGGCCGTCCCACGGTTTCGGCACGCGGCCGGGGCCACCCGACCGTATGACGGCGCCTTCGGCCGCTGACGCGGGCGGGGCCGCGGCGGGGGGGGCCCAGGGGCGCGCAGTTACGGCGGGCCGGAGGGGAAGGGGGGCCGGGGCAGGGGCCACAGGTTCCGGTTGTGTGTGAAGGGTCCTTTAA
>NZ_JBHZCF010000005.1:272728-282089 GCF_042755225.1 Streptomyces sp. NPDC059169 | reverse complement strand
CCACTGTTCTGGGCCGCGGCGGGGACCCCCATATCGCATGGCGTCTCTTCTGGCCGCTGACCCCCTCGGGCCTGTGGTGGGTGGCCCCCGGCCCCCCGCGGCTACGGCGGTCAGCCGGCGAAGTCGGCCCGGGCCAGGACCCCCGTGTCCGGGTTGTCGGTGAAGATTCCGTCGATGCCCTCTGCGAAGTAGGTCCTGAACGCTCCGAAGGCGTCGCCGTAGGCGTTCGGGTCGCTGCCGCGGCGGAACTCGGCGGGCAGGAAGGCGTTCTCGTTGCGCATCGTGTAGGGGTGCAGGATCAACCCCTGGGCGTGCGCGTCGCGGACGAGCGTGGTCGGCTTCCCGAGCCGACCGCTCGCGTCCCTGGGAATGATCAGGTCCAGGGTGGGGCCGATGCCCCGCGCGTACGAGGCGATCTCCTTCAGACCCGCGGGCGTGATGAGGTCCGCGACCGTGCGGGGGTCACCGGCCTGGACGAAGTCCCAGGGGCGGGAGTTCGCGGCGCCCAACAGGACCACTCCCGGTGCGTCGACGAGGGTGGCGAGCCGCTGGATGCTGGTCGGCTCGAAGGACTGCAGGAACAGCGGCGAGTGCGCGCGGTGCCTGCCGTACCGGCGCAGCAGCTTCGCCAGCCGCTCTTCGAGGGCCAGTCCGATGCCGCGGAAGTACGAGGGGTGTTTGGTCTCGACGTGCAGCCAGACGGGGCGGCCGCGCCGACGGCCCTGCTGCTCGGCCCAGCGCAGCACCTCCTCGAAGGACGGCACCTGCCAGCGGCCGTCGTACAGGGTGTTCTCCTGCCGCACCGCGGGGATGCGCTCCGTGGCCCTCAGGGTCTTGAGCTCGGCGAGGGTGAAGTCCTCGGTGAACCAGCCGGTGAGGCCGGCCCCGTCCACGGACTTGGTGGTCTTCCGGGAGGCGAACTCGGGGCGGGACGCGACGTCCGTCGTCCCGGTGATGTCGTTCTCGTGGCGGCACACGAGATGGCCGTCCTTGGTGGGCACCACGTCCTGCTCGATGACGTCCGCGCCCAGGTCGAGGGCCAGCTGGTACGAGCCGAGGGTGTGCTCCGGCCGGTAGCCGCTCGCGCCGCGATGACCGATGACGGTGGGCACGGGCAGGCCGCGGTAGCCGGGACCGGGACTGCCGTGACGTTCCTGCGCGTTCGCAGCACCTGCCGCGGCGCCGATCCCGAGCGTCGCCGTCCCGAGCACCGCAGCACCGAGAACGGTCCGCCGCCCGGGGATGCCGTCCGCACCCTGTGTCATGAATGGTCCTCCCTTGGGGATGTGGTGTCCCGCTCCTGACCGCGGGGCCCGTGCGGCGCTCCACGCTAGGCGCCGGGACAGGACGTGCGGGAGACCTTGGGCAAACGCGTCCCAAACTCAGGTCAACACTGTGTATCCGCTCGGTGAACCCCACGTGCGGAGCGGCGGGACCCGCGAGTATCGTCCTCACCTGCACAGTCGTTGCCGACCCTGCACCCACACCGTCCCTGACACCGGAGGACCCGTTGTCCCGCTTGTCCCTCATCAAGGCCGTGCTCGGACCGATCCTGCGCCTGATGTTCCGCCCCCGGGTGGAAGGTGTCGAGCACATCCCCGGGGACGGCCCGGTCATCCTCGCCGGCAATCACCTCACGTTCATCGACTCGATGGTGCTGCCCGTGGTCTGCCACCGTCCGGTCTACTTCATCGGCAAGGACGAGTACGTCACCGGCAAGGGCCTCAAGGGGCGCCTGATGGCCTGGTTCTTCACGGGCGTCGGGATGATCCCGGTCGACCGGGACGGCGCCAACGGCGGGGTGGCCGCCCTGATGACCGGTCGTCGGATTCTCGAGGAAGGCAAGATCTTCGGCATCTACCCGGAGGGCACCCGTTCCCCGGACGGCCGTCTCTACCGGGGGCGTACGGGCATCGCACGGCTGACCCTGATGACGGGTGCTCCGGTCGTGCCCTTCGCCATGATCGGCACGGACAAGCTCCAGCCGGGTGGTGCCGGCCTCCCCCGCCCGGGCCGGGTGACGGTCCGCTTCGGCAAGCCGATGGAGTTCTCCCGCTACGAGGGGATGGACCGGGACCGCTACGTCCTGCGGGCCGTCACGGATTCGGTGATGACCGAGGTGATGCAGTTGTCCGGTCAGGAGTACGTGGACATGTACGCGACGAAGGCGAAGGCGGCCTGACGGCTGCCGTCCGCCCACACGCGTGACACTCGGACGGGCCGGTCCGACGAGCACGTCCGTACGGGGCGGCCCCGGCGCACTCCGCACCGGGGCCGCGCCGTCAGCGGTCAGTGCGCGATGCCGTCGGCCAACTTCTCGCCGCGCAGCAGGAACCAGGCAGCCACCGCGGTGGCGATCAGCACCACCGCACCGACGCCCGTCGCGAACCTCAGCCCCTCGACGAACGCTCGCTGGGCCACGTCGACCAGCGCCGCGCCCTGTGCACCGGGCAGCGTCGCCGCCGCCTCGACGGCCCCGCCGAGCGACTCGTGGGCCGCGGACGCGGCACCCGACGGCACCCCGCTCGGCGTCGCGAAGTCGCGGTACACCCCCGTCACGATCGAACCCAGCAGGGCGATCCCGAGCGCCGCACCGAGTTCGTACGCCGTCTCCGACACCGCCGAAGCCGACCCGGCCTGCTCCTTGGGGACGCTGGACAGGATGACGTCGGCGGTGACGGTGAACGAGAAGCCCGCGCCGATACCGACGACGAGCAGCGCCGCACCGAGCAGCGGGTAGCCGGTCGACCGGTCGATCAGCGTCATGACGGCGAGGGCGATTCCCACCGCGGCGAGCCCGACGGCCACGACGGACCGTACGGAGAACCTCCGGGCGGCCCTGCCGGCGACCAGTCCCGTCGCCACCGCGCCGATCGCGGCCGGTAGTTCGGCCAGCCCCGCCTCGAACGGCGCCCTGCCCTGGACCAGCTGCAGGAACTGGGACAGGAAGAAGACCAGGCCGGACAGCCCGAGAATGGTCAGCAGGTCGGCGAGGACCGCTGCGGAGAAGCCCCGGTGCCGGAACAGCCGCATGTCGAGCAACGGCGACGGCAGGGTGAGCTGCCTGCGGACGAAGCCGTACAGCGCGACCGCACCGATCACCGCGGCCGCACCCGCGCCCCAGGTCAGCCCCTCGCTCGCGACCTCCTTGATGGCGTACACGACACCGATCATCCCGACGAGGGACAGGGCGACGCTGAGCAGGTCCCACGGTCCCGCGACCGGGTTCTTGGACTCGGGCAGCAGCTTGATACCGACGAGCACGAGGACGGCCATGACCGGGAGGTTGATCAGGAAGACGGAGCCCCACCAGAAGTGCTCGAGGAGGAACCCGCCGACGACGGGGCCGACCGCCGCGCCGGCCGAGGCCATGGCGCCCCAGATGCCGATCGCGAGGCTGCGCTCCCGCGGGTCGTGGAAGATGTTGCGGATCAGCGCCAGCGTGGAGGGCATCAGCGTGGCACCGGCGACGCCGAGCAGCGCCCGGGCGAGGATCATCATCTCGGGCGTGGAGGCATAGGCGTTGAGCACGGACACCGCGCCGAACGCGAGGGCACCGCTCAGCAGCAGCTTCTTCCGGCCGATCCGGTCCCCGAGGCTGCCCATCGAGACGAGCAGGCCGGCGATGATGAAGGAGTAGACGTCACCTATCCAGAGCAGCTGCGCGCCCGACGGCTGGAGGTCCTCGCTGAGGAAGGGCGTGGCGAGACCGAGGACGGTGGCGTCCACGGCCACCAGCAGGACGGCCAGTACCAGCACCGCGAGAGCGAGCCAGCGCCCGGGGCGGTTCAGGGTCTGGTCCGTCCCGCTCGCGCGCTGGACGGTACTGGTCATTTCTCCACACTCCGTCGTGCTCCGCCGAGGATCAGCTCGGCGATCATGTACTGGAAGTCGTTCTTGGCGACCCGGCCGTCCATGACGGCCCAGGCGCAGCTGCCGATGAGCCCGTAGAGGGCTTCCGTGAGCCAGGCGGGCGGCAGGTCGATCCGGAAGGCGCCCTGTTCCTGGCCCCGCCGGAAGAGGGACGAGACGCGTGCGTCGAGCCTGGCCCAGCCCTCGTTGATCTGCTCGCCCTCGAACAGCTGGTTCTCGGTGACCAGGAAGGCGAGCAGGGGCGCGCAGGGTTCCATCTCGGCGATGAGGCGGCGCAGCGCCCCGCACGCGTCGCCCTCGTCGATTCCGGCGCGGTCGATCGCGACCTCGAACTCCTGGATGCCGAGCGCTTCGAGCGCTCGCACCAGGGCGTCCCGTCCGGCGAAGTGCCTGTGCAGCGTGGCGCGCCCGATGCCCGCCGCTCGTGCGACCTCGTCCATCGTGGCGGTCGACTTGCGGGCGAGCAGCGCGGCGGCGGCGCGCAGCACTTGTTCACGATCCATGGCCATGAGACAAGCATACATCGAATGAGACGTTGATGTCTCATGCGGTATACGGAAGCCTCATTCCGCGCAGCGAGGGTCGATGTCGCCGGCGTCCCGCGAGGTGCAGGGCCAGCCCGTGGGGCGCCCCGCTCCGCGGTATCCGGGGCTGCGCTCCGCGCCGGACGAGGGCTCCGGCGAACCCCGCTGGGCACGGACCCGGACTCCTGGACGGTCGACAGCGGCACGGGGCACGGCGGAGAGGCGGACGCACCGGGCCGGAGCCCGCCCGCGTCCAGCACGAAAATCACCATGCTCACGACGATGTGAAAGGAACACTGTGCCCATGAAGCCCCTGCTGCTCATCGACATCGACTTTACCGACCGCGGGTCGTGCCGCCCGTGATGTCCGTCTGGGCCTGTGACTTGGGCGTCATGGGCTCGTTTACCGACCGGGACCGGGACGTCTGTCATGTTCCGGAGTCGGTACGGAGGACAAGTGGTACGGCACGTCGTGGTCGGGGACTTGAGGGTCCAGCGGATCGAGAGGAAGGACGGGCGGAGGTCATGGACGATCGTCTGGCCCGAGGGCACGCTGCACACGGAGGCGGACCGGTTCCTGCGTGAGCACGAGGGCTCGGGCACGCAGAAGACCTACGCGTACTACCTGGTGGACCACCTGCGGTGGCTGGAGCGCGAATGCCTGGCCTTCGAAACGGTCCAACTGCGAGACCTGGAACGCTATATGGGGATCGTCGGTGCCGAGGTCCGCATGCCGCTCGGGGAACCTTGGCGGGTCGGCAAGCGCCCCTACGGCCGTTCCGCGCTGTCGACCGCGGCGGCCTGCTTGAAAGGCTTCTACCTGCACCAAGCCTCCCTCGGCATCAACCGCGAACTCGGCAAGAAGCTCGACAGGTCCCGGCTGCCGTCGCGGGTGGACCGGCGTCGCTCGTTCCTCGGTCACGCGAAGTCGTCACTGCCCACGAATCCGCTGGCGCCGAAGGGGCCGCACCGCCGGCACCCGAAGATGCTGCCGGACGGGGCGAGGGAGAGGCTGCTGGAGAAGGTGAACGCCGCCCGGGACCGGCTGGTCGTCGACTGGCTCGCCGACGGGGGACTGCGGATCGGCGAGCTGTGCGGGCTGCACCTGGTCGACCTGCACCTGCGGGAGAACGCTGCCTGCGGCGAGTGCCGCACCCCGCATCTGCACGTCTGCCACCGGCCCGGCAACCCGAACCGGGCCGAGGCCAAGACCAAGCACCCGTGGCAGGTCGAGCGCGGGACGGTCACCGGCGGGCTGATCAAGCGGGTCAGCCCGGCGATGGTGCACTCCTATTTCGAGTACATCACCACCGAGTACCCGCGCGGCGCTCGGCACGGCATGCTCCTGGTCCAGTTGCACGGCGCCGATACGGGCCAGCCGTGGGCACCGGTCGGCGCCCGCCGGATGCTCGGCCGGGCCGGGAAACACGCTGGGCTGGGGCTGGTGAAACCCCACGCCTTCCGGCACACCTTCACCTCGGCGGTTCTCGACGCCGCAGGCGGCAACACCCTGATCGCCCGGGACGCGGGCGGCTGGGCCTCGGCCGCGATGGTCGACGAGGTCTACGGACACGTCGACATCCACGATCCGGTCTTCGACGCCGCTCTGCGCACGGTCTGGGGTGAGGGCCGATGAAGCGCCGGGACGCGTTTCTGTTGCCTTTGCTGACCACGCACCAGAACGACATGCGGATCGGCAGAGATCGTTTGGAGATCCTCACCGCGCTGATGAACGCACCCTCCTTCGACCCGCTGTTTCGCGACGACATCATCCAAATCCCACAGGGACACCAGACCTATCGATGGTTCTGCCGGGTCGGTGGTTGCGAGCGCGCTACCGGCCTCGGCGACTTCTGTCACAGCCATCGAGAACAGTGGCTCACGGTCGCGAAGCAAGGAGTCAGCCGGTCGGCTTTCCTCAGCACTGCTGAACCTTTGGGCCAATCAACCGATCATTACGGCAATTTGTCTTGTCTGATCTGTCCCGAGCGTCCCGCGCGACCGGGTGAGTATCGTCTCTGCGAATTTCACTCCAAGAAGTGGAGTCGGGCGCGAGCGGGGAAAGAAGTCGCACTCGACTTGGATGGGTGGGTCGCCGAGCAAAGTCCTTCTCCGGGGTTCGGGGCATGCATGGTGCTGGTCTGTCCTCTGTTGGCGGAGTCGCAGCTCGGACTCTGTCGTCGGCACGGTAATGCTTACCGGAGGGCAGGTACCCCCGGCGGGGCGTCAATTCCGCAGGGATGGTTGCGTGACGACCAAGCCGCAGTCAGTTACAAAGACCACAGCCAGTTCCAGGCGTGGTGCAATGCGGAGGCCACAGTCGCCCTGCCTGCTCAGTTGAACTTGCGCGGCCTGCGTCCGCTGGCGCAGAAGGAGATTCAGTGGGGGCTATTCACTCACACTCAACGGTCGCGTCCGGCCCGTTGGGATGTCACCGCGCTCCGAATGGTAGTGAATGCCTGTCGCGAAGCAGATGCGACCTCGATCATCGATCTGGACGTTTCGTCCTTGAGTAAGACCGCCACGGGGATCACGAAAGAGATCCTCCATGAGTTGCGTCTGGTCTATTTCACGCGCGAGGAGACCAAGGAGGCTGGATTCATCGAGACCAGGCACTTCGGCGTCAGCCTCGATCAGCGGCTCGGGCATATCAGCCTCACCGAGATCTCCCAACGATGGCTACAGGGAATCGCGTGGGACTACTTTGCCGAGATCCTGAGTTCGCCCCGATGTCCCAGTTCTCACAAACTCGATCAAATTCGCCGTGCGATGACCGAATTGAGCGCTTTCCTTGAAGTCGATGCCCCTGGCGGGGGCCACGACCCCGCAGTCTTGACGAAGGGGCACGCCGATCGCTTCGTCGCAGATCAGAGACATCGCGAACGCCATGGACTCCCCTCTTTGGCCATGGTCCGGTCCGACGGGAAGCCGAGCATCGTCACGACCGGCACGCGGTCGGTGGTCTTCAACCACACGCGCAAGATCCTCCGCAAGGCAATGGACGACGGTGCGACCGATGCTCTCGGCCTCGCGAGAGAGTTTGTCGTCGCGCTGCCGAACGCCGGTGCCACGGCCTACCCGAAGCGTCGGCGCCCCTTCGCCGACGAGGTGGCACGCGCACTGGCAGACGAGCGCAATCTCGCCGAGTTCACACGCGTCCACGATCCGGATGACGAGGGCGCTCGGGACATCTGGGAGATCATCGTCATCACCGGACGACGGCTGGGGGAGGTCATCGAGCTCCGCTGGAACTGCATCGGTCGGCTCAATGGGCTCGCAATGCTCTGGCACGACCAGACCAAGGTGGGCAACTACGACGCCGCCATCCGCATCCCCGAGTCGCTCTACGACCTCATCACCGCCCGACAACGCAAGACGCTCAGCCGGTTCGCCGACGAACACGGCTACACCCCCACCGGCAAAGAACGCGACGGACTCGCGCTGTTCCCCACCAACTACCGCAGCACCGACGGAACGATCGCACTGAGCAGACCGTGGTTCTACAGCCGTTTCCGCCCCTGGGTCGACTCCCTGGACATCGGCCACTGCGTTCCCCACCAGGCTCGCCACACCCTGGCCACCAGCCTCCTCCGCCAAGGCGCCACCCTCACCCACATCCGTCGCTATCTCGGGCACGTCTCGGACAGGATGGCCGAGCACTACGTCCATCTCTCCAACACCGATCTGGAGAACGTGCTCCAGCACGTGTGGGTCGCCGGCCCCGGCACGGCCACTCCGGGGGAGCTCCTCTCAGGGGACTCCGCCGAGGCGCTCACCAAGGAGCAGGCCCTGGCCATCGCGGTCGACCTCGCCCGCCGCAGCACCCCGGCCGAGGGCGGATTCTGCACCTTCCAGCCGGTCGTCGACGGCGGCGCCTGTCCCTGGAACCTGGACTGCCACAACTGCGACAAGTTCGTCCTCTCCGGCGCCGACCTCCTCTACTGGCGGCGCAAGCGCGAGCAGTGGCGGCTGCTGGCCGAGGGCGCCCCAGACGACGCCACCGCCGACTACCTCCATCGCTACTTCGAGCCGACCGGCCGCGCCATCGACGGTCTGGAGAAGGCCCTGGCCGGCCTCGGCCTCCTTGATGACGCGCTCGCCCTGGACCTGCGTAAACCGCAGGACTACTTCCATCGCGTGTGGTCCACCGCCTTCCGCGCCACCGATCTCGCCGACGCGGGCAGCAGGGAGCAGGACGAGTACAGCGATACGTGCACAACAGACGGCGACGATCTCGAACAGGACATCGCATGAAGACCGCCAGCGTTCCAGAACCCCGCACGGCGGCTGCCCTGGCGGCCCGTCGTCGCAAGACCGAGACGGCCCTCCAGCGAGTCCACGAGGCCATCACCTGCCTCCGGCGTGAGAAGGCACAGATCAGCGTCGCCGCCGTCGCCCGTCGCGCGGACGTATCCCGCACCTTCCTCTACGACAATCCCGAGGCCAGGGCGGCCATCGCCTCGACCATGGCCGAAGCTGGCGAGTGCCGGTTGCGGACCCTCGCCGAGCAGGACGACGAGCGTGAGGCGACGTGGCGGGAACGCGCGCTGAACGCCGAGGACGCCCTCAAGGCAGCCCACGCCGAGATCCTGGCTCAGCGCACCCGCATCGGCGAACTCCTTGGTGAAATCCGGGACTTGCAGGCTGAATGGACCGAGGAAGCCATCCTGCGGATCACCACCGAGAACACCACCCTCAAACAGCGGGTCCGCCAGCTCACTGCCGACAACCGCACCCTCGACGAGCGGCTCAAGGCTGCCCGTTCCAACCTCCGCTTCCAGGACCGGCGCCTCGCCGACCTCGAAGCCCAGATCGCTGGCAGCTGAGAACTCAAGGAATGCCGCTCGGTCCGGGGGACACGGGAAAAACAGGGGCACCGGACCAAAGCACGCGCCAAGAGGCGCCGCATGGGGCCCCAAACAAAAGCTGGAGCAGGCGAGGTACTCTGTGCCCACGATTGGCGC
>NZ_JBHZCF010000005.1:133620-272718 GCF_042755225.1 Streptomyces sp. NPDC059169 | reverse complement strand
ACAACTCCCTCGTCCAGGACTGACGCCTACCAAACCTCGAAGCCAAGATCGTTTGCGGTGGAGAACTCAGGAAGCTCCACTCGTCCCGGTGACCACGGAAAACCCGTGTCCACCGGACCGAGTCGTATGCCAGGATCCGCCGCATGGAGCCCCACAACGAGTCGGCAGCAGGCGAGGTCCTGCGTCAACGCGGCTGGCGCAAGGCATTCACCGTCCAGGAGATGGTCGACAAATGGGCCTGGCTCGTGGGCAAGGTCGAGGACGGTTACAGCGACCTGGTGGACGAATACACCAACGACCTCTACAGCCGGAACTGGCTGCACGAGGCGTGGCCGATCCTCACTGAGCGCGTGATCGTCCTATGGACCCCGCAGGTCAAGGCGCTCGACGACCGTTTCCGGGCTGCCACCGTCTTCGACGACGGCATCTCGTTGTCGCAGTTCCACCGGATCAGCGGATTCGACCCCATCGACATGTGGTGGTGGCGGCGCCACCCTCGTCTACTCGTCGGCGATCTCGGCCGCTCGCTCCGCTCGGCGGGCGCTACCGACTGATCCTCGGCAATGGAGCCTGCTACGAATCGCGGCCGGCGACCGCAATCACCTGGCCGGCAGCTCGGCCAGGAGGACGACTCGGTCGGCGTCGATATCGAAGCCGAGCACCGGATGACCATGATCGCCCTCCGGGTCCATGAGCACCGCTTTGCCCAAGCGCCGCCCGATCTCCCGCAAGAAGTCGCAGAACACATCAAGTCGCTCCTGGCCCTGCAACTCCCGCAGGTCGACGTCGAAGTCGATCTCATCGTCGTCCTGGAAACGGAAGATCGCCAGAACATCGGCAGTCGGCCAGACGCGCAGGTTCGGGCATTCAGCGTCCGCCGGGCGGGAGAGGACGGTCTCCGCCCGAGGGACCGGCAGCACGGTCTCACCTTCGGAGTACTGGCAATGCCAACCTCTCGCCTCGACAAGATCAAGAACCGCCTGCCAGTCCTCCACCGAGGCATCTGGGACACGCAGGTCCGGCAGAGACCCCATCACGTCCGGGTCGAAGAAACAGCTCACGTCTCCCCACATCAGATCAGCCACACCGTCATGCTGCCCGGCTCCTCGATCAAGCGCAGCCTCGTTTTCCTTGGCCAAAGACATGGGGCCCTGGATCAGTCGGACGGACGACATCATCGGCCCCAACTCGGCGTGACGGACATGTAGTCTACGAATCGTCGCAGTTCAGAGCCGGTATCCGAGCTCCTGCGGTCGGTAAAATCGACGGACCGCTCAACCCGTACGGCGGCCAGCCACAGCGCCGCCCCGAGGGCTACCGGACCCACCGGATGCGACCCGACGGCTGGCTCCACGACAAACCCCTGCGGGTGTGGCTCAACCCGGGGCACGGCGAAGAGCTGCTGGCCCTCGAGGCGTCGTACGAGCTGGTCTGGGCGACGACGTGGAAGGGCGAGGCGAACACGTGGGTGGGCCCCCGTCTCGGGCTGCCCGAGCTCCCGTTCATCGACTGGCCCACGATGCACGGGTCCTCACCACGGGGCACGTTCTGGAAGACGCAGTACGTGCTCGACTACGCACAGGGACGCCCGTTCGCCTGGATAGACGACGAGATCACGCACCTGGACCGGGAGTTCGTCGAGCAGAAGCACCTCGCCGCCGCCCTTCTGCTGCACGTCGACCACCGGATCGGACTGACCCGACCGGACTTCGACGCGCTCGCGGACTGGGCGGCGGCGAGGTGAGGCGGTGCGCCGGGGCGGCGCCGCGGGCGTCAGTCCTTCGCCACCGCCCAGGCGCGCTGTACGGCCAGGTCAGCCTTCACCTCGGCGAGCTGCGCGGCAACCGCAGACGGGGCCGTACCGCCGCGTCCGTCGCGCGAGGCGAGCGCACCGGGGACGTTCAGCACGCTGCGGACCTCGGGCGTCAGATGCGGCGAAATGCGCGCGAACTGTTCATCGGTGAGCTGATCCAGCTCGATCCCGTTCGCCTCGCACTCCTTCACGCACTCCCCCGCCACCTCGTGGGCGACGCGGAACGGCACGCCCTGCCGCACCAGCCACTCGGCGACGTCGGTCGCGAGCGAGAAACCGGCCGGGGCGAGCTCCTCCATCCGCTCGCGGTTGACGGTGAGCGTGGCCATCATCCCGGTGAAGGCCGGCAGCAGGACCTCCAGCTGGTCGCACGAGTCGAAGACGGGCTCCTTGTCTTCCTGCAGGTCGCGGTTGTACGCGAGCGGCAGTGCCTTGAGCGTGGCCAGCAGACCGGTCAGATTGCCGATGAGGCGGCCCGATTTGCCGCGCGCCAGCTCCGCGATGTCCGGGTTCTTCTTCTGCGGCATGATCGAGGAGCCGGTCGAGAAGGCGTCGTGCAGCGTCACGAAGGAAAACTCCTTCGTGTTCCAGATGATGACCTCCTCGGCGATCCGGGAGAGGTTGACGCCGATCATCGCGGTGATGAAGGCGAATTCGGCGACGAAGTCGCGCGAGGCCGTGCCGTCGATGGAGTTGGCGACGGAGCCGCGCTCGAAGCCGAGGTCCTGCGCGACGGCCTGCGGGTCGAGCCCGAGCGACGACCCGGCCAGGGCACCCGAGCCGTACGGCGAGACGGCCGTGCGCTCGTCCCACTGGCGCAGTCGCTCCGCGTCCCGGGAGAGCGACTGGACGTGGGCCAGCACGTGGTGGGCGAAGAGGACCGGCTGGGCGTGCTGCAGGTGGGTGCGGCCGGGCATGGCGACGTCCGGATGGGCCTCGGCGAGCCCCACGAGGGCGTCCTGCAGGTCGGCGACCAGACCGCCGACGATCCGGGCGTGGTCGCGCAGGTACATCCTGAAGAGGGTGGCGACCTGGTCGTTGCGGGACCGGCCCGCGCGGAGCTTGCCGCCGAGCTCCGCACCGAGCCGCTCCAGCAGGCCGCGCTCCAGGGCGGTGTGCACGTCCTCGTCGGCGATGGTGCCGGTGAAGCCGCCCGAGGCGACGTCCGCTTCGAGCTGGTCGAGACCGGCCAGCATGCGCTCCAGCTCCTCGGACGTCAGCAGCCCCGCCTTGTGGAGCACCGCGGCGTGGGCGCGGGAGCCCGCGATGTCGTACGGCGCGAGGCGCCAGTCGAAGTGGACGGAGGCCGACAGCCGGGCCAGCGCCTCGGCGGGCCCGGCGGCGAAACGGCCGCCCCACAGCCGGACGTCACCGTTGTTGCTGCTCACAGCACTTGCTCCTTGGGACTTGCAGGCTCGGACGTGACGGCCGCCTCCCGGCCTCGGGCGGGCGGGCGGCGGCCGTCGCGCATTCGGGGATCAGGCGGATCTCGGTCAGGCTATGCCTGCAGGTCCCGCTTCGCGGCGATCTTCGACGACAGACCGAAGATGTCGATGAACCCCTGGGCCTTCGACTGGTCGAAGGTGTCGCCCGAGTCGTAGGTGGCGAGGTTGAAGTCGTACAGCGACTGGTCCGACTTCCGGCCGGTCACGACGGCGCGGCCGCCGTGCAGGGTCATCCGGACATCACCGGTGACGTGCTGGTTGGCCTCGTTGATGAAGCCGTCGAGGGCACGCTTGAGCGGCGAGAACCACAGGCCGTCGTAGACGAGCTCGCCCCAGCGCTGCTCGACCTGCCGCTTGTAGCGGGCGAGCTCCCGCTCGACCGTGACGTTCTCCAGCTCCTGGTGCGCCGTGATGAGCGCGATCGCGCCAGGTGCCTCGTACACCTCGCGGGACTTGATGCCGACGAGCCGGTCCTCGACCATGTCGATCCGACCGATGCCCTGGGCGCCAGCCCGCTCGTTGAGCTGCTGGATGGCCTGGAGGACGGTGACGGGCTTGCCGTCGACGGCGACGGGGACGCCCTCCTTGAAGCTGATGACCACCTCGTCGGCCTCACGGAGTTCGGCCGGGTTGGAGGTGTACTCGTAGATGTCCTCGATCGGCGCGTTCCAGATGTCCTCCAGGAAGCCGGTCTCGACCGCGCGCCCGAAGACGTTCTGGTCGATGGAGTACGGGGACTTCTTGGTGGTGGCGATCGGAAGCTGCTTCGCCTCGCAGAAGGCGATCGCCTTGTCCCGGGTCATCGCGTAGTCGCGGACCGGGGCGATGCACTTCAGGTCGGGGGCGAGGGAGGCGATGCCCGCCTCGAAGCGGACCTGGTCGTTGCCCTTGCCGGTGCAGCCGTGCGCCACGACGGAGGCGCCGTGCTTCTGGGCGGCGGCGACGAGGTGTTTGACGATGGTCGGCCGCGAGAGCGCGGAGACCAGCGGGTAGCGGTCCATGTAGAGGGCGTTGGCCTTGATCGCCGGAAGGCAGTACTCATCGGCGAACTCGTCCTTGGCATCCGCGACCTCGGCCTCGACGGCACCGCAGGCGAGCGCGCGCTTGCGGATGACGTCCAGGTCCTCGCCACCCTGGCCGACGTCCACGGCAACGGCGATGACCTCGGCGCCCGTCTCCTCGGCGATCCAGCCGATGGCGACGGAGGTGTCCAGACCGCCCGAGTAGGCGAGTACGACGCGCTCGGTCACGGGTTTCTCCTTACGGTGCATTCGGTGATGGGTATAACTATGCAGTGGCCCGTATGTTTTGTCAATGTGTCCGGGGCGTGAGCCGCCCGCTCGCTGCAGCATCACCACCAGATCCCCACTGAACAGGTGCAATGCGACCGTCGAGCAGACCACACAGGACGTGCCGGCCGCCTCGACGACCGGCATGACGGACCCTGACGACTGGCTGGACCTCGACACCGCGGCCCGCGACCTGTCACCGGCGCGTGCCCGGACCGCCGGACCGGTCCTCGCTCCCCCACCGTCGGCGAGCTGCCCGCGATCGAGCCGAGGGACGAGCTCCCGCGTGCGGACGCCGCGGCCGCGCGGAACCGACCGAGCTACCGGATCGCAGTGGGTCCGTGCGATGCCGGGCCCTCCTGCAGCACCTCCGGCGGGCGCCGTACGGGGCCGGCCCGGACCCTACTCCGGCCGGACGCACGCCAGGCAGCACCGGGGTGGGCGGCAGTCCACAGGCGGAGCGCCCTGGGGGCCGGGCGCCCGCCCTCGGCCGTTCCGGTCCATAATCCGGGCATGGGACAGACGTACGAACGCATAGAAGGTCGTATCCGCGCATTCATCGATGACCAGCCCGTCTTCTTCACCGCCACCGCCCCCCTCGCGGGCGACGGACACGTCAACCTCTCCCCCAAGGGCCGCAAGGGCACGCTCGTCGTCCTCGACGGCCTGACCCTCGCCTATCTGGACTTCGGCGGCAGCGGCGCCGAGACCATCGCCCACGTCCGTGAGAACGGCCGCATCACGCTGATGTGGTGCGCCTTCAGCGGACCGCCGAAGGTGCTCCGGGTGCACGGGCGCGGGGAGGCGGTGTTCCGGGACGACCCGCGCTGGGCAGAGCTCATCCGGCACTTCGGGGACGCCGACGGGGCCGGGGCCCGCGCGGTGATCGTCGTGCACGCCCGGCGGATCAGCGATGCCTGCGGCTTCGCGGTGCCGTTCATGGACTACCAGGCGGAGCGCACGCAGCACGCCGAACACCTCGCCCGCAAGACGGACGAGGAGTTCGCGGCGTACTGCGAGACGAAGCCCCACGTCGGCGTGAGCCTCGACGGCCTGCCGGCCCTACCCCTGCCCCTGCCGGCGCGCACCGACTGACAACCGTCACGGCGCTCGGAGCATCGTGGGCCCGTGGGACGCACAAGGACCGCTCCACGATTGAACTCATCGGCCCTCGTGTCCGTATCCAGGTGAGCGATACGGATCAGCCGAGGAGCAGCCGTGACGATGATTCAGACCGGGCGGGCCGCGAGACGCCAGACCATGCGCGGCATCCAGCCCCGCCGCAACCCCGCGGCGATGCTGCTGGTGACGGCCTGGGCGGGCGCGGCAGCCGTCCTGTGGCTCTGGTGGGACAACACGGCGGTGGTCCAGATGGACACCGCCGCCTGGCTGACGGGAGCAGGCCGGATCACCGGCCTGCTCGGCGGCTACGCGATCGCGCTGAC
Source organism: Streptomyces sp. NPDC059169 (assembly GCF_042755225.1). Taxonomy (NCBI): domain Bacteria; kingdom Bacillati; phylum Actinomycetota; class Actinomycetes; order Kitasatosporales; family Streptomycetaceae; genus Streptomyces; species Streptomyces sp. NPDC059169. The sequence goes on along the minus strand of NZ_JBHZCF010000005.1, from coordinate 266,726 downwards.
GGTGCTCCAGATGGCCCGGGTCCCCGCGCTCGAACGACGCGTCGGCTCGGACCGGGCGACCCGCTGGCACGCGATGACCGGCCGGTACGCCATCAGCCTCGTCGTCGCCCACGTCGCCCTGACCGTCTGGGGGTACTCCGTCCAGGCCGGCACGGGCTTCGTCGAGCAGACCGTCACGGTCGTCGTCGACTTCCCCGAGATGATCAAGGCGACCATCGGGACCGTACTGCTGCTGGTGATCGGCTTCGTCTCGGCCGGGGCGGTGCGCCGCCGCCTGCGCTACGAGACCTGGTACTACCTGCACCTCGGGACGTACGCCGCCGTCTACCTGACGTTCTGGCACCAGTTGGCGACCGGTGCCGAGTTCGCGGCCAGCACCACCGCCCGCACGGTCTGGTACGCGCTGTACGGAGCGGTGGGCGCGCTCCTCCTGTGGTACCGGGTCCTCGCACCCGTACGGCTCAACCTCAGCCACCGGATGCGGGTGGAGTCCGTCGTGGAAGAAGCCCCCGGCGTGGTGTCCGTGCTGATCACCGGGCAGCGGCTGCACCGGCTCGGCGCCGAGGCCGGTCAGTTCTTCCGCTGGCGCTTCCTCACCCCGGGGCTGCGCTGGAGTTCCAATCCGTACTCGCTGTCCGCGCCGCCCCGACCCGACCTGCTGCGCATCACCGTCAAGGCCGCCGGCAAGCACAGCCTGGCGCTCTCCCGGCTGGAACCAGGCACCCGGGTCTGGGCCGAGGGCCCCTACGGGGCGATGACCGCGGGCCGCCGGAGCCAGAACAAGGTACTGCTGATCGCCGGCGGCGCCGGCATCACTCCGATGCGAGCCCTGTTCGAAACCCTGCCCGGTGGCCCGGGGGACCTGACCCTGCTCTACCGGGCGAGCCGGACCGAGGACCTGGCGCTGTGGGCCGAGTTGCAGCAGATCGCCGACGAACGCGACGCGAATCTGATGTACGCCGTCAACGGGCCGGACGGAGCACGCCCCGAGATCACCACCGAGCGGCTCAAAGAGGTGCTGCCGGACATCGACCAGCACGACGTCTACCTCTGCGGGCCGCCCGGTCTCGCCGAGGAGTCCTACAACGCACTGCGCGCGGCGGGCGTGCCGTCGCGCCGTATCCATCACGAGTCCTTCGAGATGTGAGGCCGTCCGTGAACAGGAAACACCCACTGCGCCGGATCTTTCTCAGCGTCGCCGGCACCGCGTCGGCCGTCGTGCTGCTGCTCGCCGTGAAGCAGCCGGGCACCCCGGCCGCCGGGACGGCACCGCAGGCCGGCGGCCCCGTGCCGCCCGCCGCGGCAGCACCCGCGGGGGGCGGCGGGGTCGAACCCGCGGGCGGCCAGACGGTGCTCGGTGACGAGGCCTCGACCCAGTACGGGCCCGTTCAGGTGCAACTGACGCTGAGCGACGGGAGGATCACCGCGGCCGCCGCCGTCAAGACGCCGGCCGGTGACCCCAACAGCGAGCGGATCGCCGCCAGTGCGGTGCCGCAACTCAACAAGGCCGCCATCGCCGCGCAGAGCGCCCGTATCGACGCCGTCTCCGGGGCGTCGTTCACCAGCGAGGGCTACAGGAAGTCCCTGCAGAGCGCCCTCGACAAGGCCGGCCTGTGATGACGGACCGGACCCGACTGCGTCATGTCGAACACGTGATGGGCACCGTCTTCTCGTTCGACGTGCGGATCGCCGCCGACTGCGACCGGGGGCGGCTGCGCGCCGGGGTGGTGGCCGCCGTCGCCTCCCTGCACCGTGCCGACGAGGTCTTCTCGACCTACCGCACGGACAGCGAGGTCAGCAGGCTCGCACGCAGGGAACTCACGTTGGCCGACTGCCCCGCCGAGGTCGCCGAGGTGTTCCGGCACTGCGAGACGGAGGAACGGCTGAGCGACGGCTGGTTCACCGCGCGCTACGCCGGCGGACTCGACCCCACAGGGCTGGTCAAGGGCTGGGCGGTGGAACGCGCCGTGCGCATGCTCGCCTCGTCCGGCGCCGCCGCGGTGTGCCTGGGCGGCGGGGGCGACGTCCAACTACACGGCGGCCCGTGGCGGGTCGGCATCTCCGACCCGTTGCGCCCGGGTGCGCTGGTCGCCGTCGTCGAGGCTGACGGGAGTCTCGCCGTGGCGACATCGGGCCCCGCAGAACGCGGCTGCCACATCGTGGACCCGCACACGGGCATCGCACCGTCCGAGGGCCTCGCCTCGCTCACCGTCGTGACCCGGGGCCTGACGCAGGCGGACGCCCGTGCCACGGCCGGCTACGCCATGGGCTGCCGAGCCCGGGCGTGGCTGGAGGGGCTCCCGGGCACGGAGGCGTTCGCCGTCACCGCGGACGGTGGCACCTGGCAGACCAGCGGATTCGCACACCATCTGGCGCGTCTCCCCGGGCTCCCGGACAGTGCCCCGGAGAGACGCGCGGCCTGAGTGGGGGGCGAGCCCGGTCGCGGGGCGTCGGCGAAGCGGCACGGACCGGCAGGAAGCAGGGGCGTGAGGAAATCCGGGCGTGGGGAAACCGGGCGTGGGAGAAAACCCGGGTGTCCCGCCCGCCCGGAATGCCCGGGCCGGAGGCTTCCTCCTTCAAGGAGGTCATACCGGGCCGGCGCTCGCCGCGAGTGGCCGGGCACCGCGGATGGTCGCCCACCGGACGGCCGAGACCAGGCTCCGCCGCCCGCCCCCGGACCGGGTACCCCGCACGGCCCCGCGGCCTCACCAGGAGGCGGACGCCGCCCCCGGCGGGTCAGCGCTCCTTCTGCGCCAGCCGCAGCAGATGGTCGGCGAGCGCCTGGCCGCCCGCCGGGTCGCGGGAGATGAGCAGCAGGGTGTCGTCACCCGCGATCGTGCCGAGGATCGCGTGGAGTTCTGCCTGGTCGATGGCCGAGGCGAGGAACTGGGCCGCGCCGGGTGGGGTACGCAGCACGACCAGGTTGGCCGACGCCTCCGCGGAGATGAGCAGTTCGCCGGAGAGGCGGCGCATCCGCTCCTCCTTCGCGGACTCCCCGAGCGGTGCCTGGGGCGTGCGGAACCCGCCTTCGCTGGGGACCGCGTAGATGAGCTCGCCGCCGGTGTTGCGGATCTTCACCGCGCCCAGCTCGTCGAGGTCCCGGGAGAGCGTCGCCTGGGTGACGCTCAGGCCGTGGTCGGCGAGCAGCCGCGCGAGTTGGCTCTGCGAGCGCACCGGCTGCCGGTTGAGGATGTCCACGATCCGGCGGTGGCGGGCCGTGCGGGTCTGCGGCACGGACGGCCCGCCGTGCTCGGTTTCCTGCGCCTCGGTCATCGTCGTCTCATTCTCCGGATCGTCCGTCCCCGCTGGTCACGTCGAGGATGCCGGGGAGCGCCCGGAGAAAGGCGTCCGCCTCGGCGTCGCGGATGATCAGCGGCGGCATGATCCGTACGACATCGGGGGCGGGCGCATTGACCAGGAGGCCGGCACCCTGAGCCGCCTGCTGCACCTGGGGCGCGAGGGGCTCGGTGAGCACGATACCCAGCAGGAGACCCGCGCCGCGGACATGGGAGACGAGTGGGTGCCTGTGCTTCCCGCCCGGATGCTCGATTCCGTCCCGGAGCTTCTCGCTGATCCGCTTGACCTCGTCGAGCGTGCCCTCGAGGGTCCTGAGGACGGCGAGCCCGGCGGCACAGGCGACCGGATTGCCGCCGAACGTCGTGCCGTGCTGTCCGGGCCGCAACAGTTCGGCGGCCGGCCCGAAGGCGAGCGTCGCACCCAGCGGCAGGCCGCCGCCCAGGCTCTTGGCCAGCGTCACGACATCGGGTTCGACCCCCTCGTGGGCCTGGTGCTCGAACCAGTGGCCGGTACGGCCGATACCGGTCTGCACTTCGTCGAGGACCAGCAGGGTGCCGGTGGCACGGGTGATGTCCCGTGCTGCCCTCAGATAGCCGGACGGCGGTACGACGACGCCGCTCTCGCCCTGGATCGGTTCGATGACCACCAGCGCCGTGTCCTCGGTGACCGCGGCCCGCAGCGCCTCGGCGTCCCCGTACGGCACGTGGGTCACGTCGCCCGGGAGCGGCAGGAAGGGCTCCTGCTTGGCAGGCTGTCCGGTGAGAGCGAGCGCCCCCATGGTCCGGCCGTGGAAACCTCCCTGGGTGGCGACCATGTGCCGACGGCCCGTCAGTCGACCGATCTTGAAGGCGGCCTCGTTGGCCTCTGCGCCCGAGTTGCAGAAGAACACCCGTCCCGGCCGGCCGGCGAGCTGGAGCAGCCGCTCGGCGAGAGCCACCGGGGGTTCGGCGACGAAGAGGTTGGAGACGTGCCCCAGGGAGGAGATCTGGCCGGAGACGGCCTCGACGACGGCGGGGTGGGCGTGGCCCAGCGCGTTCACGGCGATCCCGCCGACGAAGTCGAGGTACTCCTTGCCGTCCGCGTCCCAGACCTTCGCTCCCTCTCCGCGGACCAGCGGCAGCTGCGGCGTGCCGTAGTTGTCCATCATCGATCCCCGCCAGCGCTGCACGAGCCCCTGGTTGCCGCCCTGGCCGTTCATGCCGTCCGCCCTTCGGTCCCGTCGGGCACGACCATGGTGCCGATACCCTCGTCGGTGAAGATCTCCAGCAGGATGGAGTGCTGGACCCGGCCGTCCAGGACGCGCGCGGTGTTGACGCCGTTGCGCACGGCGTACAGGCAGCCCTCCATCTTGGGCACCATGCCACTGGACAGCTCGGGCAACAGCTTCTCCAGCTCCGCAGCGGTCAGCCGGCTGATCACTTCGTCGCTGTTGGGCCAGTCCTCGTAGAGGCCCTCGACGTCGGTGAGCACCATCAGCGTCTCCGCGCCGAGTGCTGCCGCGAGCGCGGCCGCCGCCGTGTCGGCATTGACGTTGTAGACGTGCCCGTCGTCGGCCGACCGGGCAATGGAGGAGACGACCGGGATGCGGCCGTCCTCCAGGAGGGCCTCGATCGCGCCGGTGTCGATGGAGGTGATCTCTCCGACGCGGCCGATGTCGACCAACTCGCCGTCGATGGTCGGACGGTGCTTGGTGGCGGTGATGGTGTGCGCGTCCTCGCCGGTGATGCCGACGGCGAGCGGGCCGTGCTGGTTGAGCAGGCCGACCAGTTCGCGCTGCACCTGCCCGGCCAGCACCATCCGTACGACGTCCATCGCCTCGGGCGTCGTCACCCGCAGTCCGGCTTTGAACTCACTGACCAGCCCGTGTTTGTCCAGCTGGGCGCTGATCTGGGGGCCGCCGCCGTGCACGACCACGGGTTTGATGCCTGCGTGCCGCAGGAAGACGACGTCCTGCGCGAACGCGGCCTTGAGTTCCGCGTCGACCATGGCGTTGCCGCCGAATTTGATCACGACCGTCTTACCGTGGTGACGGGTCAGCCACGGCAACGCTTCGATCAAGGTCTGTGCCTTGGGAAGTGCGGTGTGCTTTCGGGTGCTCATCGGCTCCGGATCCTCAGGAGGAGTAGGCACTGTTCTCGTGGACGTAGTCGGCGGTGAGGTCGTTCGCCCAGATGACGGCGGACTCGGAGCCGGCGGCGAGGTCCGCGGTGATCCGGACCTCGCGGTAGCGCATGTCGACCAGGTCGCGGGACTCGCCCACCGAACCGTCCCGGCAGACCCAGACGCCGTTGATGGCCACGTTGAGCCGGTCGGGCTCGAAGTCGGCCCGCGTCGTGCCGATGGCGGACAGCACCCGGCCCCAGTTGGGGTCCTCACCGTGGATGGCGCACTTGAGGAGGTTGTTCCGCGCGATGGAACGGCCGACCTCGACGGCGTCGTCCTCGCTCGCGGCGTTGACCACCTCGATGCGGATGTCCTTGCTGGCTCCTTCCGCGTCGCCGATGAGCTGGCGGGCCAGGTCGTCGCAGACCGTCCGGACGCCTTCGGCGAACGCGCCGTACTCGGGGGCGGTGCCGGAGGCGCCGGAGGCGAGCAGCAATACGGTGTCGTTGGTGGACATGCACCCGTCGGAGTCGACCCGGTCGAAGGTGAGCCGGGTCGCGTCGCGCAGAGCGTCGTCGAGGGTGGCGCTGTCGACGTCGGCGTCGGTGGTGAGGACGACCAGCATGGTGGCGAGCCCGGGGGCGAGCATGCCCGCGCCCTTGGCCATGCCCCCGACCGTCCAGCCGTCGCCGGTGAACACCGCGGTCTTGTGCACGGTGTCGGTGGTCTTGATGGCGATGGCGGCCTTTTCACCGCCGTGGACGCTCAGTTCGGCGGCCGCCTTCTCGATGCCCGGGAGGAGCTTGTCCATCGGGAGCAGTACGCCGATCAGTCCGGTGGACGCGACGGCGATCTCGCCCGCGCTGTGGCCCTCCAGGACCTCGGCGACCTTCTCTGCGGTGGCGTGGGTGTCCTGGAAGCCCTGGGGTCCGGTGCAGGCGTTGGCCCCACCGGAGTTGAGGACGACCGCGGAGACCTCTTCGCCCTTGAGCACCTGCTCCGACCAGAGGACCGGAGCGGCCTTGACGCGGTTGGAGGTGAAGACCCCGGCGGCGGCGCGGCGCGGCCCGTTGTTGACCACGAGGGCCAGGTCCGGGTTGCCGTTCTGCTTGATCCCGGCGGCGACGCCGGCCGCCGTGAATCCCTGTGCTGCCGTCACCGTCATGGTGCGACTCCGATCGTGGAAAGTCCGGTGGTCTCGTCGAGACCGAGGGCGATGTTCATGCTCTGGACCGCGGCGCCCGCGGTGCCCTTGGTGAGGTTGTCGAGGGCGCTGATCGCGATGATGCGGCCCGCGGCCTCGTCGTGGGCGACCTGCACCTGAACGGCGTTGGAACCGTAGACGGACGCCGTTGCGGGCCACTGTCCCTCCGGGAGGAGGCGGACGAACGGTTCTTCGGTGTACGCCTTCTCGTAGGCGGCCCGTACGGCCCCGGGGGTGGTGCCCGGCTTCGCCTTGGCACTGCAGGTCGCCAGGATTCCGCGCGGCATGGGCGCGAGCGTCGGGGTGAACGAGACGGTGACGGTCCCGCCCGCCACGGCGCTCAGGTTCTGGACCATCTCGGGGGTGTGTCGGTGGCCGCCGCCGACGCCGTAGGGACTCATGGAGCCCATGACCTCGCTGCCGAGGAGGTGCGGCTTGAGCGCCCTGCCCGCTCCCGAAGTGCCGGAGGCGGCCGTGATCACGGCCTCGGGCTCGGCGAGTCCGTCCGCGTACGCCGGGAAGAGGGCGAGGGACACCGCGGTCGGGTAGCAACCGGGTACCGCGATGCGCTTGGACCCCTCCAGCGCGGCGCGGGCACCCGGCAGTTCGGGGAGGCCGTAGGGCCAGGTCCCGGCGTGTGCAGAACCGTAGAACCGCTCCCACTCGGCGGCACTCCTGAGTCGGAAGTCGGCTCCCATGTCGACGACGAGGACGTCCTCGCCGAGTTGCTCCGCGACCGCGGCGGACTGGCCGTGCGGCAGGGCGAGGAACACGACGTCGTGGCCGGCGAGCACCTCCGGCGTGGTGGCGGCCAGCACCCGGTCCGCGAGCGGCAGCAGATGGGGCTGGAGGTCCCCGAGCCGCTGACCGGCGTTGGAGTTCGCGGTGAGGGCGCCGATCTCGACGCCGGGGTGCGCGAGGAGCAGGCGGAGCAGCTCCCCGCCCGCGTATCCACTCGCTCCCGCTACAGCTGCACGTACCGCCATCGGACTTCCTCCTCTTGGAGGGCATGACTATACGCATCAATGCAGCTTTATGCAATGAGAATCGCGCGACGCGGGACCGCTCCGAGGTGGCTCGACCTTCACCCGGCACGTGGGGGGGTACCTCAGAGGGGGGCAGCCCGGCGGGGCCGAGCATTCCGGTTGACGAACCGAGCATCAACGCTGGTGAGCGCGCCGCCCTCCGTGTGGCAACGGTGCGTGCGGATGTCGTTGCAGAGCGGTGCGTGGGATCGCCGACATGACGCTGCGACCCGTCCTGGTGAACATAAAGGCCCTCGACGACTCGTCGGTCGGCCGGTTCTGGGCGGAGGCGCTCGGCTGGAGTGTCACCAGCGGGGGGTCGGGCGCGACCGCCGCCGAACCCGTCGGCTTCGATGGGCTGCACCCGGTCGGCGTATGCATCGACGCCCTTGCCGTCCCGGAACCCAAGACGGCGACAAAGAATCGTGTGCACGTCGATCTCGCCACCACCTCTGCGGCCCATCAGGCGGAGTCGATCGCGCACCTGAAGTCCCTCGGACCGACGCCCGCCCCCGTGGGCCAGGGTGACGTGCCGTGGACGGTCCTGGCCGACCCGGAGGGCAACGAGTTCTGCGTGCTGGAGCCTCGGGAGACGTACCGGGACACCGGGCCGATCGCCCGGGTGGTGGTCGACTGCGCGGATCCGCGGGCCATGGCCCGGTTCTGGGACGAGACAATGAACTGGACCCTGCACGAGGTGACGGACGACCGTGCGGTGTGGCGCTCGGCCAAGGGTGTCGGCCCGTATGTTGAGTTCGTTCGCTCCTTCGACGTGAAGATCGTGCCGGACCGCGTCCACCTCGACCTGGTGCCGGCCCCCGGTGACGACAAAGCAGCGGAGGTCGCCCGACTGCGGGCCCTCGGCGCGGCCGACCTCGACGTCGGTCAGGGCGACGTCCCGTGGACCTGTCTCACCGACCCGGAGGGGCACGAGTTCTGTGTCCTCGCCCGGTCCTGACGCCGAGATTCCCATGGGTCTCTACGACAAGATCACCGGCACGAAGTACCCCTGCAGGGGCGTCGCACCGCTCCCCGCGGGGCCGCTCCGCGAGGCGCTCCTCGCGCTGGGCGGCTCGGGCGTGCCGTTCCGTGTGCGCGAGGCCTTCGCCAAGGAACGCGCGGACCTGGTCGCGGAGTGGCGCATCCAGCAGCAGGGCCTGACCCTCAGGACGAGGATGCGCTTCGTCACGGACGAGCGCGAGGTGCTCGCCCTCGACGAACGCTGGAGGGCCACCCCGGCGTCGCGGCAGTACGGCCGCGGCCCGGCACCCATGATCCAGAAGGAGTGGACGTTTGAGCGGGGGCCCGACGGCCGCCGGCGTCGGGTCGAGTCGTTCGGCTTCGACTCGCGGGAGATGAAGAACCCCCTGCGGAACACGGTCCTCGACGCGGGGTGGACGTGGCGCGGGAGGCTCTACCGGTGGTGACCCGCCGGCCGGCGGAGGGTCGGCGGGGCCGACGGGTCTCCCGCAGCAGCCCACAGTCGTCCGGGGGCCTCCGGGTCCCGCGAATGCCACGAATGTTTCGAGTGCCGCGGTACGCGTGGGGCGCCGCGTCGTCCGTGCCGCCCACGTTCCCGGGGCAGCGGAGCTGTTCCGGGGCGCTCCACTCCCGTCGCCGTGCCTCGCCCTTCGCCGCGTACGGTCCCCTCCCGCTTCGATGGGCCTCGTGCCCCGTTCGGCGTGGGGTGGGCACAGTCGCCGCAGCGCCGACGAGCCCGCCCGGCGGTTCAGGAGCACCTGCTCCCCTGGGTGGGAACGCACCCTCCGATCAGATACGCGTCGACCGCGTCGTCGGGACAGCGGCTGTCCACGGCACACCCCGCCGTGACCGTCCCCGTCCGGGGTCAGCAGCCCGGCCAGCCGCCGGTGGGCTGAGGCCGGATCGGTCCGAACGGCCCACCTCGAGTGAAGCCGACGGGTACGCGACTGACGCCTCCCGAGAAAGCATGGCTTGACACGGGTGGCGGTCCGCGCGGTCCTGCTGAACGGCCCGGTGGGCGGGGGCGAGAGGCTCAGCGAGGGGGTTGCCGGCGGCGGCGGTGCCGCCGACCGGGCGGCGGCGGGTACGGTCCCGTGCCGTGGCGGCGGCCGGCGCGACGGGGATCATAGGGAGCATGGTGCGGGCGGAGAGCGGAGATTGGGCAGCGGAAGCGGTGCGTCGGTTGTGCGCGGACGCGAACCCGACACCCTTGGTGCCCCTCCCTTACGAGCGCCTCTACGTCAAGGACGAGTCCGCGCACCCCTCCGGCACGCTCAAGCACCGGTTGGTACGGGCGCTGCTCTGCGAAGCGGTCATGGACGGCTCGGTGGGCGAGGGGGTCCCCGTCGTGATGGGGACGGGCGGGCCCGCCGCGGTGGCCGGGGCGTACTGCGCCCGCCTCGCCGGTATCCCGTTCGTCGCTCTGGTGCCGGCGAAGGCACCACCGGCGGTACGGGAGTCGGTCGAGCGCCACGGTGGACGGTGGCGGATCGCCGCGGCACCGGCAACCCTCCAGGACGAGGGGCGCCACCTGGCGGAGCGCATGGGCGGATACTTCCTGGACCACTTCGCCGACTCGGAACGGGCCCTCGGGATGTGCCCGCTGCCGGATCTCGCCGAGGAGATGTTCGGCCAGCTGGCACGGGTGGGTGCTGGGGAACCCGCCTGGCTGGTGGCGGGCCTGGGAACCGGGACGACCACCGCGACGCTCGGCCGCTACGTGCGGGAGCGGGGCGGGAACGGGACCCGGGTGGCGGGGGTGGACGCCGAGTGCTCCGCGTACTTCCCGGCCTGGGCGAGGGACTGCGCCGACTACACGACCGGGATGCCGTCGCCGATCCCCGGCATCGGCCGCCCCCGCACCGAGCCCGCCTTCCGCCCCGACCTGCTGGACCTGGTGATCCCCGTCACGGCCGACGCGGCCGCGGACGGCCTGCGGTGGCTGCACCGCGAGGCTGGTTACGCGGCGGCCGGCGGGGGTGGGCCCGCCGCGGGCGCCGTCGCCTGGGCGGTGAGCCATCTCATGGGGCGGATGCAGGAGTCGGGCACGTCGGGCTGCGTGGTCATGGTGACCAGCGCGCGCCAGGTGGCGCCGGCACGCGCCGCGGCCCGTTCCTCCACATAGGGGTCCGCACAGGGGTCCGCCCCTATGCGGACCGGCCTCCGCCGAGCCGGTGGACGGGCGTCTGCCGCCCGGTCGCCCGCGCCACCGGGGACCGCGGGGCCGGGGCACCGGTTCAGCCGCCGGTCTCCAGGCGTAGATTCCAGTATCCGGCCCTGCCGATCAGGACGACGGTGGACAGTGGCCGCACGTCCACGTTCCAGTACATGGCCGGCGGGGCTTTGAGCGCATAGACGAGGGCGGCCCGAACGACCGCGGGTTCGGCGACGGCCACCACCGCACTCCCGTCGTCGGCGGGGCGGGTATCCAGCCAGCCCCCGACGCGGGTGATGAATGCGAGCAGGGGTTCCCCGCCGTGGGGTGCGGAGCGCGGGTCGGCGATCCAGGCGTCGACGGCGCCCGGTTCCCTGGCCGCCACCTCGGCCAGGGTGAAGCCGCGCCACCGCCCCATGTCGCAGTCGCTCAGCGCCGGCTGGGCGAGCGGGGCGTAGCCGAGCGCGTCGGCGGTGGCCCGGCTGCGGACGGTGGGCGAGCAGTAGCGCAGCTCGGCCGCGCCCAGGGGGACGAGCGCGTGCGCCGCGAGCCGCACGTCGTGCCAGCCCGCTTCGTCCAGCGGCCGGTCGTCGTCGAAGCGCTCGGCCAGCCGGGACGAGCAGCGCGCAGCGGTGACCAGCGTGAACCGAACACTCATGGCGGGATCGTGAAGCCACGCGCGCCCCAGGTCAAGAGTGGTTACCGACCGGTGTCCGACCTGCAGCGCAACGTACGCCCCGCGGGGGTGCGGGGAGGGGCGCGACGTGCCCGTGGCTTCCGCCTGGGACCGCGGCCGGACCGGGTCGGACCGCGGCCGGTCCCGCGCGGGAGGGTGAGCCGACGGACACGCTCCGTGCGGACGCCCCGCACGCCGGGCCGAGCCGCGAGGGTCATCGGGCCACCGGAAGAGGGCGCCCTCCTCCGCTCCGATGGCCGATCGGCACGAAGCCGATCTCCTGTACGCGTCCTGGACGTCGTTTCGTGGCGAGCCGGATCCTGCACGGCCCGAGCACGTCGAGGTGGTCGCGGACCCCCTCCACGACGACGGTGCGCGCCCTCCGCCGCGCGGGCCGGGTCGACGCGGACGTCACGCAGCCTCGCGGAGAAGCAGGAGAAGTCCGTGACGCTCCGGGCGTGGGGACCTGGCTGCCGGAAACGGTCCCGCGGATGGCGGTGTCGTTCAGCACCGGTCCCGGGGCGCCGGTGTCGAGCGGCGAGGTGATGGTCCGGCTCTGCTGGTCCCGGCTGTGCCCGGCGGTCCGGTGGGCGTCGGGTGGAGAGTCCGGGGCGGGGCGGGACGGGGGCGCTCCGGGAGATCTGGCAGCGGCCGGGAACGGCGTCCGCGTCGTCGTACTGCCGCGGCCGGGCGGGCGCTCGTCAGCAACGAGGCCGCTTCCGTGTACGCGGCCGCGGACGCCTCGGCGCAAGGGGCTCCGTTCGGCGCCGCGCGTCGATCACCCCGGGATCTCGTCGCACGCGGCACGCAGCCGCCGTACGCCCTCGGCGATCTCCGGCAGGCCCGCCACGCCCGCGAAGCTCAACCGCACGTGCCCCGCCGGAGGTTCGGCACTGAAGTAGGGGCGCCCCGGGGCCACGGCGACGCCCGCGCGAAGCGCGGCGGCGACCAGGGCGCCTTCGTCGGTGCCGTCGGGAAGGCGTAGCCACAGGTGGTAGCCCCCGGACGGGAGGTGCGGCAGGGCCAGTTCGGGCAGGTGCAGCCGCAGGGCCGCCGCCATGGCGTCCCGACGGGTCCTCAGCTCCGTGGCGACGGTGCGCAGGTGGCGCCGCCAGGCAGGTGATCCGACCAGCTCCAGAGCCGCTTCTTGCAGGGGCCGAGGGACGAAGAAGCTGTCGACGACGTGGATGGCCCGTAGCCGCTCGAGCACGGGGCCACGGGCCACGAGCGCACCGACCCGCAGGCTCGGCGAGGTGGCCTTGGTGAGGGAGGAGACGTGGACGACGACGCCGTCGGGGTCGTCGGCGGCCAGCGGAGCGGGCAGCGGGGCGGCATCGTCGTGGACGAGGCACCGCGCGAAGTCGTCCTCGATGACGAACGCCCCGGCGGAGCGCGCGGTCCGGACCACCTCGGCGCGTCGCTCGGGGGCGAGGACCGCGCCGGTCGGGTTCTGGAAGAGGGGCTGAGCCACGAAGACCCGCGCCCCGGTGGCGCGGAAGGCGGCGGCGAGGAGCTCGGGGCGCACTCCCTGCGGGTCGGCCGGCACCGGCACGGGCCGGAGTCCGGCGGCCCGGGCGATGGCCAGCATGCCGGGATAGGTGGGGGACTCGACGAGAACGGGGGCGCCGGGCGGCGCGAGTGCGCGCAGCGCCGTGGTGAGCGCGGACTGTCCTCCCGCCGTCACGAGCACGTCGGCCGCCGTGACGTCGCTGCCGACCGTCCGGGCGAACCAGTCGCGCAGCTCGGGGAGCCCGTCGATCGGCGGCCTGCCCCAGGCACCGGGGCGGCGACCGGCCCGGGCGAGCGCGGCCGCCATGGCCCGTTCCGGCTGGAGGGCGGCGTGCAGGTAGCCGCCGTTGAACTCGACGACTCCGGGCGGCGGTGCGGCGAGCGTGACCAGCACTCCCGAGGCGTCCACCGTGCGGGGCACCGGCTCGGCGGCGTCTGCACTGAGCGCGATCTCCTGCCAGGAGGTGTCCCCGGCGGCAACGGCGGGCGGGCGAGGCGCGGCCCGGAACGCTCCGGCGCCCGGACGCGTGACGACGAGTCCTTCGGCGGCGAGTTGCGCGAGCGCGCGAGAGACGGTGACCGGGGATACCCGATGGCGCTCGACCAGAGCACGACTCGATGGCAGCTTCTCACCAATGGAGTAGCGGTTCAGCTCGCTCTTGAGGGAATTCGCCAGGTCTTCCACGCTGCTACGCTGTTGCATGAAAGCAAAGGATAGCGCTACTCTTCGGGGCTCGATAGCGGTGGGCACCGCACCACCGACGGGCACCGCGGGCATCACCGGCACTCGCGCCGCGGTTCCGCGGCACGGCACGCTGCTCGCCTCGCTCGGCGTCGTCGCGTTCTCCCTCACCTTCCCCTCCACCGCCTGGGGCCTCGAGTCCTTCGGCCCGTGGTCGTTCGTGGCGGTGCGCAGCGTCCTCGCGGCCGTCCTCGCGGGCGGCTTCCTGCTGGCCCTGCGCGTCCCGCTGCCGGAGCGCCGGCACCTGGGCGGTCTCGTGGTCGTGGCCGGCGGGGTGGTCGTGGGCTTCCCCCTGCTGACGACGCTGGCGCTGCGGACGTCCAGCACGTCGCACGCCGCGGTGGTGGTCGGTCTGCTCCCGCTGACCACGGCCGCCTTCGCGGCCGTCCGGACCCGACGGCGCCCGCCGCGGGCCTTCTGGGCGGCCGCGCTCGTCGGCGCCGCCGTCGTCATCGCCTTCGCGCTCCAGCAGAGCGGCGGGGTGCCCTCGACGGGCGACCTGTACCTGTTCGGCGCCCTGCTGGTGTGCGCCGCGGGCTACACGGAGGGCGGCCGGCTGGCCCGGGTGATGCCCGGCTGGCAGGTCATCGGCTGGGCGTTGGTGCTGTGCCTTCCGTTCGCCCTGGCCGGCGCGGCGTTCACCCTGACGGCCGAACCCGTGCGCCTGACCGTGCACGGGGTCCTGGGCCTGCTCTGGGTGGCCGCGGGATCGACCTTCTTCGGGCTCTACGTCTGGTACCGGGGGATGGCGGCGATCGGCATCGCCCGGGCCAGCCAACTGCAGCTCGCCCAGCCCCTGCTCACCCTGGTCTGGTCGGTGCTGCTGCTCTCCGAGAGCCTCTCCCCCGCCGTCCCCCTCGCCGCCGTCGGCGTGCTCGTGTGCATCGCCGTCACCCAGCGCGCGGGGGCCTGAGCGTGGATGCTTGCCGGTGATGCAGGTCACTCCCCGGGTCGTAGACTCGGGGTAGCGACCACGCCCCCTTCGAGGAGGTCCCTTCCGATGCAAGCGATTGTGGGCGACAAGCTGCTCGTGCACGGCCGGATCGTCGGCCAGCACGACCGGCTCGCCGAAGTCCTTGAGGTGCTGGGCGACAACGGCGGTCCACCGTTCCGCGTCCGTTTCGAGGACGACGGTCACGAGTGCCTGATGTCCCCCGGCCCCGACACCGTCGTACGACACCACGAGGAAGCCTGAGCCGAGTCTCTCGACCGGTTCACCGGCCGTCAGTACGGTGCACGGATCCGGGTCGGATAGTGGTCGGCCACCACCCTGGCCATGGCCCCGATCCGGTCCGTGCCCACTTCCTGCGCGGCGAAGAAGCAGTGGCCCCGCACGTTCGCGTAGGAGTGCGCCAGGGTGAGGTGGCGTGACAGCTCGGCGGGGTCCTGCCAGGCGTCGGGCTGCGCCGGATCGCCCGCCTTGTAGAGGGCTTCCCCGACGTAGAGCTGCACGCCGGTGCCCTCGACCACCGCGTCCCACCACGGTACGAGCTTGGCGTAGTCCGCGGCCGCCATGCCGATGTGCCAGTAGAGCTGTGGGACGACGTAGTCGATCCACCTCTGGCGAACCCACTTCCGGGTGTCTGCGTACAGGTCGTCGTACGTCTGGACGCCCGCTCGGGTGGCGGATCCGCGGGGGTCGGTCGCGGCGTTGCGCCACACTCCGAACGGGCTGATGCCGAAGCGGACCTGTCCGTTGATCTGCTTGATCCGTTCCGCCGTCTCCGCCACCAGCCGGTCGATGTTGTTGCGTCGCCAGGCGGCCCTGGTGGGGAAACCGGCACCGTAGCGGGCGTATGCCGCGTCGTCGTCGAAGACCTCTCCGGCGACCGGATAGGGATAGAAGTAGTCGTCCCAGTGCACGGCGTCGATCGCGTAGTGCCGCACGGCGTCGAGCATGGCGTCCTGGACGAACGCTCTGACCTGGGGCAGCCCCGGGTTGTAGTACAGCCTGCCGCCGTACGGGACGACCCACTCCGGATTCCGCCGGGCGGGGTGCCGCGGAGACAGCCGGGAGAGGTCGGGGTGATTGGCCACCCGGTACGGGTTGAACCAGGCGTGCAGTTGCAGACCGCGTTTGTGGGCCTCCGTGACGGCAGTACCCAACGGGTCCCATCCGGGGCTCCTGCCCTGCACACCGGTCAGGTATTGGGACCACGGTTCGTACGGCGAGGGCCACAGCGCGTCCGCGGTCGGCCGCACCTGGAGCACCACGGCGTTGAGGCGTCGGGCGACTGCCGTGTCGAGATGGGCCAGCAGCTCGGAGCGTTGCGCCTGCGCGCTGAGGCCGGGTCGTGAGGGCCAGTCCCGGTTGGCGACGGTCGCCAACCACATACCGCGGAAGTCGTGCGGGCCTGACCGGCGCGGCACTGCCGCGGCGGCGCCGCCGGCCACGGTGAGCGCGGTGATCGCGCCGGCCGCCGTGACGAATCCTCTTCGGGTGATCTGCCTCATATGACGCGTCATGTACCGACCCCTCCGCACAGCCGTGCGCCGAGTGCTCGTCGATGTCCCGCACAGCATGCCCGCCCCGACCCCTCGACCACACGCACCGGCGGAGTAACGTCGTGGCGTCGAGGCGGGCCCGGAGCCAAACGGGGGAACCTGCCGAACTGAAGATCAGCGAAAGGCACGATGTGACCGACACTGTGGCCGACGTATCCCGAGTCGGAGTGGTGGGCTGTGGCCAGATGGGCGCCGGAATCGCGGAGGTGTGCGCCCGCAGCGGACTCGAGGTCAAGGTCGCCGAGACCACCGGCGAGGCCCTGGAGATCGGCCGTACGCGTCTGTACAACTCCCTCTCCAAGGCCGCCGAACGAGGCAAGATCACCGAAGAGGAACGCGACGCGACGCTGGATCGCCTCAGCTTCACCACGGACCTCGGGGAGTTCGCCGACCGCGATCTCGTCATCGAAGCGGTCGTGGAGAACGAGCAGGTCAAGACGGAGATCTTCCAGGTCCTCGACCAGGTCGTGACCCGGCAGGACGCCATCCTCGCCTCGAATACCTCTTCGATTCCGCTGGTGAAGCTGGCCGTCGCGACCTCGCGGCCCGACCAGGTCATCGGCATCCACTTCTTCAACCCCGCCCCCGTGCAGAAGCTCGTCGAGCTGATCCCCGCGTTGACGACCTCGGAGGAGACGATCAAGCGGTCGGAGGCCGTCGTCCAGCAGGTGCTGGACAAGCACGCCATCCGCGCCCAGGACCGTTCGGGCTTCGTGGTGAACGCCCTGCTGATCCCGTACCTGCTCTCGGCGATCCGGATGTTCGAGTCGGGAATCGCCAGCCGCGAGGACATCGACAACGGCATGGAGCTCGGCTGCGCCCACCCGATGGGGCCGCTGAAGCTGTCGGACCTCATCGGACTGGACACGGTCGCCTCGGTGGCCGACTCGATGTACACGGAGTTCAAGGAGCCGCTCTACGCCGCTCCCCCGCTGCTGCAGCGGATGGTCGACGCGGGCCGGCTGGGCCGGAAGACGGGCTCCGGCTTCTACGTCTACTCCTGATCCACGGCGGTTTCGCACGGGGTGTGCGGAGCGTGTCCGCATATGCCTCGCGCACACGCTCCCCCGCCCCGACCAAGGCGAGTTGACTCGGAGCGGCTCGATCGAGTCGACCACGACCAGCTGCCAGGAGGAGCGATCCGTGACCACCGACCCCGATCACTTAGCCGCCGTCGAGGAGTTCGCCGAGCTGCGCCGCTCCCTCGACGTCGGTTTCGCCCGCATCGACGGGCACCTCGCCCTGATCTCCCAACGCCACGACCGCATCGACCGGGATCTGACCGATCTCACGGCACGGGTCGTGACGCTGGAGCACGCCAAGTGGCCGCTGCCGGCCGTGGCGGCGTTGACGGCACTCGGGGCACTGGCGTTGGCGGTGTGGCAGGCCGTCGGCCGCTAGAGCTCACGCCAGCCGAAGATGGTGCAACATCAGCAGCCCGGCCGCCATGTTGGCGGCCGGGACCTCGCCGCGGGCGATCATGTCCGGGACCAGCTTGAGCGGGATCCACTCGCGGCGCGAGGATTCGAAGTCGTCCTCCGGTGGCCCGGTGTACGTCGCGCTCTCGGACCAGAACAGGTGGTGCCGGGCGTCGGTGAGCCCGTTGCACGGCTCGACCGTGAGCAGGTGGTGGAGCGGACCGGGCCGCCAGCCGGTCTCCTCCTCCATCTCTCGGGCGGCCGCAGCGGCGACGTCCTCGCCGTCCTCGACGACGCCTGCCGCGAGCTCCCAGCCCCAGCTGTCGGTGATGAAACGGTGGCGCCAGAGCATCAGCACCTCGTTGGCCCCGTTGACGGCGGTTGCGACGGCGACCGGGCGGAGCCGGATGAGGTAGTGGTCGAGGTGCCGGCCGTTCGGGAGGGCAACATCTGCACGGTTGACCCGGAACCAGCGATTTTCATAGACAGTTTGTTCGCTCAACTTCATCCACTGCACGTTTCTGCCACCTTCCGACAAGTAGATGGCAATATCGCAGCAGGCCCCTGCGCACGGTGGAACACTCACCGGAGGGCTCAGGAGAGCGTGCAGGAGGACGGGCCCGCCCGGGAGCGGAAAGAAGAGCACCGGCCGGCATCCCTCCGGCAGGACGGTCAGTCCGTCACAGCGGCACGCGCAGGGCGCCGTCGATGCGTTCGGCAGCCTCCTCGGCACCGCTGCACCCGCTCGCCACGAGGTGCTTGCGCACCACCCGCAGCCTGTCCCTGAGCCGCTGGGACTCCATGCCCCGCGCCCATTCGGCCATGTCCGTCGCGGTCCGTGCGGCGCGGTCGGCCTCCCCTTGGCGCAGCTCGATCTGGCTGAGCATGGCCAGCCGGTGGACCCTGCCCCGGTCGTGCGCCGGGGACGCCGCGGCCGCCGCGGCGTGCGCGCGGGCCGCCGTGAGGTCCCCCAGGCTCAGGAGCGCCTCCGCCACCTGGACGTTCACCAGCCCCGGCTGGACGTACCCCGTCTCGTCCGGTTCGTGCCCCGGCAGGATCCGCTCCGCCTCCCCCTCCGCCCGCCGGATGCAGCCCAGCGCACTGCCGCCGTCACCGAGATGGGCGTACGCCTTCGCCTGCATCGCGCACAGGTCGGCCGCCAGGGCGGGAGTGATCTGGCCCCCGGCGGCCCGCAGCGCCGCCTCGGCGAAGGCGACGGCCTGCCGGTGCTCGTCCAGGAACAGGCACTGGTTGACCAGCAGCGCGATGACGTACGCCCCGAGCCCCCGGTCCCCGCTCGCCTTCGCCAGCCGCAGCGCCTGGTGGAAGTAGCGCTGGGCCAGTCCGTGCGCGTCCGAGTCATAGGCGCAGATGCCTGCGACGGCCACCAAGCCGCCGGTCGCGCGGTGCAGTTGGCGACCGAGGCCGTCGCTGTAGGACCCGCGCAGCAACGGGGCCGCCTCTGCGTTGAGGAAGCCGACGATCCGGGCGCGCGTGGCGATCCCACCGGCCTTCCGGTAGAGCAGTTCGTAGTGCGCCCGGGCCGCCCGCAACATCGTGATGTCGGCCTCGCCGACCCGGGCCTGCCCACTGCGCGAGACGTCGGAGTCCTCCGGGGGGTTCTCCCATTCCCAGACCGGCATCACCGCTGGCGTCCCCGTGACCGCCGGCGCCCCGATGACATGGGGGCGCTGCTGTTCGTCGGAGCGCCAGAGCGCGGTGGCGCGCTCCACGAAGCCCGAGAGCGTCGACCCCTGCGAGGCGGTGGGCCCGCCGGGTACGCCCAGCCCGGCGTCGTCGAGGGTGACCGTGCGGTGCAGCCGTGCCGCGAGCACCTCGCAGATCAGGTCGGGCACCTGGCCGCGCGGCCGCTGGCCCTTCAGCCATCGCGCCACGGCGGTGTGTTCGTACCGCAGTGCCAGTCCTCTGGCGCTACCGACCTGGTTGACGTGGGCGGCGAGGCCCGCGTGGGAGATGCCCGCCTCGTCGAGCAGGGCGTCGAGCAGGGTGTTGGGCTGCATCTGGCCCTCCGTTGGCTCGGTGGGGCCAGCCTAGTGGAGTCCGATTCGCACGGGGTGTGAACCGAGCGCCCCGTAACGGTGGTCCGCGCACGTTGTCGCCGCGTCCGGCGCACCAGTTGAATGAACTGCCTCTCGCAGAGGCGGTCGGGTCGCCGGTTCCCCCTCGTACAGTGCGGCGGCCCGCAACCCGCGCCGCCCGCCCCTGCCGGTCTGCCCGACAACTCCGCGGCAGGGCGGGCGGCGCGCGCCGCGCACGACTCCCGTTCCGTCCCGGTGAACGTTCCGTCATGACGCGGGAAGGGTGAGGAGCGGGAACGGCACGTGCCGGCGCCGCTGTCCACGCAGGGTCCCGTGCGCGGTCGTGGCGAGGGCCTCCGGTGCGTGCCACCGGCTGCCACGTCCCGCACCGTGTTTCCCGTGCGTCGGGCTCCGCCCCGGGTCGTCCGCCCACTGGTCCGGACGGGAAGGCGCGCACCGTGGTCCGGGCGGGAAGGCGCGCACCGTGCACTGGTGTCGGCCGCCGGTTCGGCAGCCGCCGCGTGGCCTCACAACGCCCGAGGGGCACCCCCGGACGGTGCCCGGAGGTGCCCCTGGAACGGATGGCTGCCGTCAGGCGCCGCGCAGCACCGCTCCCGTGCGCTCGCTGGCGAGTGCGACCGCGGCGTCGCGAGCGGCCGAGGCCTCCTCGACCGTCAACGTGCGGTCTGCGGCACGGAACCGCAGCGCGTACGCCAGCGACTTCTTGCCCTCGCCGATCTGCGACCCGGCGAAAACGTCGAACAGCCTGATGGACTCCAGGAGTTCGCCGGCACCCTCGCGGAGCGCCTTCTCGACCTCCGCCGTGGGGACCTCGTGGGACACGACCAGCGCAACGTCCTGCGTGGCGACGGGGAAGGTGGAGATGCGCGGCGCCTCGACCGAACCCCGGCCGGCCTCCTCGAGGAGGTCCAGCTCCATCTCCATGGCGCAGGTGCGCTCGGGCAGGCCGAGGGCCTTGGTCACCCGCGGGTGCAGCTCCCCGGCGTGCCCGACGAGGGTCTCCCGGCCGTCCGCACTGGCGTACAGCGCGGCGCAACGGCCAGGGTGCCACGGCGCGTGCTGGTCCGCGCGGATGACGAGGTCCACGCCTGCCTCCCGGGCGACCGTGCGCGCAGACTCGACCGCGTCGGCCCAGTCGGCCGGCCGGCCGGCACCCCACCATCCCGACTGCTCGCGCGCACCCGCGAGGACGGCGGCCACACGGCGCGGCTGGCGCGGCAGCACCCCGTTCAGCGCGGCGATCTCCGCTTCGGTGGGACGGCGGTCGACAGTCAGCCCGGCCGGGAGTTCGCCCTCGCCCGTCGGGCGGAAGACCAGTCCCGTCTCGAACAGCGCCAGATCGTGCGAACCGCGCCCTTCGTTGCGCCGCAGTGCGGCGAGCAGACCGGGCAGCAGCGTGGTGCGCAGGGCCGGCTCCTCGTCCGACAGCGGGTTGACCAGTCTGACGACGCTGCGACGCGGGTCGTCGGCCTCCAGACCGAGCTGGTCGAACACGGCCGCACCGACGAACGGGTAGTTCAGCGCCTCGACGAAGCCAGCACCGCCCAGCGCGCGGCCGACGCGGCGGTGCAGCCGCTGGCGGGCGGTGAGCCCGCGCCCCGCCGGGGGCTGCGGCAGCGTAGCCGGCAGGTTCTCGTAACCCTCGAGCCTGATGACCTCTTCGGCGAGGTCGTTCGGGTGGTGCAGGTCGGGGCGCCAGGACGGGACCGAGACGACCAGTTCGTCCTGGCCGTAGACGTCGCAGCCGACCTCCTGGAGGCGGCGCACGACGGTCTCGCGGCCGTAGGCGACGCCGGCGACCCGGTCGGGGTGGTCGGCGCGCATGGTCACCGTACGCGGCGCGGACTGCGCGGCGATCTCGGTGACGCCGGCCTCCGCGGTGCCACCGGCGAGCAGCACCAGCAGGTCGACCGTCCGCTGTGCCGCGGCTGCCGCGGCCTGCGGGTCGACGCCTCGCTCGAAGCGCCGGGACGCTTCGGAGGACAGCTTGTGGCGGCGGGCGGTGCGGGCGACGGAGACCGGATCGAAGTGCGCGGCCTCGATGACGACCTCGGTGGTGCCACGGACCTCGCCCGTCTCCGGGTCGGTGACGGAGTCGGCGATCTCGGTGTTGGCTCCGCCCATCACGCCCGCGAGGCCGATGGGCCCGCGCTCGTCGATGATGACCAGGTCCTCGGGGTCGAGGACGCGCTTGGTGCCGTCGAGGGTGGTGAACTTCTCGCCCTGCTCCGCCCTGCGCACGCCGATCGTGCCCTGGACGAGGGTGCGGTCGTAGGCGTGCAGTGGCTGGCCGAGCTCCAGCATCACGTAGTTGGTGATGTCCACCGCGAGGGAGATGGGACGCATGCCCGCCTTCTGGAGGCGGCGCTTCAGCCAGATCGGGGAGTGGGCCTCGGGATCGAGCCCGACCACGGTGCGCGCGGTGAAGCGGTCGCAGCCGATCGGGTCGGAGACCTGCGCGGGGTAGCCGTACGAGTTCGGCGCGGGGACGTCCAGTAGTGCCGGGTCGCGCAGCGGCAGCCCGTAGGCGATGGCGGCCTCGCGGGCGACGCCGCGCATCGACAGGCAGTAGCCGCGGTCGGGCGTGACGGCGATGTCCAGGACCTCGTCGTACAGCTCCAGCAGCTCGGTGGCGTCGGAACCGATCTCGACCTCCGGCGGCAGCACGACAATGCCGTGCGAGCCTCCGGCCTGGGGAGCCTCCCAGTCGCCCATGCCGAGCTCGTCACTGGAGCAGATCATGCCGCGGGACACCCGGCCGTACGTCTTGCGCTCGGCGATCCGGAAGTCACCCGGAAGAACGGCGCCGGGCAGGGCGACGACGACCTTGTCACCGACGGCGAAGTTGCGGGCACCGCAGATGATCTCCTGGGGCGCGCCGGTGCCTCCCTCAGAACCTTCCGCCGGGGAGGCGCTCCCGGCCCTGCCGACGTCGACGGTGCAGAAGCGGATCGGCTTCTTGAACTCGGTCAGCTCCTCGATGGTGAGCACCTGGCCCACGACGAGGGGGCCCGTGAGGCCCGCGCCGAGCTGCTCCACGGTCTCGACCTCGAGGCCCGCGGCAATGAGTTTGGTCTGTACGTCACGGCCGGTCTCCGTCGCCGGCAGGTCGACGTACTCCCGCAGCCATGAAAGCGGGACCCGCATCAGATCTCCATCCCGAAGGGCCGGGTGAACCGGACGTCACCCTCGACCATGTCTCGCATGTCTTCGACGTTGTGGCGGAACATCAGCAGTCGCTCGATGCCGAAACCGAAGGCGAAACCGCTGTACTTCTCGGGGTCGACGCCGCAGGCGGTGAGCACCTTGGGGTTGACCATCCCGCAGCCGCCGAGCTCGATCCAGCCCTCGTTGGAGCAGGTGCGACAGGGGCGCTCCGGATTGCCGACGGACTCACCGCGGCACACGTAGCAGACCATGTCCATCTCGGCGGACGGCTCGGTGAACGGGAAGAAGTTCGGCCGGAGCCGGGTCTTCATGCCCTCGCCGCCGAAGAGCGCCTGCACCATGTGGTCCAGGGTGCCCTTGAGGTCGGCCATGGTCAGGCCCTCGTCGACGGCGAGCAGCTCGACCTGGTGGAAGACCGGCGTGTGCGTGGCGTCCAGCTCGTCCGTGCGGTACACCCGGCCCGGGCACACCACGTACAGCGGCGGCTCGCGATCGAGCATCGAGCGGACCTGGACGGGCGAGGTGTGGGTGCGCAGCACGACGCCCGAAGCCGCTCCATCGGCACCGGCGACGAAGAAGGTGTCCTGCTCACCGCGGGCCGGATGGTCGGCCGCGATGTTCAGCGCGTCGAAGTTGAGCCATTCGGACTCGACCTCAGGGCCTTCGGCGACCTCGTAGCCCATGGCGACGAAGACGTCCTCGATGCGCTCCGAGAGGGTGGTCAGGGGGTGGCGGGCTCCTGGCGGGGTGCGGTCGTACGGCAGGGTGACGTCCACCGCCTCCTCGACCAGCACGCGGGCGTCACGCTCCGCTTCCAGCTCGGCCTGGCGGGCTGCCAGGGCCTTGTTCACCGCCCCGCGGGCCTGGCCCACGCGCTTGCCGGCATCGGCCTTGGCGTGCGGCGGCAGCGCGCCGATCTCCCGGTTGGCGAGTGCGAGCGGCGATGTGGGGCCGGTGTGCGCGATCTTCGCCTCGTGGAGCGCGTCGAGGTCGCCAGCGGCGGCGAAGGCGGCGAGCGCCTCGCCCCGCATGCGCTCGATCTCTTCCGGTTTCAGTGCCTCGACCTCGACAGGGTCGTACGACTTGTTGGGTGCCGACATCTCTTCCCGTGCTTCCGATGGGGTGGCTGGGCCCCCGCTCGACGACCGAGGACGCAAAGGTGCCAAAGGTCGAGTCTAGCGGGGTGGGGGGAGGCGATTGAGCCCGTGGGCTGCCCGGCGACTCGTCAGGTGAGGTACGCGGGGGTGCCCACGGGCAACGTAAATCGGAACTCAGCGCCGCCGCCGGGTCCGCGACCGACGCTGATCGTCCCGCCGTGGGCCTCGACGATTCCCTTGACGATGTACAGACCGAGACCGGTGCCACCACGTTTGCTCCCCCGCCAGAAACGGGTGAAGACACGGCCCATCGACTCCTCGGGGATGCCGGGGCCTTCGTCGCTCACGGTGACGGCCGTTCCCTTCTCGTCGTTCTCGCCGGGCGCAGGTGCCACCTCGATGGTGACGGTTCCCTCCCCGTGGCGCACCGCATTTTCCAACAGGTTGCCAAGGACCTGGTCGATCTTGTCGGGGTCGGCCCACAGGTCCGGCAGCGTGTGGTGGACGCGGACGAAGAAGCGGTCCGGCGGCTGTCCCCCGGCGGTGTGCGACTGGATGTGGCGGCCGATGGCGGCAACGATGTCGACGGGCTGGCGGCGCACCTCGAGGCGCCCCGAGTCGATGCGGGAGATGTCGAGCAGCTCGGCGATGAGCCGGGTGACGCGGTTGGCGTCGGCATCGACGGTCTCCAGCATGAGCCGCTTCTGGTCGTCGGTGAAGCGCTCCCACTTGGCGAGGAGGGTGGCGGTGAAGCCCTTCACGGAGGTCAGCGGGGAGCGCAGCTCGTGGGCGACGGTGGCGATCAGCTCGGCGTGGCTGCGCTCGTTGCGCCTCCTCGCCTCGGTGCCGCGCAGGCTGATCACCACCCGGCTGACCGGGCCGGAGGGTGCGTCACGCACGTACCGGGCGGAGACGAGGACTTCCCGTCCTCCGGGGAGCAGCAGGTTCCGCTCGGGCTGACCCACGCGGGTGGCGAGGCCGCCGTAGGGATCGGTCAACGGCCACCAGCGGCGGCCTTTGAGGTCCTCAAGGGGCAACGCGAGTTCGAGTGGCCTGCCGAGGGCTTCTCCGCTGGGGGTCGCCGTGATCCGGACGGCTGCTGCGTTGAAGCAGATCACCCGTCCGCTCTCATCGGCGATGACGAGGCCGTCCGGCAGGTCATCGGGGTCGAGGCCGACGCCTTCCGCCGCCGACGGGCATGCGGAGGCATCGTGCGCCCCCGACGGCCTCCTGGTGCCGACAGCCATCCCCGTACCCCACCTCTCGAACCAGTGCAGTGGGTCCCCGAGTGCGTCACCCTACTAGGCGACGGTGACGGAGCGACAGCCTGCCGCACCCCGCGGTCACACCGCTCGGCAGCCTCCCGGCGTGCGCTGGGCGCGCGCGGAGGCGTACAGGCATACGGCGGCGGCCGTTGCCAGGTTCAGGCTCTCCGCCTTGCCGTGGATCGGCACGCGGACGACCGCGTCCGCGAGCGCGCGGGTCTCCTCGGGCAGCCCCCAGGCCTCGTTGCCGAAGACCCATGCCGTGGGGCCGCCCATGGTGCCGGCGTCGAGCTCGTCGTCGAGGTCGTCGTCGCCCGCGCCGTCCGCGGCGAGGATCCGCACACCCGCGCCCTTCAATCCGCTCACGGCCTGCTCGACGGGGACGCCGACGGCCACGGGCAGGTGGAACAGGGAACCCACCGACGCTCGGACGGACTTGGGGTTGTAGAGGTCGACGGAGGCGTCGGTGAGCACGACGGCGTCGGCTCCCGCGGCGTCGGCGCAACGCAGCACGGTTCCGGCGTTCCCGGGGTCGCGCACGTGCGCGAGGACCGCCACGAGCCGCGGCCGGGCGGCGAGGACCTCCTGGAACGGCAGGTCCAGGAAGCGGCACACGCCGACGATCCCCTGGGGGGTCACGGTCTGCGAGACGTCCGCCAGCACGGCGTCGGACGCGTAGTGGATCCGGGCCCCGGCCGCGCGTGCGGCCCCGACGATGTCCGCGTATCGCTCAGCGGCCTCGACCGTGGTGAAGAGCTCGACCAGCGTCGGCGGGCCGTCCCCGGACCGGTGCGCCACGGCCTCCCGTACGGCCTGCGGCCCCTCGGCGATGAACAGCCGGTCCTTCGAGCGGAAGTTCCGCTTGGCCAGCCGTCGTGCGGCGGCGACGCGCGGCGACCGCGGTGAGATCAGCTCGGGGGTGCCCATGGGGCGCATTCTCACTTCCCTCGTGGCGCTCGGCGGCGCACGTTCTGGTGTTGCGGGCCGCCGGGCACCGGCCCCCCGGCACGGTCACCGGCGTGGCCCCGAAGAACGCGGACCCGCAGGCCGAGGGCCTGCGGGTCCGGGCAGTCCGGTGGGACGCGACCGTCAGGCCGCGGCCTTCGGGGCGTTGACGTCGCTCGGGAGCGCCTTCTGGGCGACCTCGACGAGCGCGGCGAAGGCGCCGGCGTCGTTGACCGCGAGCTCGGCCAGGATCTTGCGGTCCACCTCGACGTTGGCGGCCTTCAGACCCTGGATGAAGCGGTTGTAGGTGATGCCGTTGGCGCGGGCAGCGGCGTTGATGCGCTGGATCCACAGCTGACGGAAGTCGCCCTTGCGCTTCTTGCGGTCGTTGTAGTTGTAGACGAGGGAGTGGGTGACCTGCTCCTTCGCCTTGCGGTACAGGCGCGAACGCTGGCCGCGGTAGCCGCTGGCCTGCTCGAGGATCGCCCGGCGCTTCTTGTGGGCGTTGACTGCCCGCTTGACGCGTGCCACTTGTTAACTCCTTGTAGCGGGGCCGTGGTGGTCCTCACACGGCCCGGAAACGATTGGGTCCCGGTCTTGCCCGGAGGCCCCCGGCGTCCGGGGGCGCGAGGTCAATCAGATGCCCAGCATCTTCTTGATCTTGGCGGCGTCACCCGGGGCCATCTCGGCGTTGCCGGTGAGGCGACGCGTCAGCTTGGACGACTTGCGCTCGAGCAGGTGGCGCTTGCCGGCGCGCTCACGCAGCACCTTGCCGGAGCCGGTGATCTTGAAGCGCTTCTTGGCACCGCTGTGCGTCTTGTTCTTCGGCATCGCGCCGTTCTCTCCTCGTCAGTGGCGCTTCCGTCGCCGATCCGTAAACCGGCAGGCGAAAGCGTCAGGTGTATCGGTTGATGTCCGGAGCCGTTGTCCGGAATCAGGCCTCGGCGGGCTCCTCGGCGGAGTCCGCCGGCTGAGCGGACTGCCCCTGGCGCTCCGCCTTGCGGGCGGCCTGCGCCTCGCGGGCCTCGGCCATCGCCTCGGTCTTCTTCTTGTGCGGACCGAGAACCATGATCATGTTTCGGCCGTCCTGCTTCGGGTTCGACTCCACGAAACCGAGGTCCTGGACGTCCTCCGCGAGGCGCTGCAGCAGTCGGTAGCCGAGCTCCGGCCTGGACTGCTCGCGACCACGGAACATGATCGTGATCTTGACCTTGTCGCCCTGCTTGAGGAACCGGACGACGTGACCCTTCTTGGTGTCGTAGTCGTGCGGGTCGATCTTCGGCCGGAGCTTCATCTCCTTGATGACCGTGTGCGCCTGGTTCTTGCGCGCCTCACGGGCCTTCATGGCCGACTCGTACTTGAACTTCCCGTAGTCCATGAGCTTGCACACGGGCGGACGGGCGTTCGCCGCGACCTCGACCAGGTCGAGGTCGTACTCCTGGGCAAGCTCCAGGGCCTTGGCGAGCGGAACGATTCCGACCTGCTCGCCGCTGGGACCGACAAGTCGCACCTCGGGTACGCGAATCCGGTCGTTGATGCGGGGCTCGGCGCTGATGGATCCTCCTCGGTAGCACCACGCGGCGGTCTGGCGGACAGCCACGCAACGTCTGTTTCTTTGGACCAACCGCGCCGGCACATGAAAAATGCCCCGACGGTCCACGCGCGGAGCTCCTCAACTACCGGAGCACCGCCGCGGTCACCGCGGGGCGCTGCTCGGACGGCTCCATCGTCCGTACGGAACGATGGGCGCCGTCTGACCGGTGACCCGCCGCCCGAGAGGGCGGTCAGGTGGGAGAATCGGAGCCTCCACTTGTGGGTCGGGCACATGCGTGTCCGACCGGTCGTTACACAAGGTTAGCAGCTCCCGCCCGATGCGGCTAACCGGCGGGCGGAAGGGGCCGGCCGCCCCGGCGGGGCGTCAGCCGTAGACCGGGCCCGTGTACTTCTCACCGGGGCCCTGACCCGGCTCGTCGGGCACGATCGACGCCTCGCGGAACGCCAGTTGCAGCGACTTCAGGCCGTCGCGCAACGGGGCTGCGTGGAAGGAGCTGATCTCCGTGGCGCCGGCGTCGAGCAGCCCGGCCAGCGCGTGCACCAGCTTCCGGGCCTCGTCGAGGTCCTTGTGCTTCTCGCCGTCCTCGGTCAGGCCGAGCTTCACCGCAGCGGCGCTCATCAGGTTGACCGCGACCGTGACGATCACCTCGACGGCGGGGACCTCCGCGATGTCGCGGGTCATGGCGTCGAAGTCGGGAGCCTCGGGATTCGCTTCGCCGGGGGTCTCGGGGGTGGGGGTCGCGTCACTCATGGGGTACACGATATGCGGTGGCACTCACGACCGTACGTACAGGGGCTCGCCCGGGGGCACGGCCCCCGGCGGCAGCAACGCCAGGTCGAGACCCCGGACAAGGCGGGCCCTCAGCGTCTCGTCAGCCGCCAGCGCACTCGCCACGCGCTGCGCCGCCTCACCGGGATCGACGTCCGGCGCGAGCACGAGGGCGAGCGTCCCGTCGGCGCGGCCCGGCCCGAGGTGTGCCCGCAGCACCGCGGCGTCGGCGGCGACCGCGGCCCGCACCGCATCCGTGACGGCGGGGTCCACCAGGGGATCGGTGCTGGTGCGGCCCTCCGCGAGGGCGAGCAGGGCGCGACCGGTCAGCTGGTACGTGACGGGACCGGCGAGGTCGAGCAGCAGGGTGTCCGCCTTCTCGTGGGCGGCCGCCTGCAGGGCCTGGTGCAGGGGGACCGCGACGGGCCTCGCCTGTGGGTCCCAGAGAGCGAGTGCGGCGGTCGACGTGAACGCGGGGAGGGCCCGACGGTCCCCCGCCGTCAGCGTGGGCACGGCCATGTCGCTGGTCTTCTCGCGGCGCAACCCGTTCTCGTCCTCCTCGACCTCTCCGAGCACGGCGACGACCGGGACGAGGAGCCGGGCATCCTTCAGGGCTTCGAGGACGGGCTGCTCCCTGGTCCGGTCCTCGGCCCAGGCGGCGAGCGCCGTCGTGAGGGCCGGGTCGGCGGAGCCGTCGTCGTCGGAGAAACCGGGATCGGGGATGTTCTTGAGCGCCACGCGACGAGCCTAGCGGCTGCCGGGGGCCGGGCCGCCTGGGGCCCGGGGCCGGCCGACGCGCACGGCCGCCCGGGCGAACGGGCGAACGGGCGAACGGGCGAACGGGCGGATCGCCGGGTGCCGGGGCTCCGGGGAAACAACCCCTCAGGCCCGGCGGCCCGCTCGCCACAGCACGACCGCTCCGGCCAGCAGCAGCGCGCCGAGCCCGCCGGCGACGGGGGCGACCCAGCCGCCCGGGTGGTCGGCCGCCGGGGCGTCCGGCCCTCGGCCGAAGTACCGTTCGCGGTAGCCGGGGGGCGCCGCGGCCCGGGGCGCGCCCGGCGCCGGAGCGCCGCCTTTCTTGATCGCTGCGGCCGGGTCGACGATGCCGTACCCCTTGGCGTCGTCCCGGCCGCCCTTCGGCCCGCCGCGCGCGGTGTCCGCGAGGAGCTTCTTGATCTGGGCGGGGCTGAGGTCCGGGTGTGCGGCCCGGACGAGCGCGACGGCTCCCGACACGAACGCGGAGGCGGCGCTGGTCCCCCAGCCCTCGTAGTACCGCCGGTCCGGGTCGGCGATGACGACGTCGACGCCGGGCGCGCTCACCGTCGCGTACCAGCGGCGGGTGGAGAAGGCGGCGTGGGTCCCGTAGCGGTCGACGGCGGCGACCGCGATGACGCCGGGGTAGGCGGCGGGGTAGGAGATGTGATCGCCCTTCTCACCACCGTTGCCCGCGGACGCCACCACCACGGCGCCCTTGGCGAGCGCGTACTGGACCGCGGCGTCCTCCCCCGCGTCGGGGTGGGCGGACTCGCTGTCGTCGCCGAGGGAGAGGTTGATGACGTCGGCGCCGTGGTCGGCGGCCCAGCGGATGCCCTGGGCGAGGGCGGTGCCACGGGTGCTGCGGGCCTTGGCGCGGGCCGGGTCGGTGCCTTCGAGGATGACCCGGACGGGGAGGATCTTCACCCCCGGTGCGATGCCGAGGACGCCGTCCCCGCGGTCGGCGCCGTGGCCGTGTCCCGCAATGATCCCGGCCATCGCGGTGCCGTGCCGTGCCCAGGAGCGGTCTCCGCGCTCCGCCCCGAAGCCGATGAGGTCTTTCGTGGGCAGCACCTGGCCCGACAGGTCCGGATGGCTGTCGTCGACACCGGTGTCCAGCACCGCGACGGTGATGCCCGTGCCCTTCGTCGTTCGCCACGCCTCTTCGGTGTGCAGGGCGTCGAGAGCCCACTGGCGAGCTCGGATCCCGTCGGCCTGGGCGGGCGCGGCGGCGACGAACGACAGCGTGAGGGCGGCGGCGAACGCGCCGGAGAGCCGGCTGCGGCGCGTGGTGTTCCGGGGGCGTGCCCATGCGCGGTGCGGGGTCGCCGTGACGGCGGAAGGGTGCGGGGTCATCGGGGGCGCTCCGTGGCCGGGTCGACGGACGTGCGCAAGGCGCGTTCGATGCGGTCCGCGATGCCCGCGGCCTCGTGGCCGAGGCCCGCCTGTGCGGGTGCGGAGGTGGCGCCGGAGGCCATGGCCTCCGTGGCGGGCTGCGGGTCGGTGACCGTACGGCCGTCGGCGAAACCGGAGACGGCGAAGACGACGACCGGCGCGTCCGTGAGGACGTTCACGTCCCAACTGGCGCGCTGTCCGTCCCCGAAGCCCGCGGCAGCGGTCCCCGGGGCGGCGTAGGGGCGCGGCATCAGGTCGGTGCGCTCGCCGAGACCCTGTTGGGAGAACCGGGTCCTCAGTGCGGCCATCGAGGTGCGGTCCCCCTCGGTGAAGACCAAACCGACGGTGGTCACGCTGGAGGCGGTGGCGTCGGTGTACGTGGCCCGGAGCGCACGCAGGCAGCCGACCGGCTGCAGCGCCTTCACCAGCAACGGGTCGAGGGCACCGGTGCACGGGCCGTCGGGCGCGACGGCGAGCCTCGTCCAGATGCGGTCGGCGCCGCCGGGACCCGCACCGTCGCCCCGGAGGGTGCGCGGGAACAGGGTGTCGACGGGGGCGCTGTGCCACAGGGAGTGCACGTCGGCGTAGCCGGTGCGGGCGGTGGGCGCGGTGGGGGACTCGCCGGCCAGCCATGTCCCCGTGGCGGCACCCCCGAGCAGTCCGAGCCCGAGGACGACGCAGGCCACGGCCGCGGCCGTCCGCGCGGGGTGGCGGGTACGGACGGGGCGCAGGCGGGTGGTGGTCTCCGCGGGAGCTTCCGGGAAGGGGAGGGTGCTCGGCCAGGGGGGTGGGGGCACGCCGGGGTAGGGTCCGGGCGCCGCGTGGGGCGGCGTCGCGATGCCGGGTGGCGTCCAGCCACCGGTCTGCCCCGCGCCCTCGGCGCCCGGTGCGTGCCCGGGCGGAGGCGGCACGACGGCGCCGGAGGACGGCGCCCCCTGCGTCCCGCGGGGCCGGGCGGGCCCACCCGGCCCCGGGGCGGCCCCCGACGGACGCGGCACGGCAGGGCCCCCCGCCGAAGCAGTTCCCGGACGCGGCACGGCAGGGGCCGGACGGGCTCCCCGCGCCGGTGACGGCTGGGCGCCTGGCGCCCCGCGCGCGGGACGCGGCACCATCGGGGCCCCCTCCGCCGGCCCGGTGCGCGGCCCTTCGGCGGCCGCGGGGCTCGCTGCCTCCGGGGCGGGGCCGCTTCCGGACGGGGGCGGCACGGCAGGGCCACCCGCCGGACGCGTGCGCACCGCCGGGGTGCCGGTACGCGGCGGGTCCGACCGCCGCGGCGGCACGGTCCGGGCAGGGCCCGGCGGGGTGCCTTCCCGGGCCGTCGGCGCGGAGTGCCCGGCAGTGCCGCCGACGGGTGCCGGCTGCACCGGGCGCCCGTACGTCCGGGCGGGCGGGCGCCCGGTGGCGCCTGCACCACCGTCCCGCGGTGGAACTCCGCCCTCGGACGACGGGTCGGACGGCTTTCCCCCGGCATCCGCCCGCGGCGCGCGGCCGCCCTCGCCGGTGCCGGGACCCGGGTACCTCCGGCCCGGCAGGTCGGGCTCCGCGCGGGCACCGCGCGGCGACGGGACCGCGGCGGGGGTGATCGTGTCGGGCGCCGGGGGCGTGCCCTGAGGTTCCCCGTCGGAGGCGGCGCGGGGGCGCAGGCGGCGCGTCGTCTCGGAGGGGCCGTCCGGCGACGTGACGTCAGGGGGGATCCATGCGTCGGAGATGCGGGACGGGCGGGGCGGGACCGGCGGACGCTGCGCCTCGGTGCTCATCCGCCCCCCGCTTTCCGTGCCTGGTGCTTGCGCCGGATCACCTTTCGGGGCAGGCCCGTTCGCCAGCGTGTCCGTCACTCTACGGGCTCGACCACGTCGCACGGCAACGGGACCTCGACCCGCTGGGGCGATCTGCGCAGAACGTCCCCCTACCCTCCGATAGACCGTTCTGGCAGGCTCTCGGGCCATGACTTCCCGTGCCGCTGACCGAACCCGGTACGACCGGGCGACCGCCCATCTCGACGCGCCGCTCGCCCTCGTGGATCTGGCGGCGTTCGACGCAAACGCGGCCGATCTGGTCCGGCGGGCCGGTGGCAAGCCGATCCGGGTGGCGAGCAAGTCGGTGCGCTGCCGTGCGCTCCTGGAACGCGTCCTGGCCATGCAGGGGTTCGCCGGGATCATGTCGTTCACGCTGGACGAATCGATTTGGCTGGCGCGCGCCGGATTTGCCGACGTCTTCCTCGCCTACCCCTCCGCCGACCGCGCGGGATTCGCCGAGCTGGCATCGGACGCGAAGCTCGCCGCCACCGTGACCGTGACGGTCGACGACCCCGCACAGTTGGAGCTGGTCGACCGGGCCCGGGACGGCGGCCGGGAGGAGATCCGGGTGTGCCTCGAACTGGACACCTCGTGGCACCTGCTGGGCGGCCGGATGCGGGTCGGGGCGCGACGCTCGCCACTGCGGCGACCGGCCGAGCTCGGCGCGTTGGCCCGGGCGGTGGTGGACCGCCCCGGTTTCCGGCTGGTCGGGCTGATGGCCTACGAGGGGCACGTCGCAGGCGTCGGGGACGCCGTGCAGGGGCGCCCGGTCCGCTCGCGCGCGATCCGGCTGATGCAGACGGCGGCACGTCGAGAACTGGCCGGGCGCCGCGCGGCCGTGGTCCGTGCCGTACGGGAGGTGGCCCCCGACCTCGAGTTCGTCAACGGCGGCGGCACGGGCAGCGTGCAGCACACGGCGGCGGAGGAGGCGGTCACGGAGGTCGCGGCCGGTTCGGGGCTCTACGTGCCGCGTCTGTTCGACGACTACACGTCGTTCACGGGGCGGCCCGCCGCCCTCTTCGCCCAGCCCGTGGTGCGTCGTCCCGGCGTGGGTGCGGTGACGGTGCTCGGTGGCGGCTACCCCGCGTCGGGAGCGGCCGGACGGGACCGGCTGCCGGTGCCGTACCTGCCGGAGGGGCTGCGGTACGACCCCGTGGAGGGCGCGGGCGAGGTGCAGACCCCGCTGCTGGGTCCGGCCGCCGACGACCTGCTGATCGGGGACAAGGTGTGGTTCCGCCACGCGAAGGCCGGTGAGCTGTGCGAACGGTTCGACGCGCTGCACCTGGTCGAGGGCGACCGGGTGACGGCTACCGTGCCCACGTACCGCGGGGAGGGACGCACGTTCCTGTGATGCCGACGGGCGCGTTCCCGTGCCGGCAAGCTGCGGGCCGTGCGGGTGCGGGTGCGCGTCGGTACCGGACGTCCATCGGGTCCCGTGGGCGCGTTCGGGGCGTGCCCGTTCCGTACACCCTCCTCCGTCGCCCGCCGTCCACCGCTTGCCCGTTGCTCCCGGCGTGGCGGCACGGCTGCAGGACGGCCCGGCAGGTGGCCGGGCGGGCCGGGGCTCACGGGCCGATCGTGGAACCGACTCCTCCGCTGACGTCGCCGATGGGCCTGATCCCGCTGGTGATCCGGTCCATCTCGGTGAGCGGCGGGGACCCGGCGCTCGCGTCGAAGGCGAACCTGACGACGATCAGCGACTCGGACCCGACGGCCGAGGGGAAGACCAGCGACTGGACGTAGCCGCCGGCCCCCGCGCCCGTCTTCACGCGCCAGCGCACGAGGTGCCCGGTCCGCCCGGCCACGGCCACCGCCTTCGAGGCCACCAGTTGGTGGCTCTTGATGCCGCCGTGGATGCGGTTGCCGACCCTGTCGTTGTCGTAGGCCCAGTCGGCCGCGACGCCGACGTCCTGGGTGGCGAGCTTCTCCGGCGACTTCTCGTTGGTGTCGGTGGCGGTGCGCGAGGACACCGTGCCGTGCCGGCAGAACTGGGCGGAATCCCCTGGGCACTTGTAGGCCTCCGCGGTCACCATGGTGGGTACGGTGTCCATGGAGGAGTCGGATTTCTCCCAGCCGTCCGGAATGGGCAGGGTGATGCCGTTGAGCTGGTCGACGAGGACGCCGGGGCCCCCGCCCGCTGTCGGAGTGGGGTCCCGGCGGGTCCCGGCGGGTCCCGGCGCCGCAGCGGAGGCGCTGCCCGCGGACTGCGGCCGTCCCCCCTGCTCGTCGCGCCCGAGCAGGACCACACCGGTGACGATCGCACCGGCCAGGACCGTCGCGGCGGTGACGAGCGCGACGAGCCCGCCCTTGCCGACACTGTTTCCGCCCCCCGGTTCGGCAACGGGCGCGGGCGGCCGGGCCGTGCCGGCGGGCCGGATGTGCCCGGTCCAGGCCGTGCCGTCCCACCAGCGTTCGACGGTCGGTGTGCCGGGGTCCTGGTACCAGCCGGGCGGGGTCGTCATGCTCATGCGGCCACCCTAGGGGCGGCCTCCGCACCTCCTACAGAGGGGTGACGTACGCACCCGAGATGCCGCCGTCGACGAGGAAGTCCGTGGCGTTGACGAACGACGAGTCGTCACTGGCGAGGAACGCCACGGCGGCGGCGATCTCCTCCGCGTCCGCGAACCGGCCGAGCGGGATGTGCACCAAGCGCCGTGCGGCCCGCTCGGGGTCCTTGGCGAACAGTTCCTGGAGCAGCGGGGTGTTGACCGGCCCCGGGCACAGCGCGTTGACCCGGATGCCCTCGCGGGCGAACTGCACACCGAGCTCGCGGGACATCGCGAGGACACCGCCCTTGGACGCGGTGTACGAGATCTGGGAGGTGGCGGCGCCCATCCGTGCGACGAACGACGCGGTGTTGATGATGGACCCCCTGCCCTGCCGCTGCATGTAGGGGATGGCCGCCTTGCAGCACAGGTACACGGAGGTCAGGTTGACCTCCTGGACCCGCTTCCACGCCTCCAGGCCGGTTTCCAGGATCGAGTCGTCGTCGGGTGGCGAGATGCCCGCGTTGTTGAAGGCGATGTCGACGCTGCCGTAGGTGTCGAAGGCGGTCTTGAACAGGGCTTCAACCTGCTCGGCGTCGGTCACGTCGACCTTCACGAAGGTACCGCCGACCTCCTCGGCCGCGGACTTGCCCGCGATCTCGTCGATGTCGCCGCAGACGACGTTCGCCCCCTCGGAGGCGAGGCGGCGCGCGGTGGCGAGCCCGATGCCGCTGCCGGCGCCGGTGATGACGGCGGTACGGCCGACGAGACGACGGCACACAGGGGTTTCGGTGGTCATGGCGTTCAGGCCTCCGTGCTGATGAAGACGTTCTTGGTCTCGGTGAATGCGGTGAGGGCGTCGGGGCCGAGCTCGCGGCCGAGGCCGGACTGCTGGTAGCCGCCGAACGGGGTCCAGTAGCGGACGCTGGAGTGGGAGTTGACCGACAGGTTCCCGGCGGCGACGGCTCCGGAAACGCGTAGCGCTCGGCCGACGTCCCGGGTCCAGATGGAACCGGAGAGGCCGTACTCGGTGGCGTTGGCGAGGCGGACGGCATCGTCCTCGTCGTCGAACGGGAGGACGACGGCGACCGGCCCGAAGACTTCTTCCACGGCGGCCGGCGCCTGCGGCTCGAGGCCGGTGAGGACGGTCGGCGGGAACCAGAAGCCGGGACCGGTGGGGGCGGTCCCGCGGATGCCGGGCAGGTCATCGGGTACGTACGAACGCACCCTTTCCAGTTGGGTCTTGGAGATCAGCGGGCCCATCTGGGTGTTCTCGTTCGCCGGGTCGCCGACGACGACGGACTCGACGGCCGGGGCGAGCAGCTCGACGAACCGCTCGTATACCGGTGCCTGTACGAGGATGCGGGTACGGGCGCAGCAGTCCTGGCCGCTGTTGTCGAGGAAGGACATGGGAGCGGCCGCCGCTGCGGTCTCGAGGTCGGCGTCGGCGAAGACGATGTTGGGGCTCTTGCCGCCGAGCTCGAGGGTCACCCGTTTCACGCGGTCCGCGCAGATCGACATGATCTGCTTGCCGATCCGGGTGGAGCCGGTGAACACGATCTTCGCGACGCCCGGGTGGCGCACGAGGGCGTCCCCCGCGACGTCGCCGCGGCCCGGCAGCACCTGGAAGAGGTCCTCGGGGAGACCTGCCTCCAGGGCGAGCTCGGCGAGCCGCAGCGCGGTCAGCGGTGTGGTCTCGGCCGGCTTGAGGATGACGGCGTTGCCGGCGGCGAGGGCGGGGGCGGTGCCCCATGCCGCGATCGGCATGGGGAAGTTCCACGGGGCGATCACGCCGACGACGCCGAGCGGTTCGAGGATGGTGAAGTTCATCCCGCCCGGTACGGGGATCTGGCGGCCGGTGAGCCGTTCGACTCCCCCGGCGGAGTAGTCGAGGAGATCACGGACGTTGCCTGCCTCCCAGCGGGCATTGCCGATGGTGTGCCCCGCCTCGCGCACCTCAAGCTGCGCGAGTTCCTCCACGTGGGCGTCGACGACGGAGGCGAACCGGCGCAGGTGCCGGGCGCGGTCCGCCGGTGACGCCGCGGCCCAGGAGCGCTGGGCCCGGGCGGCCCTGGCCACGGCGGCGTCAACGTCCCGTGCGACGGCACCGGGGACGGTGGCGATGACTTCCTCGGTGGCCGGGTTCAGCACATCGAGTTCGTACGGTTGTGACAAGGGGTGCCTCACATGCGTTCGAAGGAGCGGCGCAGCTCCCAGTCGGTCACCGCGGCGTCGAAGGCTTCCAGTTCGACGCGCGCCATGTTGCGGTAGTGGGCGACGACTTCGTCCCCGAAGGCGGCCTTCGCAATGGGGCTGTTCTCCCAGAGCTCCGCGGCCTCCCGGAGGGTGGTCGGGACATGTGCGTAGTCACCGCTGTAGGCGTTGCCGGCGCAGACCTCCGGCAGCTCCAGCCGGTTCTCGATGCCGTACAGTCCGGCGGCGACCAGACCGGCGACGGCAAGGTGCGGATTGACGTCGCCGCCGGGGAGCCGGTTCTCGAAGCGCATCGAACGTCCGTGGCCGACGACGCGCAGCGCACAGGTGCGGTTGTCGTAGCCCCAGGCGACGGCGGTGGGGGCGAAGGAACCCGGCTGGAAGCGCTTGTAGGAGTTGATGTTCGGCGCGTACAGCAGGGAGAAGTCGCGCAGCGCTGCGAGCTGGCCGGCCAGGAAGTGCCGCATGACCGGGGACATCCCGTGGTTGCCGTCGGCCATCGCGTTGTGGCCGTCGGCGTCGGTGAGCGAGAGGTGGATGTGGCAGGAATTGCCCTCGCGCTCGTTGTACTTCGCCATGAAGGTGAGCGAGACGCCTTCCTGTGCGGCGATCTCCTTGGCGCCGGTCTTGTAGACGGCGTGCTGGTCGCAGGTCACGAGGGCCTCGTCGTAGCGGAAGGCGATCTCGTGCTGGCCCGGGTTGCACTCGCCCTTGGCGGACTCGACGGTCAGTCCGGCACCGGCCATCTCGTTGCGGATGCGGCGCAGCAGCGGCTCGATGCGGCCGGTGCCGAGCACCGAGTAGTCGATGTTGTACTGGTTGGCGGGGGTCAGGCCTCGGTAGTCACGGTCCCAGGCCTGCTCGTAAGTGTCCTTGAAGACGATGAACTCCAGCTCCGTGCCCACCTGGGCGTTGTAGCCGTGGGCGGCGAGGCGCTCGAGCTGGCGGCGCAGGATCTGCCGGGGCGCGGCGACGACGGGACTGCCGTCGTTCCAGGCGAGGTCCGCGATCAACATCGCGGTGCCGTCGTTCCACGGGACGCGGCGCAGGGTGGCGAGGTCGGGGTGCATCGCGAAGTCGCCGTAGCCGCGGTCCCACGAGGACATCTCGTAGCCGTCGACGGTGTTCATCTCGGTGTCGACGGCGAGGAGGTAGTTGCAGCCCTCCGTGCCGTGTTCCAGGACCTCGTCGAGGAAGAACGGCGCGGCGAACCGCTTGCCCTGTAGCCGGCCCTGCATATCGGGGAAGGCCAGGACTACGGTATCGATCTCACCGCTCGCGACGAGAGCCCTCAGCTCCTCGACGGTCAGCGGGGGTGTGCGGTCTGCCACGGGATCTGCCTCCTAAGGTCAGCCGGAGAGCCATAAGGTATTGCCGAAGACCATTGCTTGGGAAGGGGAAACCGCAACGTGACGGAGAAGAGCGAGTCTGCGGACCGACTGACGTCCGTGCTGCGGCCCGTGCGCGGGGGCAACGGCTTCGAAGAGGCGTTGGAGCAGATCCTCCAGGTCGTGCGGCTCGGGCTGGTGCCCGGCGGCGAGCGGCTGCCGGCCGAACGCGAGCTCGCCGAGCGGATGGGGATCAGCCGGGTCACCCTGCGCGAAGTGCTGAAGGTCCTCCAGGAAGAGGGCCTGGTGGAGAGCCGCCGCGGACGCTACGGCGGAACGTTCGTCATGCACCGGCAGCGCACCGAGAGCGAGGACGAGCTGCGCCGCCGCATCGCAGCGATCGACGTCGAGGACACACTGCGCTTCCGGGAGGTGCTGGAGGTCGGGGCCGCCGGACTGTGCGCCACCCACGGGCTCGCTGCGGAGGGTGCTGCACGGTTGCGCACGGCATTGACGGCGACCCACGACGCCCCGCTGGACGACTACCGGCGGTGCGACACGCTGCTGCACCTCACACTGGCCGAGCTGTCCGGGTCCCCGACCCTCACCACGCAGTACGCGGCCGTTCGGGCGACGGTGAACGACCTACTGGACTGCATCCCGCTGCTCGTGCGGAACCTGGAGCACTCCCAGCAGCAGCACGTGGCGCTGGTGGACGCGGTCCTCGACGGGGACGCGGACGCGGCGCGCGAGGTGATGCGCGAGCACTGCGCGGGCACGGCGGCGCTCCTGCGCGGCTTCCTCACGTAATCCGAACGTAACGCAAGGGTCTTGCATTTCCCCTGCCGCCACCGCAAAGGTATGGCTCCATTCCATTGGGCCCGACGCGGGAGCTCTACCATGACGCTGGAAGACACCACCGGGAGCAACACCCCACCATCGGACAACTACCTCGAACGCCGGACCCTGCGGCGCGGCAGCGCGGGCTGGCTGCTGCTCACCGGGCTCGGCGTCGCCTACGTCGTCTCCGGAGACTTCTCCGGCTGGAACATCGGCCTGTCCAAGGGCGGCTTCGGCGGTCTCGCCGCGGCGACCGTGCTCATGGGGCTGATGTACGCCTGCCTCGTCTTCGCCCTCGCGGAGCTCTCCGCCATCCTGCCGACGGCGGGCGGCGGCTACGGCTTCGCGCGCCGTGCCCTCGGCACCTGGGGCGGTTTCCTCACCGGCACCGCGATCCTCATCGAGTACATCCTCGCGCCCGCCGCGATCTCCATCTTCATCGGGGACTACGTCGAATCCCTGGGACTGTTCGGTCTGGAGTCCGGCTGGCCCGTCTACTTCGCCTGCTTCGCGATCTTCATCGGCATCCACCTGTGGGGCGTGGGCGAGGCACTGCGCTTCAGCCTGGTCGTGACGGCCATCGCCGTGGCCGCGCTGCTCATCTTCGCCTTCGGCGCGTTCACCGACTTCCACGTGAGCGGCCTCGACGACATCCCGGTCGACAAGCACGCACTGGGCTCCAACTCCTGGCTCCCGTTCGGACTGCTCGGCATCTGGGCGGCGTTCCCGTTCGGCATGTGGTTCTTCCTCGGCGTGGAGGGCGTGCCGCTCGCCGCCGAGGAGGCGAAGGACCCGGTCCGGTCCATGCCGAAGGCGCTCTCCATCTCCATGGGCATCCTGGTGCTGCTGGCAGCGCTGACGTTCTTCGCGTCCACCGGGGCACGCGGCTCCGCCGCCATCCAGGAAGCCGGGAACCCGCTGGTCGTGGCCCTGCAAGGGGACGGCGAGGCGACCGCCCTGAGCCGCTTCGTCAACTACGCCGGACTCGCGGGCCTCGTCGCGTCGTTCTTCTCGCTCATCTACGCCGGATCGCGACAGCTGTTCGCCCTGTCCAGGGCCGGGTACCTGCCCCGCTTCCTCTCCCTGACCAGCCGGCGCAAGTCGCCGTACCTGGGGCTGCTGATCCCCGGGGCGATCGGTTTCGCGCTCGCCGCGGGCACCGGGGACGGCGCCCGGATGCTGAACATCGCGGTGTTCGGCGCCACCATCAGCTACGCCCTGATGGCGCTGTCCCACATCGTGCTGCGCCGCCGCGAGCCGGAGCTGCCGCGGCCGTACCGCACCCCGGGCGGCGTGCTCACCTCGTCCGTGGCCTTCGTCCTCGCCCTGTCGGCCCTGGTGGCGACGTTCCTGGTGGACAAGGACGCGGCCCTCATCGCCCTCGTCGTGTACGGCGTCGCCCTCGCCTACTTCGCGTTCTACAGTCGGCACCACCTCGTGGCCAGCGCGCCGGAGGAGGAGTTCGCGGCACTCGCCGAGGCCGAGGCCGAGCTCGAACGCGACTGACTCCCCCCTCGACCCAAGGAACGGACAAGCCGTGACCCAGCCGCTCATCGGCGTCAGCACCTACCTCGACCGGGCTTCCTGGGGAGTGTGGCAGCTGCCTGCCGCCCTGCTCCCCGAGGGGTACCCGCGCCTGGTCCAGCGGGCGGGGGGCCTCGCCGCAATGCTCCCGCCCGACGACCCCGCGCGTGCCGCGTCAGTGGTCGCCAGGCTGGACGGACTGGTCGTCGCGGGCGGCCCCGACGTGGAACCCGTGCGGTACGGCGCCGAGCCCGATCCGCGCACCGGTCCCGCGGCCCGCGAGCGGGACGGCTGGGAACTCGCCCTGATAGGCGCCGCGCTGGAGTCGGGGACGCCGCTGCTCGGCATCTGCCGGGGCATGCAGCTGCTGAACGTGGCCCTCGGCGGGACCCTCGTCCAGCACCTCGACGGGCATGCGAAGGCCGTCGGGGTCTTCGGGGAGCACGCGGTGATCCCGGTGCCGGGGACGCTGTACGCCTCCTTGGTGCCGGAGGAGTCGTCCGTGCCGACGTACCACCACCAGGCCGTCGACCGTCTCGGCGAGGGGCTCGTGGTGTCGGCGCACGCCGGGGACGCGACGGTGGAGGCCGTCGAGCTCCCCGGCACGTCCTGGGTGCTGGGCGTCCAGTGGCACCCCGAGATGGGCGAGGACGTCCGGGTCATGGCCGGCCTGGTGCGCGCGGCGTCCTGACCGGTAGCCGGCCCGCCCCGCCGACGACCCCGGCGGGGCGGGCCGGTCCCCGCCTCCGGGCTCCGGCTACCGGAAGCAGCGGTCAGGCGGTGGAGCGCGTCAGCGACAGCAGGTCGCGCGCCGGGCCCACCGGGCGGCGGCCGTGGGGCCACACCGCGCGCAGGTCCCGCCGCAGCCGAACCGCGTCGAGGGGGATGCGGACCAGCCGCCGCGAGGCCAGCTCCTCGGTCACCGCGAGTTCGCTGAGCACCGCGGGGCCCGCCCCGCTGACGGCCGCGGCCTTGACCGCCGTGGTGGAAGCCAGTTCCAGGAGCGGTTCGGCCAGCCCGCCGTGCGCGGCGAGGGCCGAGTCCAACACCTGTCTGGTGCCGGAGCCGCGTTCGCGCAGCACGAGGGGCGTCGCCGCCAGCTCCTCCGGCGGCAGCGGGGAGCTGCGCCTGGCCCAGGCGTGGCCGGGCGCGGCCACCAGGACGAGCCGGTCGTGACCGATGACCGCTCCGTCGAGACCCTGCGGTACGGACAGGCCCTCGACGAAGCCCAGGTCGGCCTCGCCGCCCAGGAGTCGTTCGGCGACCGCCGCCGAGTTGCCCGCGAGCAGGGAGACGGCCGTACCGGGGCGTTCCTGGCGCAGGGCGATGAGCCAGCCGGGCAGCAGGTATTCCGCGATCGTCATGCTGGCGGCCACCCGCAGCCGCGAGTCACGGCGGTGGCGCAGCGCCTGCGCACCCGCGTCGAAGGCCTCGGCCGCTTCCACGATCCGCCGCGCCCAGTCGGTGACGAGCGCGCCCGCGTCGGTGAGCCGGGAACCACGCGGCGACCTGTCCACGAGGGCCACGCCGAGTTGTTGCTCCATGGACCGGATGCGGCTGCTGGCCGCGGGCTGGGTGATGCCGAGTTCTCGCGCCGCCCGCCCGAGGCTGCCGTGCCGGGCGACGGCGAGCAGCAGCTCCAGCGCGGCCAGGTCCGGCACTCGATGGGCGATCGGCCCTCGTTCTCCTTCGCTCATAAATCCAGCTTATGGGGACATAGGTACGGGATCTCTGGCGGCCGGTGCTCCGGCGACGGAGAGTTGGGCCATGGTCACCGCCGTCCGCCCCCGCCCTGCTGCTGCCCTGCGTCGCCCCTCGCTCCGCGACCTCGGGCCGAACTGGTACGCGACGGTCATGGGCACCGCGATCGTCGCGACCGCGGGTTCCGCACTGCCGGGGCAGCCACCGGGCCTCCGCACGGTCTGCACGGCCGTGTGGGTGCTGTCCGCGATGATGCTGACCGTCCTGGTGACGGCGCGCGCCGCGCACTGGATCCACCACCGTGACCAAGCCCGGGCCCATGTGCTCGACCCGTCCGTCGCCCCGTTCTACGGCTGTCTGTCGATGGCGTTCCTCGCGGTCGGGATCGGCGCCCTCGCGCTCGGTGGAGACCTCGTCGGGGAACAGTGGGCGACGGTCGCGGGCGCGGCCCTCTTCGCCATCGGGACGGCCACCGGTCTCGCGGCCGCGGTGGCGGTCCCGTACCTGATGATCACCCACCACAGCGTGGCCCGTGGCACCGCCTCGCCGGTGTGGCTGCTGCCCGTG
Source organism: Streptomyces sp. NPDC059169 (assembly GCF_042755225.1). Classification (NCBI taxonomy): domain Bacteria; kingdom Bacillati; phylum Actinomycetota; class Actinomycetes; order Kitasatosporales; family Streptomycetaceae; genus Streptomyces; species Streptomyces sp. NPDC059169. Next base: position 223,649 of record NZ_JBHZCF010000005.1, on the reverse strand, counting down.
GTCGCCCCGATGGTCGCCGCCACGCTGGGGGCGCAACTGGTGCCCCGGCTGCCCGCCGGTCAATGGCGGGAGGCGATGCTGCTCGCCTGCTACGCGATGTTCGGGCTGAGCCTGCTGGCCGTGCTGCTGATCCTGCCGGTGCTCTTCGGGCGGCTCCTGCACCACGGCCCGTTGCCGCTCGCGCTCACCCCGACGCTGTTCCTCGTCCTCGGCCCGCTGGGCCAGTCCACGACGGCCGTGAACCGGTTGGCCGACGTGGCGCCGTCCGCCGTCCAGGCCTCGTACGCGACCGGCTTCGCGGTGTTCGCCGTGGTCTACGGCGTTCCCGTGCTCGGGTTCGCCCTGCTGTGGCTGACGCTCGCCGGCGTCATGGTGGGGCGCGCCGCCCGCAAGGGGATGCCGTTCTCGATGACGTGGTGGGCGTTCACCTTTCCGGTCGGCACCTGCGTCACCGCGTCCGCGGGCCTGGCGGCCCACACCGGTCTCGTGGCCCTGGAGTGGCTGGCGTTCGCGCTGTACGCGCTGCTGGTGACGGCGTGGATCGCGGCCGCGACCGGAACGCTGCGCGGCCTGCTCAACGGAGAGCTGCTCGCAGCGCCCGGGGCGCCACGGCCAGCGACGGCCCGTACCAGGTGAGCATCCGGCCGTCCACGAGCGCAGCGGGGAGGGTGGGGAAGGCCTCGGGGCCGTCCTCCGCGGTGAAGCGGTACGGCTCGTCGGGCAGGACGACGACGTCCGCGCCCACGGCGTTCAGCTCGTCCAGCGGGACGCGGGGATAGCGGTCGGGATGGGTGGCGTACACGTTGTCGACGCCGAGACGTGCGAGCACGTCTCCGGCGAAGGTGTCCCTCCCGAGGACCATCCAGGGCCGCCGCCACACCGGCACCACGGCCCGCCGCCGTCGCCCCGGCTCGACCTCTTCCCAGGCCGCCTCCGCCTCGTCCAGCCAGCGGGGCCGGGGCATCCCGCAGGCCCCCAGTACCCGTTCGAGCTCGGCGAAGGCCTGGGGCAGCGTCCTCACCTCGGTCACCAGAACGTCGAGCCCCGCCGAGCGCAGGGCGTCGAGGTCCTGGCCGCGGTTCTCCTCCTCGTTGGCGATCACGAGGTCGGGCCGGAGCCCCACGACCTTCTCGACGTCGGGGTTCTTGGTGCCTCCGATGCGGTGGGCGTCCAGTCCCCCGGGGTGGCTGCACCAGTCGGTGACCCCGGTCAGCAGCCCGGGAGCACTGGCGGCGACGGCCTCGGTGAGGGACGGCACGAGCGAGACGACCCGCCGGACCGTAGGGCCGGACTGCTTCACGGCGCGGTGGCCTCGATGTGGTCGGCCACGGCGACGACGAGGAGGCGGGTGCCCGGCATGGTGGCCCGCCAGCGGTGGCGCACACCCCCGGACAGGAAGAGGCCGTCACCGCGCTCCAGGCGGTAGGCCCGGCCCTCGGCCTCGACCTCGGCGGCCCCGTCGGCCACGTACAACAGCTCGTCGTTGTTGTGCTGATGCTCGCCTCCGGTGTCCTGCTCGCCCGCGAACTCGACGGCGTGCAGCTGGTGGTGCCCCGGCACCAGGTTGCGCACCCCCGCGCCCGTGCCGGGAGCGTCGTCGACCGCGCGGGCCACGGCGACGACGCGGGCCGAATCCGCAGCGGCGAGCAGCTCGTCGGCCGTCGTCTCCAGGGCGTCGGCGACCCGCTGGAGCGAACGCCTACTGGGACGGGCACGCTCGTTCTCGATCTGGCTGAGGAAGGGCACGGACAGGCCGCTGCGCCCGGCGACGGCGGCCAGCGTGAGGTCCAGGGCCCTGCGCCGCCGTCGCACGGCGGAGCCCACGCGGAGTGTTTCCTTGTCACCCATGACTCGAGCTCCCTCCCTCCTCCCTGTACCTTACGCACGTTCGGGGCCCGGCAACCCCTGGTTGCCCCAGCCGTAACCGGTGAGGGCCCCGCCACAGGATGTGACGGGGCCCTCACCGGTGGGGGTATTCCGTTGGTCTGTCACGGAGTGGCGGACGTGCCGGCCTTCCCCGTCGGGGTCCACTTGTCGGCGAAGGAGGGGTTCTCCTCAAGCCAGGCGCGCACGGCTTGCTGCTCCTTGCCCTTGCCGGTCTCCTGGATCTCCGCTTCGAGGCCGGTCAGCTGGGCTTCGGTCATCGAGAAGTCCTTGAGCCACTTCCCGACCTCCGGGTTGTCCTCGGAGAACCCCTTGCGGGCCAGGGTGTGCACACCGTCGCCCTTGCCCCAGGTCCCCTTGGGGTCCTTGAGCTTCTTCAGGTCGAAGGTGCTGTACGCCCAGTGGGGCGACCACAGGGTCGTGACGATGGGCTCCTTCTTGTCGTAGGCGCGCTTCAGTTCGGCGAGCATGCCCGGCGTGGAACCGTCCACGACCTGGTACTCGCCTTCCAGGCCGTACTCCTTGAGGACCTTGTCCTTGAGGATGGCCATCATTCCGGCGCTCGGCTCGATACCGACGATCCGTCCCTTGAACTGGCCGGCCTTCCCCTTCAGGTCCGCCAGGGAGTCGACGCCCTTCACGTAGGACGGCACGGACAGCTCCAGCGACGTCGGCCCGTACCAGGAGCCCAGGTCCTCCAGCTTGTTCCGGTACTTCTCCCAGTACTGGGCGTGCGTGACGGGGAGCCACGCATCCGTCTGGAAGTCGATCTGACCACCGGCGAGACCGGTGTAGAGCGAGCCCGCCTCCAGCTGTTTGGTATCGACCTCGAAGCCGCGCCGCTCCAGCAGCTCCTTCCACAGGAACGTGGAGGCGATGCCCTCGTCCCAGGGGATGTACCCCAAGGAGATCTTCCTTCCGTCGCCGACCTTGCCCGCCGCGGAGGCACCGGACGTGGGCCCGCCGAACACTCCCACGGCGCCCGCGACGAGCGCGAGGACGACGACACCCGCGACGGCCACGACGGGCTGCGGGCGGTGGTTCCAGAGCTTCAGGCCACCGGCCGCGGTCTTCGCCTTGGCCAGCGCACGACGGCCCAGCGGCGAGACCTGGCGGCCCAGCGCCCCGGTCATCCGGTCCAGGTACATGGCCAGGATGACGATGGAGATGCCCGCCTCGAAGCCGAGGCCGATGTCGACGTTGCCGATGGCGCGGTAGACGGCGCCACCGAGACCGCCACCGCCGACCATGCCGGCGATGACCACCATGGACAGGCCCAGCATGATGACCTGGTTGATGCCGGCCATGATGGTGGGAAGCGCCAGCGGCAGCTGGACGCGGACCAGGGTGTTGCGCGGGGTGGTGCCGAAGGCCTCGGCCGCCTCCACCAGCTCGTCGTCCACCTGACGGATGCCGAGTTCCGTCATGCGGACGCCCGGCGGCAAGGCGAAGACGATGGTCGCGATGATGCCGGGCACGACGCCGACCCCGAAGAAGATGATGCCGGGGATCAGGTACACCATGGCCGGCATCGTCTGCATGAAGTCGAGGACGGGCCTGGTGACGGCGCTGACCGCCTGGGAGCGGGACGCCCAGATGCCCAGCGGCACCGCGATCACGAGGGTGACGATCGTCGCGACGAGCACGAGCGAGAGGGTCGACATGGCGTCGCCCCACAGCTCGATGGAGTCGATCAAGGCAAATCCCCCGAACGCCAGTACGCCCGCGAGCAGCCCGCGGAGCCACCAGGCGACGATGGCGAGGACGCCCGCGAAGAGCAGCGGCTCGGGCGCGGAGAGCACCGCGTCGATGCCGTCGTACATACCGGTGACGACGGAACTGATGACGTCGAACAGCCAGGAGAGGTGGGACTGGAGCCAGTCGACTCCGCTGTCGACCCAGTCGCCGAGGTGGAGCCTAGGCATGGGTGGTCACCGCCTTCGTCTCCTCACCCGTCCGGGGCACGCAGGCCACCGGCCCGCCCGGCTCGTCCCCGACGAAGCCGATCAGCCTGGACTGCGGTACGACGCCGACGACCCTGCCGTCGGTGTCCTTCACGACCACCGGATGCGGAACGCGTGCACTGACGGCGCACAGCTCCGCGACGAAGGTGTCGGGAGTGACGGTTTCGCAGCCGCATTCGTGCGCACCGGGCCCCTCGGGCCCGGTCATCACGGCCTCGGCGGTGAGCACGCGGGAGCGGTCCACGTCCTGGATGAACGAGGCCACGTAGTCGTCGGAGGGACGCACGAGGATGTCCTCGGCGGTGCCGAGCTGCACGATGCGCCCGTCGCGCATCACCGCGATCCGGTCGCCGAGCCGCATCGCCTCGTTGAGGTCGTGGGTGATGAAGACGATCGTCTTCTTCAGCCGCTTCTGCAGCTCGAGCAGTTGGTCCTGCATGTCGCGGCGGATCAGCGGGTCGAGGGCGCTGAAGGACTCGTCCATCAGCAACAGATCCGCGTCGGTGGCGAGCGCGCGGGCGAGGCCCACGCGCTGCTGCATGCCGCCGGAGAGCTCGTCGGGCCAGGACTGCTCCCAGCCGGCCAGGCCGACCAGATCCAGGGCCTCGGCGGCGCGCTCCTCCCGCACGGCACGGGCGACGCCCTGGACCTCGAGCCCGTAGGCCGCGTTCTCCAGCACGTTGCGGTGGGGGAACAGCGCGAAGTGCTGGAAGACCATGCTGATCCGGTGGGCGCGCACCTGGCGGAGGTCACGCGCACTCAGGGCGGTGAGGTCCTGACCGTCGAACAGGACGCGTCCGGCCGTCGGCTCCAGCAAGCCGTTGAGCATGCGCAACAACGTGGACTTACCGGAACCGGAAAGACCCATGACGACGAAGATCTGGCCGGGCTCGACACCGAACGAGGCGTCGATCACCGCTGCGGTCGTCCCGTCCGCACGCAGCTCGTCGCGGCTCGCTCCGCTTTCGAGCCTGCTCACCGCCTCATCGGATCGTCCACCGAACACCTTGTACACGTGTTCGGCCTGAAGCCTGGACACATACACCTCACGCGTTGAACCGAAAAACGGCCCGCGCCCCCGCCGACGGACCGTGGAGCGGACGGGTTCGGCCCGCTTCCCCCGGTTTGCCCGAATTAGGCAGACATGGGGGCCCGCTCCGGGATCGCGTCTGCCCCGACACCTCCGGACACAAACGCACACGTGACCCAACTCACGCACACCACCATCCGGCGACGGCGACCCGGCCGATGTCGGTGGGGTGCGGCATCATGCGGAACGTGACCCGACGACTGATGCTGCTCGACACCGCTTCCCTCTACTTCCGCGCCTACTTCGGGGTACCGGATTCCGTGCGCGCCCCGGACGGTACGCCGGTCAACGCGGTGCGCGGACTGCTGGAATTCATCACCCGGCTCATCCAGGACCACCGCCCCGACGAGCTGGTCGCCTGCATGGACGCGGACTGGCGACCGCACTGGCGGGTCGAGTTGATCCCGTCGTACAAGGCGCACCGGGTGGCGGTCGAGACCGACGCGGGCCCGGACGAGGAGGAGGTCCCTGACACGCTCTCCCCGCAGGTCCCGATCATCGAGGACGTACTGGACGCGTTCGGCATCGCCCGGATCGGGGTCGCGGGGTACGAAGCGGACGACGTCATCGGCACCCTGGCGGGCAGGGCACCGGGCCCGGTGGACATCGTCACGGGCGACCGGGACCTCTACCAACTGGTCGACGACGCCCGCGGGGTGCGCGTGCTCTACCCGCTGAAGGGCGTCGGCATGATGCAGACCACCGACGAGGCCGTGCTCCGGGAGAAGTACGGGGTGGACGGCCCCGGCTACGCCGATCTGGCACTGCTGCGCGGGGACCCGAGCGACGGACTGCCGGGGGTGCCCGGGATCGGCGAGAAGACGGCCGCGAAGCTGCTGGACGCATTCGGCGACCTCGCCGGGATCATGGCGGCCGTCGACGATCCGGCGTCCAAGCTGACCCCGTCGCAGCGCAAGCGGCTGGACGACTCGCGCGCCTACGTGGCCGTCGCCCCCAAGGTCGTACGGGTCGCCGGGGACGTGCCGCTCCCCGCGTTCGACCCCGCCCTGCCGAAGCAACCGCGCGATCCGGGCCGACTGGAGGAGCTGGCACTGCACTGGGGCCTGGGGCGCGCCGTCCACCGGCTCCAGGTGGAACTCGGCGCCGCGGGATCCACCCCCTGAGTGTTAGCTTAGGCAAGCCTAAGCAGTCACACACAGGGGAGATCGTCATGGCGGAGACACCGGCCCGCAGGGCACCACAGGTCCATCAGGCACGGGTCCTGCGCACGGAGCGGCTCACTCCGCACATGGTGCGCCTCGTCATGGGCGGTGACGGGCTCTCCGCCTTCGCCACGGACGGGTTCACCGATCACTACGTCAAGATCGTCTTCCCGGTGCCCGGAGTGACGTACCCCGAACCGTTCGACATGGCCCGCATCCGCGAGGAGCTCCCGCGCGAGCAGTGGCCCAGCAACCGCACCTACACGGTGCGGGCGTGGGACCCGGTCCACCGCGAGCTGGTGATCGACTTCGTGGTGCACGGCGACGAAGGCCTCGCGGGACCCTGGGCCGCCCGGGTACAGCCGGGCGAAACGGTGTGGCTGATCGGCCCCGGCGGCGGATACGCACCCGCCCCCGAGGCGGACTGGCACCTCCTGGTGGGCGACGAGAGCGCGCTTCCCGCGATTGCGGCGTCGCTGGAGCAGATGCGGCCCGGCGCGGCCGTCCACGCCTTCGTGGAGGTGGCCGGCCCCGAAGAGGAACAGAAGATCGCGACTCCGGACGGCATCACCGTCGCCTGGCTGCACCGCGGTGACCAGCCGGTCGGCGCGGCCCTGGTCGCCGCCGTCCGTGCACTGGCGTTCCCCGAGGGCGCCGTACACGCCTTCGTCCACGGCGAGGCGGGCGTGGTGAAGGAGCTGCGCCGCCATCTGCGGGTGGAGCGCGGCGTTCCGCTGGAGCGGCTCTCCATCTCGGGCTACTGGCGGCTCGGCAAGTCCGACGAGGCGTGGCGCGCGATCAAGCGCGAGTGGAACGCAGAGGTGGAGCGCGAGCAGGAGGCGCAGGGCTGATCCGCTCGGAGTGGCCGGCCCGCACCCGGGCCGGCCGCCCACCTCCACCCGGGCTCCGCCTGCGGGTCCGCTCGACCCCCGGCACCAGCATCCCCCGCTGGGCGAACGGTAACTCCCCACGTTGCAGCAGCTGTTCCCGCGTCGAACCGGTGGTCTGCGCCGGCACCGCTCCCCCGCACCCGACGGCCCCCCGCCGCCCGCCGGAGAACCGCGCGAAAAAATATGCTCCGCACAGCAGTCAAGGCACGCTCCGGCTCCGTATATGGGAAGGAGCCAGGGCGAGGGGAGAGCGCGTGAGGGAAGCCGTACACATCACCGGAGCACCGCCGGCGGGTCCGGGGTTGGACGAGTTGCTCGTACGGGTCGCTCGCGGCGACCAGGAGGCCTTCTCCCGGGTGTACGACGCGGTGTGCGGACCCGTGCTCGGCGTGGTCCGCAGCGTGCTGCGCGACCCGGCCCAGTCGGAGGAGGTGACGCAGGAGGTGCTGGTCGAGCTGTGGCGCACGGCGGCGCGCTACCAACCCTCCCGCGGATCGGCCCTGACCTGGACCCTGACGCTCGCACACCGTCGCGCGGTGGACCGGGTGCGCTCCGTGCAGGCGGCCACCGAACGCGAGCAGAAGGCCGCCCGACTCGGCGGGACGCCGGCGTTCGACAACGTCGTGGAGCAGGTGGAGGCGCGGCTCGAACGGGAACAGGTGCGCCGCTGCCTGCGCACGCTGACCGAACTCCAGCGCCAGTCGGTGACGCTCGCCTACTACCGGGGGCTCGCCTACCGCGAGGTCGCGGAATTGCTGTCGGTACCGCTGGGCACGGTGAAGACCCGCATGCGCGACGGGCTGATACGGCTGCGCGACTGCCTGGGGGTGAACGCATGAGCACCGCAGGGAAGGGACCGGGACGGGACGCGGAGTTGCACACGCTGACGGGCGCGTACGCGCTGCACGCACTCGGGGACCGCGAACGCGCCCGGTTCGAGCGGCACATGGAGGTCTGCGCGGCATGCGCCCAGGAAGTACGGGAGCTGAGCGCCACGGCGGGACGCCTGGGACTCGCCGTCTCCGAGACGCCACCGCCCGGCATGAAGGCGCACGTGCTGGGACAGATCGCGGCGGTGCGGCAGGAACCGCCGAAGGTGGTGCTGCCGGAGACCCGCCTCCTGCAACCTCCGGGTCGCCGCGCCCGAGCGGCCGGCCGGCGCCGGCTCTCCGGGTTCGTCCTCGCCGCGTGCTTCGTGGCCGCGGCGACGCTCGGCGGCACCACGGTGTGGCAGCAGCGCGTCGCCGAGGAGGCCCGTACCGAGGCACGGGGCGCGGTACGGCAGGCCAGGGAACAGACCGAAGCGCTCGCGTCGGTATTGACGGCACCCGACGTGCGGACGACGAGCACCGCCCTGGGCCGGGGGGCGACGGGCACGGTCGCCCTCTCACACAGCCGGGACAAGGCGGTGTTCGTGGCGTCCGGACTGCCGGAACCGGCCGGCGGCAAGGTGTACCAGCTGTGGTTCGCCGACCACGGGACGATGCGACCGGCCGGCCTGCTGGGCTCGAAGGGGTCGGCGGAGGCACTGCTGATGGACGGTCCGGTGGGGCGGGCGACGGCCATGGGCGTCACGGTCGAACCGGCCGGCGGCTCGCCCTCGCCGACGTCCAAGCCGCTGGCACTGGTCAGTCTGCCGGGACAGAACGGCTAGCGGGTCAGGTCGTCGCGGCGTTCCCCAGCGTGCGCGGGTGGGCCGGGGACGGCCCTGGTCCGCTCCCGGCTCCGCCACGACGGAACACCGGCCGTGGCCGGCGGCGACGCACGGCTGTCGTCCCGGCTCGGCGCGCCACGGCCGGGGCTCGGCGCCCCGGGGTCCGCACGGACATGGGTCCGCGGTGCGCCGGTCGTGCGTGACCCCTCCGCGCCGCTGCCCTACCGGGTAGCCCTACGGGCGGCCGAACTGGCGTCCCTGGTCGAGGATCTGACCCTCTGACCGGCCCGGGCGCGACACCGGTCGGCCGCCCCCGTCTCCTTGCCGGCGAGGAGTGTCTCCACGTCGGCATGCGGACGGGCCCGTCACGGTGGGGTGCCGGGGGCACGTGCGCCGTCCGGATCCATCGGGCCTGCGTCGTCGGGCCACGGGCGCCGTGCGCGCAGGCCGTGCGCATTGCCCGCCGGTGGGGCACTCAGCCGACCGAGCTGTACGCGACGACACCCCTGAGCAGCGCGTCCACGGCCTTGCGGGCGTTGCGGGCCACCGTGGATCCCTCGGGAGGAGCGGCGGCCGAGATCTGCCCCAGCACGTCGATGACCTGCTTGCACCAGCGCACGAAGTCCCCGGCGGGCATCTCCGCCTCGCGCAGGACCTCGTCGAGGCCCTTGCCCGACGCCCACTGGTACGCGACCCAGGCGAATCCGAGGTCCGGCTCGCGTTGTCCCACGCCTTCCGCCTGGTTGATGCGGAACTCCTCCTCCAGGGCGTCGAGCCGGCCCCAGATGCGCACCATCTCACCGAGGGCGGCCTTCGCCTTCCCCGACGGGAGCTTCGGCGCGACCGCGTCGTCGGCCTGCCTCGCCTCGTACACCAACGCGGATACGCAGGCAGCCAGTTCGGCCGGGCTGAGACCCTCCCACACTCCGTCGCGCAAGCACTCGCTCGCCAACAGGTCCAACTCGCCGTAGAGCCGCGCGAGCCGCTTGCCGTGCTCGGTGACCTCGTCACCGCGGAGGTAGTCCATCTCGGTCAGCAGCGCGACGATGCGGTCGAAGGTGCGGGCGATCGTGTTCGTCCGGCCTTCGATACGACGCTCCAACTGGCGGGTGTCGCGCTGCAGCCGGTGGTAGCGCTCGGCCCAACGGGCGTGGTCCTCCCGCTCGTCACAACCGTGGCAGGGGTGCGCTCGCAACTCCTTGCGGAGCCCGGCGATCTCTCGGTCGTCCGCAGCGGAGGACCGCGGCTTGCGGTGCCGCTCGGGCACGATGTGACCCGCCTTCGTCCGCAGCGCGGACGCGAGGTCACGACGTGACTGCGGGGAACGGGGGTTGAAGGACTTGGGGATCCTCATACGCTCCAAGGGCTCGACCGGCACCGGGAAGTCGATCGACGCGAGTCGCTTCACCTGACGCTCGGCGGTCAGCACCAGCGGACGGGGGCCGTCGTGGTACTCGTACCCGCCGCGGTGACCGCCCGCCCGGCCGGCCGGCAGTCCCGGGTCGAGCACCAGCGCCAGGCCGGCGAACTTGCCGGTCGGCACGTGGATGACATCGCCCGGCTTGAGCTTTTCCAGCGAGTCCGCGGCGGCGGCACGACGCTGCGCGGCGCCCTGCTTGGCCAGCTCGGTTTCGCGGTCCTTGAGGTCGCGGCGCAGCCCCGCGTACTCCTCGAAGTCACCGAGGTGGCACGTCATGCCCTCGCGGTAACCCGTGAGTCCCTCCTCGTTGCGCTGCACCTGCCGCGAAATGCCCACGACCGACTTGTCGGCCTGGAACTGGGCGAAGGACGTCTCCAGCAACTCGCGCGAGCGGTGCCGCCCGAACTGCGAAACCAGGTTCACGGCCATGTTGTACGACGGTCTGAAGCTGGAGCGGAGCGGGTACGTCCGCGTCCCGGCGAGGCCCGCGAGCGCTCCCGGGTCCATTCCGCGCTGCCACAGCACGACCGCGTGGCCCTCGACGTCGATGCCCCGCCGGCCGGCCCGACCGGTCAACTGCGTGTACTCGCCGGGGGTGATGTCGGCGTGCTGCTCGCCGTTCCACTTGACGAGCTTCTCCAGGACCACCGACCTGGCCGGCATGTTGATGCCGAGCGCGAGGGTCTCGGTGGCGAAGACGGCCTTCACCAGCCCCCGGACGAAGAGCTCCTCCACGACCTCCTTGAAGGTCGGGAGCATGCCGGCGTGATGGGCGGCTATGCCGCGCTCCAGACCCTCCAGCCACTCGTAGTAGCCGAGGACATGCAGGTCCTCACCCGGGATGGTGGCCGTGCGCTCCTCGACGAGCGTGCGGACCCGCTGGCGTGCTTCCTCGTCGTTGAGCCGGAGACCGGCGTACAGGCACTGCTGTACGGCGGCTTCGCAGGCGGCCCGGCTGAAGATGAAGGTGATCGCGGGCAGCAGCCCTTCCGCGTCGAGCCGCTCGATGACCTCGGGGCGGCCGGGCGTCCAGATGCGGCTGCGCTGACGGCGCTCCCGCTCGCGGTCGGCCTCGCGCACCACCTTGCCCCGGCGGCGGTCGCGGGGGTTGTACGTCCGGGAGTTCTCCATGCGGGCCAGCCGGACCAGATCGGGGTTGACCTCGCGCCGGGCGGCACCGCGTCCGCCGTGGTCGGTCTCCTCCTCGAACAGGTCGTACATCCGGCGCCCGGCGAGGACGTGCTGCCACAGCGGGACGGGCCGGGACTCGGAGACGATCACTTCGGTGTCGCCACGCACCGTGTCCAACCAGTCACCGAACTCCTCCGCGTTGGAGACGGTGGCGGACAGGGACACCAAGGTCACGGACTCCGGGAGGTGGATGATCACTTCCTCCCAGACGGCTCCGCGAAAGCGGTCCGAGAGGTAGTGCACCTCGTCCATGACCACGTACCCGAGGCCGCGCAACGATTGCGAGCCGGCGTACAGCATGTTCCGCAGGACCTCGGTGGTCATCACGACGACCGGCGCCTCGGAATTGACGCTGTTGTCGCCCGTGAGCAGTCCGACCTTCTCCGGACCGTACCGCTTCACGAGGTCCGAGTACTTCTGGTTGGACAGCGCCTTGATCGGGGTCGTGTAGAAGCACTTGCGCCCCTGCGTCAGCGCGAGGTGCACGGCGAACTCGCCCACGATGGTCTTGCCCGACCCGGTTGGCGCCGCGACGAGCACGCCCTTGCCGGCCTCCAGGGCGCGGCAGGCCTCGACCTGGAAGGGGTCCAGATCGAACTCGTACATGTCGCGGAAGGGGGCGAACGCGGTGGCCTGCTCGGCGGCGCGGATCCGGGCAGCGGCGTAGCGCTCAGCTGGGGAGAGGTCCTGTGTCATCTTGCTGTCGAGACTACCCGCCCCCTCTGACAAGGGGCGCGATCTTTGTTCAACGGAGCGCCAGTGGCCGGGGCGTGCAGGTCGCCGGCCACTGGCGCTCCGTCACCTACGGGAACCCGCCGTGGGCTCCCGTCCGCCCCTCAGCGGCACCCGCCGTCAGTACGGTCCCCGGGACCGTGCCGTGAGCGCCCCGCCACGTGATCAGGTGATGTCGTCGTAGCCGTTGATCCGGTCCCGATCGGGCCCACTCGCCTGCTCGGGCAGTACCCGTGCGGCGGGGATCGTCTCGACGGAGCCGATGTCCTCGGGCGTGAGGTCCAGCTTCGAGGCCTCGTCGTCGCCCAGGCCCGCGTCCGGGTTCCGCCGCCCGCGACGTGCGTCGTTGGCGAGGGAGAGGCCGACGGCCAGGAAGTACAGCACGGCGAGCGGCCCGGTCAGCAGCAGCATGGAGATCGGGTCGCCACCGGGGGTGGCGATGGCCGCGAAGGCGGTGAGCCCGACGATCATCCCGCGCCACCAGCCGAGCATCCGTCGTCCGCTGAGCACGCCGGTCAGGTTGAGCAGGATGAGCAAGAGCGGCAGCTCGAACGCGAGGCCGAAGACGATCACCATGCGGGTGATCAAGTCCAGGTAGTCGTCGAGCGGCAAGAGGTTCTTCGCGCCTTCCGGCGTGAAGCCGAGCATGATCTCCGCCGTCTGCGGGAGGATCGTGTACGCCAGGTAGGCGCCGCCGAGGAAGAGCGGGACGCCGGCGGCCACGAAGCTCAGTGCGTAGCGCTTCTCGTGCGCGTGCAGGCCCGGGGCGACGAACGCCCACAGCTGGTAGAGCCAGATCGGGGAGGACGCCAGCACACCCGCCGTCAGCGCCACCTTGAGCGCGATGGTGAACGGGGAGAGCAGGCCCTGGGTGGTCATCTCGGCGCAGGGCCTGCCGTTGCGCATGACCTCTGCGCCGTCGACGCAACCGACCGACTCCAGGATCGGCTGCATCAGAAAGTGGAAGATTTCCTTCTGGAAGAAGGCGGCGGCGACCGTGACCACGGCGATGGCCAGGACCGACTTCAGCAGCCTGTTGCGCAGCTCACGCAGGTGCTCGCCGAGAGACATCCGCCCCTCGGCGTCCTTCTCCTGCTTGCGGGCAGACTTGAGCAACCCACTTCCTCGTCTCGTACGAAAAACCGTCGGGGAACCAGGTCAGCTCTGCGTCGTGCGGTTCGGCTCCGAGACCGGACGGCTGCTGGTCACGTCACCGGGCGCGGCTTGGATCGTACGGGGGGCGGCGTCCTGCTGCGCCGTCTGCCCGTTGGGCGTCCCGGAACCGGCAGCCGGCTCGTCGTCCTTCTTCATCGCCTTGGCCTCGCTCTTCAGGATGCGAGCGGACTTGCCGAGGGAACGGGCCATGTCGGGCAGCTTCTTGGCACCGAACAGCAACAGGATCACCACGATGATCAGAAGGATCTCAAGGGGCTTCAGATTGCCGATCATGTGCGACTTCCTTCTCACTGAGGCGGCTGTGGGGCGGGCTGCTCTGTCGGTCGGACAGGCGTCCGATCACCAGCTTGAATGCGATCGTAACCCGCCGGAGTAAACGCAGGGCAATGCCGGAGCGTACTCACGATTGCGGCCCGTACGTCACTGTCTGGGCCGTTACCCGCAGGGTACCCCTCGGGCCACGACGACAGGAGACCGCGCTCTCCGCGCGGTGCGCTACCGCAGCGCCTCGCCGGTGCGCGCCAGGTCGGCAGCCGCCCGCTCCAAGTCCTCCGCGGCGCGGTTGACCCGGTCCGTGGTCCTGGCCACCTGGCGGCCGAGTCGCTCGGCCTCCAGGAAGACCCGGATCCCGAGGACGCCGAGGACGGCGATGCCCAGAAATCCCAGGGCGATGGCGAGCATGGGCCAGAGCATGGTGCGAGCCTTCGGGTCAGAGGGAGTGGAGGCGCAGCGTCCGCACACCGCCGCCCGTGAGGAGCTCCACGATCCGCTCCCCGGCGGGCTTGCGGACGGCGGCCCCGCACTCCGGGCAGGTGAAGGAGTAGAACGTGGTGCGCCTGCTCGCCCCGATCGCCAGGCGCAGGGCGTTCGCCGACAGCTCGAAGCGGGCGCGGCAGTCCGGGCAGGCGGCCTTGAACAGCACGGGGACCGTGGACAGCGGTGTACCGGTCACCATCGATGCGCCCCCGGTATGTCTCGGATCGCGGTCATCGCCTGGGTGCTCCCCATCGTCGTCAGTCCTGGCCGTCGTACGCGGCGAGCGCCTCACGCGCCGCCTGCCGTGCGTTTTCCGCGAGGTCCTGGGGTGCGACGATGCGACCGTCGCGGCCGAGTCGCAGCGCGAGCCGCCGCAGGGACGCGGGGTCGGGCGTGCGAAGGGTGATGCGCAGGCCGCCGTCGGGCAGCTCCTGCGCACTGTCGTGCGGGTAGTACTCGGCGACCCAGCGGCCGCCGGGCCCCACCTCGACCACGACCTGCGGATCCCCCGCCGAGGGCTGCACCAGCCCCTCCGACAGATCGCGCAGCTCGATCTCCGGCGGCGCGGACGGTTCGTCCAGCAGCTGGATCTCGGCCACCCGGTCGAGACGGAAGGTACGGCGCGCCTCGCTGAGGTAGCACCACGCCTCCATGTACGTGTGGCCCACGGCGAACAGCCGGATCGGGTCGACCTCACGCTCGGTGAGCTCGTCCCGTGCCGGGGAGTAGTAGCGCAGCCACAGTCTGCGGCGCTCGGAGATCGCCCGGTCCACCTCGGCGAAGACCCCGCCCTCGGACTCGAAGGTGACCGACAGGCGGGCGCTGGCGCCCGCCGCCTCGCCGGCGGCCGCCTCCAGCTTGGCGGTGGCCCGCAGCAGGGCCTCCCGGTCGCCCTTGCGCAGCCCCGGCAGGGTGGCGACGGCACGTGCCGCGACGAGCAGCGCCGTCGCCTCGTCGGCCGCGAGCCGGAGCGGCTCGGCGACGTCATCGGGGTTGTGCCACCAGATGCGGTCGCCGTCGGTGTCGATGTCGAGCAGGTCGCCGCCGCGGAAACTGGTCCCGCACATGGGCAGCACGTCGAGGTCGGAGATCAGCTCGTCCTCGGTGATCCCGAAGGCGCGGGCGACGTCCCCCACGCGCGCACCGGGGCGCTCACGCAGATAGGTCACCAGCGAAAGCATCCGCCGGGTCTGGTCGATGGCGTTCGCGGCCATGGTCCTCCGCATCCCCTCAGCCCTTGGCCACGGCACGCAGCCGGTCCACCACGTCGGCCCGCAGGTCGGCGGGCTCCAGCACCACGACGTCCGGGCCGAACTCGACGAGCCAGGCATCGAGGCCGTGGCCGTACGGAATCTCCAACTCGTCCCAGCCGTCGCCGAGTTCCCGGACGGCGGAGGCGCGGGCGCGGAGCGGGTAGCCGGCTCCCGACCTGAGCCTGATCAACGCCGAACGGGTCGCGGTCTCCCCCGCCCAGCTCTCCACGGTCTCCCGCACGGTCACCACGTCGGGCACCGGCGCGGTGAAGCTTCCCGCGCGGGACCGGACCTTGCCCGTGATCCTCGAGAGCCGGAAGACGCGTTCGGCCCCCCGGTCACGGTCCCAGCCGGCGAGGTACCAGTGTCCGCGCCAGCACTCCAGCGTCCACGGCTCCACGTGGCGGGTCTCCGGGCGCACGGCATTCGACTTGCGGTAGTCGAAGGTGACGGGCCGACGGTCCCGGCAGGCGAGCATCAGCGGCTCGAATGCGGCTTCGTGGACGGGGATGCGCGGTTCGAGAGCGCTCTGCTGCGTTTCGAACGCGTCCTCGGCTTCGGGCATGCCGGCCGCCCGCAGCTTCTGCAGCGCGCCGCTCGCGGCCCCGGCCAGCCGGGCCGACTGCCACACCTTGGCGGCGAGTCCGAGCGCGGCGGCCTCCTCGGCGTCGAGGGTGATGGGCGGCAGCCGGTTGGAGTCGCGGCGGGCCAGGTAGCCCGTCTCGCCCTCGATGTTCTCCACGGTTGCGATGACCAGGCCGAGTTCCCGCAGATCGTCCTTGTCGCGCTCGAACATCCGGTTGAAGGAGTCGTCCGAGCTCGCTTCCAGGTAGGCCTCGATGGAGCCGCGCAGCTCCCGCTTGCTGAGCGGCCGCCGTGTCCCGAGCAGACACAGCGCCAGGTTCATCAGCCGCTCGGCCTTGGCAATCGCCATCGACGACCTTCCCGCCCTTCCCTCGCAGTCCTTCTGGTCGTCGAACCTACCGCTACGGCGTGTCAGGACAAAAGCGCGGGGCCCGCGCCCCCCACTGGAGGAACCCCCGGACGCAGTCCGGGGGAGCACGGGCCCCGTTCCGACCGGTTGCGATCAGATGGCGACCAGGTCGCAGACGAAGATCAGCGTCTCGCCCGGCTTGATCCGGCCGCCACCGGCGCCGCGGTCGCCGTACGCGAGGTGCGCCGGGATGGTCAGCTGGCGGCGCCCGCCGACCTTCATGCCCTGCACGCCCTTGTCCCAGCCCGGAATGACCTGGCCGACACCAAGCTGGAACTGCAGCGGAGTGCCGCGGTTCCAGGACGCGTCGAACTCCTCGCCGGTCGAGAAGGCCACACCCACGTAGTGGACGGAGACGGTGTCGCCCGCCTTGGCCTCGCGACCGTCGCCCTCCCAGATGTCCTTGATCTCCAGGTCGGCCGGCGGCTCGCCGCCCGGGAAGTCGATCTCGGGCTTGTCGATGCTCACGTGTTGCTCCTTGCGTTCCTTGTGCGAGTCAACCGGGACAGTCTTACAGAACCGCGAGGATGTCGACGGAGAAGACCAACGTGGACTTCGGCGGGATGGGGCCCTGACCCTGGTCGCCGTAGCCCATGTCCGGCGGCACGACGAGCAGCACCCTGCTGCCGACCTTCTTGCCCTCCAGGCCCTTCTGCCACCCAGGGATCACGTTGGCGAGCGGGAACGTCACCGGCGCGCCCTTGGAGTAGCTGCTGTCGAACTCCTTGCCGTCCTTCCACAGCACGCCCTTGTACTGAACGGAGACCGTGTCACCGGCCTTCACCACGGGGCCGGTGCCCTCGATGATGTAGTTCGAGACGAGCTTGGTCGGGGCCGGCTTCTTGGGCACCGTGACGGACGGGGCCTTGCCGTCCGTGTTCGTCCCCACCTTCGGCAGGTTGATGTTGTCCTGGGCGACCGGGGTCCCCTTGGCCGCCGTCGGGATGGTCACACCTTTGACGATGTCCATGACGAACACGAGCGTGGCGTTGGGCGGGATGTCGCCCTGGCCCTGCGCTCCGTAGCCGAGGGTCGGCGGGATCGACACCTCCAGGCGGCTGCCGACCTTCTGGCCGTCGAGCGCCTTCTGCCAGCCCTCGATGACACCGCCGCCACCGATGGTCACCGCGAACGGCTCGCCACGGTCGAAGCTGTTGTCGAAGGGCTTGTCCCCGTCCCACACCTGCCCGAGGTAGTCCACCTGGGCCTGGTCGCCCTTCTTGAGCTGCTGGCCCTTGCCCTCGCTGATGACCTTGATCTTGAGGTCCTTGGGCGGGTTGCCCTCGCCCTTGGCGAGGGTGGGCTTCTCCCCGAACTTCTCCCCCGCACTGATGGCGGGGAGTCCGTTCGAGGACGAGGCGGAATCGGAGGCCTTGTCGTCCCCGCACGCCACGGCGGTGAGCAGCAGCAGGGGGACGACGAGAAGGCCGGCAAGTCGGCGCACGTGTTCCTCAGATCTCAGACGGCACATCGGTCGCTCGACACTCTAGGCCGTGCCACGGGCCCCGCACGAGAACGTACGGGGCCCGTTCCACTCCTGCGGAAAGCTACATTCCGGCGATCAGCTTCTCCACGCGGTCGTCGACGGATCGGAAGGGGTCCTTGCACAACACGGTGCGCTGGGCCTGGTCATTGAGTTTGAGGTGCACCCAGTCGACCGTGAAGTCGCGCCGCTGCTCCTGGGCGCGGCGGATGAAGTCGCCGCGCAACCGCGCCCTGGTGGTCTGCGGGGGCACTGACTTGCCCTCGAAGATCTTCAGGTCGTTGCAGATCCGGGCGGCCTGGCCCTTCTTCTCCAGCAGGTAGTAGAGGCCCCGGCGGCGGTGGATGTCGTGGTAGGCGAGGTCTATCTGCGCGACCCGCGGATGGGACATCGTCATGTTGTGCTTCGCCCGGTACCGCTCGATGAGCTTGTACTTCATCACCCAGTCGATTTCGGTGGCGATCCGGTCGAGGTCCTCCTGCTCGACCGCGTCGAGTGTGCGACCCCACAGCTCCAGGACCTGGGCGACCGTGCCGGTGCGGATACCGCGGCGGTCGACGAAGTCGACGGCCTTTTCGTAGTACTCGCGCTGCACCTCCAGGGCCGATGCCTCGCGCCCGCTGGCCAGCCGCACCTTGCGCTGTCCCGTGATGTCGTGGCTGACCTCGCGGATGGCCCTGATCGGGTTCTCCAGGGTCAGGTCGCGCATGACCGTGCCCGCCTCGATCATGCGCAGGACCAGGTCGGTGGCACCGACCTTGAGCAGCATCGTCGTCTCGGACATGTTCGAGTCGCCGACGATGACGTGCAGGCGGCGGTAGCGCTCGGCGTCCGCGTGCGGTTCGTCCCGGGTGTTGATGATGGGCCGGGAGCGGGTCGTGGCGGAGCTGACGCCCTCCCAGATGTGCTCGGCGCGCTGGCTGACGCAGTACACCGCCCCGCGAGGCGTCTGCAGCACCTTGCCCGCACCACAGAGCAGCTGGCGGGTGACGAGGAACGGGATGAGGATGTCCGCGAGCCGGGAGAACTCTCCGTGGCGCGCGACGAGGTAGTTCTCGTGGCAGCCGTAGGAGTTTCCCGCCGAATCGGTGTTGTTCTTGAAGAGGTAGACGTCGCCCGCGATTCCCTCCTCGTGCAGGCGGCGTTCGGCATCGACGAGCAGGCCTTCGAGGATGCGCTCGCCCGCCTTGTCGTGCGTGACCAGTTCGGTCACGTTGTCGCACTCGGGCGTTGCGTATTCCGGATGCGAACCCACGTCGAGGTAGAGGCGGGCGCCGTTGCGCAGGAAGACGTTGCTGCTGCGGCCCCATGACACAACTCGGCGGAAGAGGTAGCGCGCCACTTCGTCAGGAGACAGTCGGCGCTGTCCCCTGAACGTGCACGTGACGCCGTACTCGTTCTCCAGCCCGAAAATGCGGCGGTCCATGAAGGAACATTACGCCCGATGGCCTGAGCTGAAACCGGGTTCGGCAGCACCGCTTCGATCATTTTCGTCCGTCGACGCGATATGAGCCCTGCGCACGGGAGCCGCGATGACCCGTCCGGTCGCCAGGAGCACCAGGAGCGCGGCCACCCCGCCGGCGGCGGCGACGGCGAAGCCCGCGGTGGTCCCGCCGAGTTCCACGGCCGGTCCTGCGGCGGCGGTACCGACGGCCGCCCCGACGCCGAACGTGGTCACCAGCCAGGAGAAGGCCTCGGTGACGGTGCCGGAGGGCGCGTGCCGGTCGACCACGATGAAGGCGCAGGCGATCGCCGGCGCCAGGAACACACCCGCGACGGCGGCCAGCGCCGTCATGGCCGGCACCCCGGGCGTGAGGACGAGCGGCAGGTAGCCCAGGGCGAGCAGGCCCACGATGGCGGTCAGCCGCCGCTCGGGTGCCCCGACCCACTGGCGCGCGCCGTAGCCGACGCCCCCGACGAGGGCGCCCAGACCGAGGGCGGCCATCAGCCAGCCGTACACGGACGCACGGCCGTGGTCGTCGGCGTAGGCGACGCCCGCGACCGTGATGGACCCGAGGGCGAGGCCGACGAAGAAGAACGAGCCGAGCAGTGCGAGCAGGCCGGGCGAGCGGAGGGCGCCGAGCCAGTGGGCCGCCCGGGGCGCGGAACGCCAGGCACGGGAAGGACCGGAGAGCACCACGGACAGCGCCCCCAGGACGCCGACGGCGTTGATGACGAGCAGCGCGGCACCGGGCGACCAGAGCCAGACGAGCAGCGTCACCAGCAACGGACCGACGGTGAACATCACTTCCTGGGCGACCGCGTCCATGGCGTAGGCGCGGTGCACCCGCTCCTCCTGTCGCCCGAGGACGCTGGGCCACAAGGCGCGCAGACCGCCTTCGAGGGGCGGTGTGAAGAACCCGGCGACGGCGACGGCCGCGTAGGCCGGCGGGAGGTGGCCGATGCCGACGACCGCGAACAGCGCCATGCCCAGCGCGGACACGACGGCTGCCGGGAGCTGGACGCGGGGCTGGCCGTGCAGGTCGACGGCCCGGCCGAGGAGCGGCTGGCCGACGGCGGTGGCCAGGCCGTAGACGGCTGCGAGGGCACCGGCCAGGGTGTAGCTGCCGCCCTGCGCACGGGTGAAGAGCACGATCGCGATGTGCGCGGTGGCATTGGGCAGGCGCCCCACGAGCGTGCCCGCGAGCAGCCTCGCCGCGTGCGGTGCCTTGAGGATGTCCGCGTAACCGGAGAGTCCGGCGCCCATCGATCCGCCTCGTTCGTTCGGCCCGCCACGGGCAGTTGTACGTATAACTAACTCAGTTATACGTACCATGTCTCCAGACCGCGAGTCCACTCCCGCGGTACGCGGAAACCCGACGCGGAGGCGAGTGTGCAAACCCGGGAGCCGGCCGGTGGTGCGCGGCCGACCAGCAGGGACGTCGCACGTGCGGCCGGGGTCTCACAGGCCACGGTGTCACTGGTGCTGGGCGACAAGTGGCAGGGGCGGGTGTCCGAGCGCACGGCGGGACTGGTGCGCGAGGCCGCGAAGGACCTGGGGTACCGACCGAACCTCGCCGCCCGCAACCTACGGCTGGGCCGGACCCGTACGGCGCTGCTCGTGGTGCCCGCACTGTCCAACGAGTTCTTCGCGCGCGTGTACGCGGGCGCGGCCGCCGTGGCCGCCGAACACGGCTTCGGGGTGGTCCTGTACCCCTCCCCCGAAGGCGTAGGACCGGCCAAGGACCCCTTCGCCTCCGCCCGCGCCGCGCTGGACGGGGTGATCGCCTCCTCGATGGCCGCCGGGGCGCTCGACGCGATCCGCGGCTCCGACCTGCCGCTCGTGATGCTCGACAGCGACCCGTCGGACCCCGTGTCCGCGGCCCAGGTGAACCTCGACATCGCCGACGGGATGCGGCAGGTGACGGACCATCTGCTCGGCCTGGGACACCGCGACTTCGTCCACCTCGCCTCGGCGGTTCCGTCCTGGACCTTCGAGGTACGGGCGCAAGCCCTGGGCGCGGCGTTGCGCGCGGTGCCGGGTGCGCGGTTGCGCACGGTCCCGACACCCCTCGACGTGGGCAGCGCCCGGGAGTCCGCCGAGCGCGCCCTGACCGCACCGGGCGCCCGCCCGACCGCCCTGGTCTGCGACGACGACGTCCTCGCGGCGGGTGCGTGCAAGGCCGTCCGCCGTCTCGGCCTGCGGGTCCCCGAAGACATCTCGGTGACCGGCTTCGACGACCTGGCCCTCGCTACGGCGCTGGAGCCGGAACTCACCACGGTCCGGCTGCCGGCGGAACGCATCGGCGAGACGGGAATGTCGGCGCTCCTCGCGGTGCTGGAAGGCCGCACCCCGACGCCGGGCGACCTCCCGGTGACCCTGGTCCCCCGGGGGACCACGGGACCCGTCGCGTCCTGACACCGGCCCGCGGCGGGAGCGGCCCTGCCACCCGGAGGACCCCGCGCGGCGCGTAGGGAGGGCGGGTGCCCCACGGTGGCCCGCGCGACGGGCCGGTGCGCCCCGGTTCCGCTGCGTGGATCGCAGGGGCTGCGTGCCGGTCCCACGGGGCGGCCGGCGTCACGACCCCGGTCAGCAGGTGCTCTCCCCGCTCGGCCTCCTGAATCGGGCCCGCGCCGTGCTGTCGGCTACGAACGGTTCGAGCCCCGCCACGGCCCGCACAGCGCGCCGGCACGGGCTCCGTGGCCTTTCCCGTGGCGCACCGCTACCGGCGGACGCGCCCGTCCGCTCGGCACCCGCCCCGGCCGGTGGACCGTCCCGCAGGGGAAGCGGGTGGCGGGCGGTCCGGCGCCGGGCGAACGGACGGCACGTCCGCCGGATTGCCCGGCGGACGGCACGGGAGACCGGCTGGCGCGCACGGCGGCCCTGGAAGCCGTGCGCGGCCGACCGGGCGACGACCTCGAGGGCGCCTCCCACCGGCCGGCACGCACCGGCTGAGCTGCACGCACCGGGCGCGCCGCTCCCGCACGGAAGCTGGACGGAGCACCAGCTGCACGGGCCCGCGGTCCCCGAAGGGTGCGACGGCCGACTCCCGCACACGTCTGCGCCCCGGTCCACCGACGCGCCCCGGTCGCAGTTCCGCGGAACGCGAGCGGTTACTTCTCCTCCGCCTCGTTCTCCTCCGTGTCGGACGGCACCTCCGTGGGCGTGGAGGCGGCGTCGTCGGCCTGGAGCAGCCGCGACAGCTGCCGTCCCACGATGCGCTTGAACTTGCGCTGCTGCGGGCGCGTGCGGTCCAGAACGGCGACCTCGAGCCGCTCGGCGGGGATCTCCCGCTCGCTACCGTTGGTGTCACGGGAGAGCGCCTGCACGGCGAGCTTCAACGCCTCGGCGAGCGACATCCCGTCCCTGTGCCGCTGGTCGAGGAAGCTGCTGATCTGCTCCGCATTACCGCCGACCGCGACCGAGCCGTGCTCGTCCACGATCGACCCGTCGTGCGGGAGGCGGTAGATCTGGTCGCCCTCGGGTGAGGTACCGACCTCGGCGACGACCAGCTCCACTTCGTAGGGCTTCTCGCCGGCGCTGGAGAAGATCGTGCCCAGCGTCTGCGCGTAGACGTTGGCCAACCCACGGGCCGTCACATCATCGCGGTCGTAGGTGTATCCACGCAGATCGGCGTAACGGACGCCGCCGATCCGGAGGTTCTCGTACTCGTTGTACTTTCCGGCCGCAGCGAAACCGATCCGGTCGTAGATCTCGCTGAACTTGTGCAGCGCCCGGGACGGGTTCTCACCGACGAAGACGATGCCGTCGGCGTACTGGAGGACGACCAGGCTGCGGCCGCGGGCGATGCCCTTGCGGGCGTACTCGGCCCGGTCGGCCATGGCCTGCTGGGGTGAGACGTAAAACGGCGTCGACACCGGCTATCCGTCCCTTTCTGTCAGTGGCGTGGGGGCACCGCCCTGCGGTGGTGGCTGGGGAGACATCACAGCAGCGCGGCACGAGGGCCGTCGGGCTGCTCCAGGCGGCGCTCCAGGATCGCGCGGGCGACCTCGGAGGACTCGGCGTCGGTCAGCTTCCGGAAGCCCTCGTCCGTGATGACGGTGACGATCGGATAGATGCGGCGGGCCATGTCCGGCCCGCCCGTCGCGGAGTCATCGTCGGCGGCGTCGTACAGCGCCTGCACGACGAGCGTGACGGCCTGCTCCTCCGTCAGGTCGTTGCGGTAGAGCTTCTTCATCGCCCCCCGGGCGAAGAGCGAACCGGAGCCGGTGGCCGCGTAGCCGTGCTCCTCGGAACGTCCTCCCGTGACGTCGTACGAGAAGATGCGCCCCTTCTCGCGGTCGACGTCCCAGCCCGCGAAGAGGGGGACCACGGCGAGGCCCTGCATCGCCATGCCGAGGTTGCTGCGGATCATCGTGGAGAGACGGTTCGCCTTGCCCTCGAGGGAGAGCTGGGCGCCTTCCACCTTCTCGAAGTGCTCCAGCTCCAACTGGAACAGCTTCACCATCTCCACGGCGAGACCGGCCGTGCCGGCGATGCCCACGGCCGAATACTCGTCGGCGGGGAACACCTTCTCGATGTCGCGCTGGGCGATGACGTTGCCCATGGTCGCGCGGCGGTCACCGGCGAGCACCACGCCACCGGGGAACGAGACGGAGACGATCGTCGTACCGTGCGGTGCTTCGACGGCGCCCTGGACGGGCGGTAGGACGCGCTTGCCCGGGAGCAGCTCCGGCGAGTGCTCGCCCAGGAAGTCCATGAACGACGACGAGCCGGGCGTCAGGAAGGCTGCCGGCAGACGCCCGGTGCTACGAGGATTGGCTTCCACGCGATTCCTTCCGAATAGGCGGCGGCCCGCTTGAGGGGCCGCGGGCCGATCTTGCATGCATTGCACGGACCTTACCCGTGCCGTCGCCGGTCATCCGCTCCGGCGCCCGCCGCCCCTGGGGACGGCGGGACCGGAACGGACAACGGGTGGTGCGCTGAGCGAAGTTGGGGCCGCTACTCGCCGCCCTTTTGGACAAATGACCGGACGAAGTCCTCTGCGTTCTCCTCGAGGACGTCGTCGATCTCGTCGAGCACGGAGTCGACGTCGTCCGAGAGCTTCTCCTGACGCTCCTTGAGGTCCTCAGAAGCCTGCGCGTCCTGCGCCTGCTCCTCGACCTCCTCCGTGGAGCGCGTGGCCTTCTGCTGTCCGCCGCCGGTGTCCTTGGTCGCCATATCCCTCACCCCGCTCGGTTTGCCCGTTTGGTTCGGCTCACTCAAGATCAGACCCTACAAGCAGGGTCCGACATCGGCCCCGCACTTTGCTCAACGTCCGGCGGCCATCTTCATGATTCCCGGACGCGGGCCATTTCAGCCCCCGGACAGGACGCGGACCAGTTCTTCCGCGGTACGGCACCGGTCCAGCAGCTCTTTCACATGGTTGCGTGTACCACGCAGCGGTTCCAGCGTGGGCACCCGTTGCAGAGAGTCACGTCCGGGCAGATCGAAGATCACGGAGTCCCAGGAGGCCGCAGCGACGTCGTCCGCGTACTGCTCCAGGCAGCGGCCGCGGAAATACGCCCTCGTATCCTCAGGGGGCTTGCTCTCGGCCCGTTCGACGTCGGTCTCGTCCAGGAGCCGCTTCATCTTGCCCCGGGCCGCCAGACGGTTGTACAGGCCCTTCTCGGGGCGCACGTCCGCGTACTGGAGGTCCACGAGGTGCAACCTGGCGGCGTCCCAGCCCAGGCCGTCCCTGCGCCGGTACCCCTCGAGGATCTCCCGCTTCGCGACCCAGTCGAGCTCCCCGGAGAGACTCATCAGATCACCCTCCAGCCGGTTGAGGGTGTCTTCCCAGCGGACCAGCACGTCCTTGGTCTGCTCGTCCGCGTCCGCTCCGAAGCGCTCCTCCACGTACTTACGGGCCAGCTCGAAGTACTCCATCTGCAGTTGGACCGCGGTGAGCGTCCGACCGCTGCGCAGCGTGATCAGGTGTTGGAGCGTCGGGTCGTGGGAGACCTGGTGCAGCGTGCGCACCGGCTGGTCGACGGCGAGGTCCACGTTGATGAAGCCGTCCTCGATCATGGACAGCACCAGGGCGGTCGTACCGAGCTTCAGGTACGTCGAGATCTCCGACAGGTTCGCGTCGCCGATGATCACGTGCAGTCTGCGGTACTTCTCCGCGTCCGCGTGGGGTTCGTCCCTGGTGTTGATGATGGGGCGCTTCAGCGTGGTCTCCAGCCCGACCTCGACCTCGAAGTAGTCCGCCCGCTGGCTGATCTGGAACCCGTGCTCGTGGCCGTCCTGGCCGATGCCGACGCGACCGGCGCCGGTCACCACCTGGCGGGACACGAAGAACGGGGTGAGGTGCCGCACGATGTCCGAGAAGGGGGTGTCCCGCTTCATCAGGTAGTTCTCGTGCGTGCCGTAGGACGCGCCCTTGTTGTCGGTGTTGTTCTTGTACAGGTGGATGGGCTGGGCGCCGGGGAGCTGGGCGGCCCGCTCGGCCGCCTCCGCCATGATCCGCTCGCCCGCCTTGTCCCAGAGCACGGCGTCACGCGGATTGGTGACCTCGGGGGCACTGTACTCGGGGTGGGCGTGGTCGACGTAGAGCCTGGCCCCGTTGGTGAGGATCACGTTCGCCAGACCGATGTCCTCGTCCGTGAGCTGGCTGGAATCGGCGGCCTCGCGGGCGAGGTCGAAGCCGCGGGCGTCCCGCAGCGGATTCTCCTCCTCGAAGTCCCAGCGGGCACGTCGCGCCCGGTGCATCGCCGCCGCGTACGCGTTGACGATCTGGGACGAGGTGAGCATGGCATTGGCGTTCGGGTGGCCGGGGACGGAGATCCCGTACTCCGTCTCGATACCCATTACTCGCCGTACGGTCATGCGGCCCTCCTTGCCCGGCGGCGCTCCCCTTCGGTTGCGGCGCTCAAGTACCGCTCGTTCCCCGATGCGTGTGCGGTGCCCGTCCCCGCACTGCGCGACTCGGCGGTATCCAAGAGCCTAGAACGCCTCTGCGCGAGGTGGGGAGATCAATCCGGTCATTGCTCTGTGTGGTGGGATTACCCGTCCGGGAGCCTCGGAAAGCAGGCGGCTGCGGATGCCCTCCGGACATCCGCAGCCGGTCCGCGATCTACAGGTACTGCCCGGTGTTCGCCACCGTGTCGATGGAGCGCCCGGTGTCCGCGCCCTGCTTTCCGGTGACGAGCGTGCGGATGAACACGATCCGCTCGCCCTTCTTGCCGGAGATGCGGGCCCAGTCGTCCGGGTTGGTGGTGTTGGGCAGGTCCTCGTTCTCCTTGAACTCGTCCACGCATGCCTGGAGGAGGTGGGAGACGCGGAGCCCCTTCTGGTCGTGGTCGAGGAAGGCCTTGATGGCCATCTTCTTGGCCCGGTCCACGATGTTCTGGATCATGGCGCCGGAGTTGAAGTCCTTGAAATACAGGACTTCCTTGTCCCCGTTGGCGTACGTGACCTCGAGGAACCGGTTCTCCTCGCTCTCCGCGTACATCTGCTCCACGACCGACTGGATCATGCCGTGGACCGCCGCCTCCTTGGAGCCGGTGTGCTCGGACAGGTCGTCCGCGTGCAGCGGGAGCGAAGGCGTCAGGTACTTCGCGAAGATGTCCTTCGCGGCCTCCGCGTCCGGACGCTCGATCTTGATCTTGACGTCGAGCCGGCCGGGCCGCAGGATTGCGGGGTCGATCATGTCCTCCCGGTTGGAGGCACCGATCACGATGACGTTCTCGAGACCCTCCACACCGTCGATCTCCGCGAGCAGCTGCGGAACGATCGTGTTCTCGACGTCCGAGCTGACCCCTGATCCGCGGGTGCGGAACAGGGACTCCATCTCGTCGAAGAAGACGATGACGGGCGTGCCCTCGCTCGCCTTCTCCCTGGCCCGCTGGAAGACGAGACGGATGTGCCGCTCGGTCTCACCGACGTACTTGTTGAGGAGCTCGGGGCCCTTGATGTTGAGGAAGTAGCTCTTCCCCGCGGGCTGACCGGTCACCTCGGCGACCTTCTTGGCAAGGGAGTTGGCGACGGCCTTGGCGATCAGCGTCTTGCCGCAGCCGGGCGGACCGTAGAGCAGGATGCCCTTCGGGGGCCGCAGTTCGTGCTCCTTGAAGAGGTCCGGGTGGAGGTACGGGAGCTCGACGGCGTCCCGGATCATTTCGATCTGGCCGCCGAGGCCGCCGATCTTGTCGTAATCGACGTCCGGGACCTCTTCGAGGACCAGTTCCTCGACCTCGCTCTTCGGGATCACCTCGTAGACGTATCCGGAGCGGGGCTCGAGCAGCAGGGCGTCGCCGGGGCGGATGGTGGCGTCCAGCAGCGAGTCCGCGAGCCGCACCACCCGTTCCTCGTCGGTGTGCCCGATCACCAGGGCGCGCTCGCCGTCCTCGAGGACCTCCTTGAGGGTGACGATGTCCCCGGCGCGCTCGAACTCCATGGCCTCGACCACGTTGAGGGCCTCGTTGAGCATCACTTCCTGGCCGCGCCTGAGCTCGTCCGGCTCGACGCTGGGGCTGACGTTCACCCGGAGCTTGCGGCCCCCGGTGAAGATGTCGACGGTGCCGTCCTCGTTGGCCTGCAGGAAGACACCGAAGCCGGCCGGCGGCTGGGCGAGCCGGTCGACTTCTTCCTTGAGGGCCACGATCTGGTCGCGGGCCTCACGGAGCGTGTTCGCCAGTCGTTCGTTCTGAGCGGACACGCCGGCCAGGTTTGTCTGCAGCTCGACGATCCGCTCCTCGAGAATCCTCGTATGACGCGGAGAGTCGGCGAGCTTGCGGCGCAGGACGGCGATCTCCTGCTCAAGATAGGCAACCTGGCCGGCAGGGTCTTCAGACCCCCGCCCCGGCCGGAAGCCGCGGTTGTTGTCGTCGTCGTGGGCTGCCACGGTCCTCACCTCCTCCAAGGGGAGCTGGACGCTTCCTGACCCTACCTGGGTGGGTGGTGATTGAAACCCCTAGATCACAAAGACGGAAGGGGTGTGTCCGATCTTCACCCTTGCGCCCTCCCTCACGCCAGGTGAATACCCACCCATCAACATCGGAAAGCGGGCGGTTGTAAGGTCGGACCGGTCAACACCCGTCAAGGGTGGCACTTATTGATGCACACCCCTTGATGCACACCGCGCAGGAACGGACGGCGACATGGACGAGGCTCTCGAAGTCTGGATCGATCAGGACCTCTGCACCGGCGACGGAATCTGCGCCCAGTACGCCCCCGAGGTCTTCGAACTCGACATCGACGGGCTGGCCTACGTGAAGAGCCCGGACGACGAGCTGCTGCAGCAGCCCGGCGCCACAACGGCCGTGCCGCTGCCGCTGCTGACCGACGTCATCGACTCGGCCAAGGAGTGCCCGGGCGACTGCATCCACGTGCGCCGGGTCGCGGACAAGGTCGAGGTCTACGGCCCCGACGCCGAGTAGACGCAAGGTGACCGGTCACGCACTCCCCGCACCCGCGGCGCCCTGGTCGGTCTGTACGAACTTCCCACCGCGCCACTGCCACTTGACCGCGTCCCGCCGATCCGGGCAGCACCGCGGCACGTCGGGCGACGAGTAACCGAGGAGCGTCGCCGTGACGACCCCGTCACGTACGGCGAGGTCCCCGACGCTCAGCTTCTGGGCGGGTTCCACGAGGGCCGCGACGACCCGGGGGGCGCCCGCCGTCGACCGGGCGAGCACGTACACGCCGCTGGGCGGGGTCCCCATGCCGGCCTCGCAGCGGGCCACCACGACCGTCTCCGCACTGCCGTCCCCGTCGAGGTCCCCCGAGGCCTTCCTGACCACCTGGACGGGCACCGCACCGCATTCCAGCGGCAGCTCGACGGCTCCCGCGTCGGGCGCGGGCGCCGCGGCCGTGGTGATGCCGGCCCCGGACTGGCTGGCCTTGGCGGGGTCCGGCTGGAACAGCCCGGCCCCGGCGACGACCGCGGCCATCGCCGTCGCGGTGGCGAGCCAGTGGACCGGTCGGGCGTGGGTGTGCGCGAGTTCCGGGACGGCGGAGGTCTGCACTGAGGCGTCTCCTGTGAACAGCGGTGCTGGGGGGTGTCCCGCATGGTGCCACACGTCACAGCGTGCGGGAACAGCAGGGTGCGAACCTCCGCGCGGTGCACCAACGCAAAGATGCCGCCACAGAGTTCCGTTTTGTCCTGCGGGAACTCCGTGACGGCACCACCGTGTTGTGGGGGCCTCGGCCCTGATGACGGGTCAGCCCTTGTTGGGGCCCTCGTAGTCCTCACCGTAGGCGCCCTTGGCGGGCCGGCGCCGGCGCATCGGGGGCTCCACGCCGTCCGCGAGTCGGCGTGCGGTGACCAGGAAGCCCGTGTGGCCGATCATGCGATGGTCCGGCCGGACGGCCAGGCCCTCGACGTGCCAGTTGCGGATCATGGACTCCCAGGGCTGCGGCTCGGCGTAGCAGCCGATCTCCCGGATCGACTCCACGGTCCTCGCGAGCTGCGTGGTGGTGGCCACGTAGGCGCAGAGGATGCCACCGGGAACGAGCGCCTTGGAGACGGCCTCCAGGCACTCCCAGGGGGCGAGCATGTCGAGGATGACCCGGTCGACGTCGGTGTCCGAGAGGTTGTCCTGGAGATCACCGACGGTGAGGGTCCACGCGGGGTGCGGACCGCCGAAGTAGCGCTCCACGTTGCCCTGGGCGATCTCCGCGAAGTCCTCGCGCCGCTCGTACGAGTGCAGCATGCCCTCGTCGCCGATCGCGCGGAGCAGGAAGCTGCTGAGCGAGCCCGACCCGACCCCGGCCTCGACGACGCGGGCGCCGGGGAAGATGTCGGCGAACGCCAGGATCTGCCCCGCGTCCTTGGGGTAGACCACGGCGGCACCGCGGGGCATGGACAGGACGTAGTCGGGGAGCAGGGGGCGCAGCGCGAGGTAGGCGACGTTTCCCGTGGTACGGACAACACTGCCCTCGGGAGCACCGATCAGCTCGTCGTGCGGGAAGGAACCCTTGTGGGTGTGGAAGTTCTTCCCGGCCTCGAGCGTGAACGTGTAGTGGCGTCCCTTGGGGTCGGTGAGCTGGACCTGGTCCCCGACCTTGAAGGGCCCGCGACGGCGGGCGGCACCGGTCGGTTCGGACATGTGACCAGAGTACCGGGGTTACGAGGACGGTCGTGCCATGGCCTGGACGAAGGCCCGCTCGACGTCCGCCGTGGACAGCACCCCGTAGATCTCGCCCGACTCCTCGACGACCAGGTACTCCGTCGCGGGGGTCGCGCGGAGGCGGTCGAGAAGGGCCTCTCCGACGAGCTCGGCGGGGACCTTCATGCCCTCGGTGAGCTCCTGCGCGAGTCCGCTGACGGCGACCCACGGACGGCGGTGTTCCGGAACGCCGACGATGGCGCTCTCGCGCACCAGGGCCGTCGGATCGCCGTGGCCGTCGACCACCACGAGCGCTCGGGCACCGACTTCGTTGGCCCGCCGCAGGGCCTCGGACAGGGGTGTTGCGGACTCGACGGGGACGGCCCTCCGGGTGAGCGTGCGGGCCTGCAGCTCCGGAAGGTGTTCCCGGAGTCTGGCCATGCGCAGGCTGTTGCCGGCGCCGGTCCAGATGATCGCGGCGAGGATCGCGGCGAGCAGGGCGTCGGTGACGGTGTCCATGCCGCTGATGTCCTCGGTCGCATTGCCGAGGGCACCGGTGTGGGTGAGCAGGGGGAGTCCGACGAGGACGGTGACCGCCAGCGCCCGGCCGACCCAGGCGGCAGCGACGGTGCCGCTCATCGGCTTGCCGGTGAGCTTCCAGACCACCGCGCGCAGCATCCGGCCGCCGTCGAGGGGCAGTCCGGGCAACAGGTTGAACGCGGCGACGATGAGGTTGGAGATCATCAGCCCGGCGAGCAGGACACCGGGCACGGTGCCGGGCTCGACGGTGTACATGGCCAGGTAGAAGACCCCCGCCAGGACGAGCGACAGGAGCGGGCCGACGAAGGCCAGGACGAATTCACGGCCTGGGGTCTCGGCCTCCTTTTCGATCTCCGAGACGCCGCCGAAGAACTGGAGCTGGATGCGGCGCACGGGCAGCTTGTAGCGGAGTGCGGCGACCGTGTGGGCCAGTTCGTGCACCAGCACCGAAGCGTAGAAGGCCACCGCGAAGAACAGCGAGACCAGGTAGCGGGCACCGCCGAGCTCGGGCAGCACCCGTTCGAGTTGTCCGCCGAAGACCCACGTGATGAGGGCGGCGACCAGGAACCAGCTCGGGGCGACGTACACGGGCACGCCGAAGGGCCGCCCCATGAGAATGCCGCCACCGGGCTCGGCGGAGCCCTGCGGCTTGCCCTTTCCGGGGTCCGTCCCCCCCGCGCCGGACTGCGGCCGCGTCGTACGCTCGCCGCTCTCGTCGTCCTTGTTCACGGGTTCCCTTCATCGCCGGGGCTGGCTGACTCGTTCGTGCAGTGCGAGAGGATCTGACCTCGATGGTATGCCGCTCGCTGTCAGTGGCGGGTCGTAGGGTCTGAGTCATGAGTACGAGTCAGCCGCCCGTTCCGGAAGGCCCACCGCCCGCTTCCGGTGACCTGCCCGCCGCCGCGGACGGCCGTCCGCCCCCGCAGGACGGCGTGGCGTCCCCCTCGGACGGGCGACCCCCCATGTCCCTGTCGCCCTCGCGTGCCAGTGACTTCATGCAGTGCCCCCTGCTTTACCGCTTCCGGGTGATCGACAGGCTCCCGGAGAAGCCGAGCGAGGCCGCCACGCGGGGCACGCTCGTGCACGCCGTGCTGGAGCGGCTTTTCGACGCCCCGGCCGCCGAGCGGACGCCGCCCCGGGCGAAGGCGCTGGTTCCCCGGCAGTGGGATCGGCTGTTGGAGTCGAAGCCCGAGTTGGGCGAGCTGTTCGCACAGGACGGGGACGGCGAGCGGCTGGCCCGCTGGCTGTCCGAGGCGGAGCAGCTCGTCGAGCGGTGGTTCTCGCTGGAGGACCCGACGCGGCTGGAGCCCGCGGAGCGCGAGCTGCTCGTGGAGACGGAGCTGGAGTCCGGACTGCGGCTGCGCGGGGTGATCGACCGGGTGGACGTGGCGCCGACCGGCGAGGTGCGGATCGTCGACTACAAGACGGGCAAGGCACCCCGCCCCGAGTACAGCGAGGGCGCGCTGTTCCAGATGACCTTCTACGCGCTGGTGGTGTGGCGGCTCAAGGGCGTGGTGCCGCGCCGGCTGCAGCTGGTCTACCTCGGCAGCGGGGAGGTCCTGACGTACGACCCGGTCGAGGCCGACCTGGCCCGGGTCGAGCGCAAGCTGCTGGCCCTGTGGGAGGCGATCTCGCAGGCGACGCGGACGGGGGAATGGCGGCCCCGCCCGACGAAGCTCTGCGGTTGGTGCGACCACCAATCGGTGTGCCCCGAGTTCGGCGGCACGCCTCCTGTGTATCCCCTGCCGGTGGTTCCGCCGCGGCCGGAGTAGGGCGTGTGCCCAGCGGGGCTGCCGGCCGAGCGGCCGCACCCGGACGGGACGCCGGTGCGCCCCGGACGCCACGGGTGCTCCCGGCCGGAGCTCCGGGCGGTCAGGGCAGAATGGGGCCGGCCCAGACTCTTGAGGAGATCCCGTGACGATCCGCGTCCTTCTGGTCGACGACCAACCACTGCTGCGCACCGGCTTCCGGATGATCCTGGAGGCGGAGCAGGACATCGCGGTGGTGGGTGAGGCCGGGGACGGCCTCCAGGCGCTGGACCAGGTGCGGGCGCTACAGCCCGACGTGGTGCTGATGGACATCCGGATGCCCCGGATGGACGGCGTCGAAGCGACCCGGCAGATCACCGGCCCCGAGCGGGACGGCCCGGCGAAGGTGCTGGTGCTGACCACCTTCGACCTCGACGAGTACGTGGTGGAGGCGCTGAAGGCGGGTGCGAGCGGGTTCCTGCTGAAGGACGCCCCGGCGAACGAGCTGGTGCAGGCGATCCGGGTGGTGGCGGCGGGCGAGGCGATGCTCGCCCCCAGCATTACGCGCCGGCTGCTCGACAAGTACGCGGGGCACCTGCCGTCCGGCGACGAGTCGGTTCCCGACACGCTCCACACCTTGACGGAGCGGGAGGTCGAGGTGCTCAAGCTGGTGGCACGCGGTCTGTCGAACGCGGAGATCGCCGCGGATCTCTTCGTCAGCGAGACGACGGTCAAGACCCACGTGGGCCACGTGCTGACCAAGCTGGGCCTGCGGGACCGGGTGCAGGCCGCGGTGTACGCGTACGAGAGCGGGCTGGTGCGCCCCGGCGCCCAGTGAGGGCGCCGGGGCGGCATCCGGGGAGGGGGGTCGTCCGAGGAGGGGCCCCTAGCCCTTCTTGATCTCCCAGAAGCGGAAGACCGTGGAGGCGTCGAGCGTCCACTCCAGGCCGGTGATGTCGCCGTTGGCCACGGCGTACTGCTTGCCCTGCCACAGGGGCAGGATCGGCAGGTCCTCGGCGACCATGTCCTGGAGCTGGCCGAACTTGGCGGCAGCCGAGGGGCGGTCCGACACGGCCGAGGCCTCCGGGATGATCTTCCCGGTGATCTGCTTGTTGTCGTAGCCGTTGCCCAGGACGTTGTCCTCGCCGAAGAACGGCTGGGTGAAGTTGTCGGGGTCCGGGTAGTCGGGGACCCAGCCCTTCACGTAGACGGCGTACTTGCCGGCCGTGATGCCCTTCTCGTACTGGTCGAACTCCACGGACTTGACGTCCGCCCGGAACAGCCCGCTGTCGTTCAGCTGCTGGGCGATGGCGCTCATCTCGAGGTCGGTCGCCGGGCCGTAGCGGCTGGGCGTGGACCAGAGGGTGATCTTCACCTTGTCGTTGATGCCCGCGGAGCGCAGGGCCTTGCGGGCCTTGTCGGGCTGCGGGCTGCCGCCGTAGCGGTCGAAGAAGGCCGTGTTGTGGCCGGCGATACCGGCCGGGATGATCGAGTGCAGCGGCTCGGCGGTGGCCTTGTACACGTTCTTGACCAGCGCGTCACGGTCGACCAGGTAGGCGAAGGCCTTGCGCACGGCGAGCTTCCCGGCGACCGGGTCCTTCATGTTGAAGACCAGGTGCTGGACCTCGGCGCTGCCGCCCTCGATGACCTCGATGCCCTGCTCGCCCGCGGACACCGAGCCCTGGAGCGCGTCAATGTCCTGGGCGGTGAGACCTCGGTAGGCGACGTCGACGTTGGCGCTCTTGAGCGCGCTGCTGAGGCCCTTCTGGTCGCCGCGGAAGAACGTGAGGGTGACGCCGCCGTTCTTCACCTCCGCGGTGCCCTTGTACTTCGGGTTGACCGAGAAGACCGCTTCCTTCTCGCTGAAGGAGTCCAGCTTGTACGGGCCGGAGCCGACCGCCTTGCCGTCGGTGCGCAGCGAGCCCTCGTCGTACTCGCGGTGGTCCACGATGGAGCCGGCACCCGAAGCGATCTTGCTGGGGAAGGTGGCGTCGGGGACCTTCAGCTTGAAGATGACGGTCCGCTCGTCGGGCGTCTGGATGCTGCCGATGGTGCTGAGCAGCGGCGCCGGGCCGGACTCACTGGCGATCTTCAGCGCCCGCTCGAAGGAGAACTTGACGTCCTCCGAGGTCAACGCGTTGCCGTTGCTGAAGGTGAGGCCCTCGCGCAGCGTGCAGCGGTAGACGGTGCTGCCGCCGCCCTCGAACTGGCACTTCTCGGCGGCTTCCGGCTGCGGCGTGGAGCTGCCCTTGGGAAAGCTCATCAGGGACTGGAAGACGTTGTTGAACAGCAGCCAGGATCCCGGGTCGTAACCGTCCGCGGGGTCCGTGGCGAGGACCTCGTCGGACATGCCGACGGCCACCCGGATGCCCTGCGCGTCCTTGCCGTCGCCGCTGTCGGAGCCGCAGCCCGCCAGCAGCGAGGCGGACAGCCCCATCGCGAGCGGGGCGACCGCAGTCCTCTTGATTCGTGCCTTCACAGAACCTTGCCTCTTGCTCTCGCTTGTCGACCGCGACGTTCACGGCCGGGTACTGAAGGTCAGGCGGTGCCGCGCGCGAGCTCCCACAGCTGGAGGTCGGACGAGGAGTTCAGCGCCCACTCGACGCCGTCGATGTCCGACCGTGCGGCGACGTACTGCTTGCCCTGCCACAGCGGCAGGACCGGGACGTCGTCGGCGACGATGTCCTGCAGCTTGTTGAAGGGCCGGGAAGCCTTGCTGCGGTCGGCCTGGCGGCGCGACTGCGGGATGAGCCGGCTGCGGGCGGCCGTGCTCACGTAGGGGGTGTTGAGGAAGTTGTCCTCGTCCAGGAACGGAGCGATGTAGTTGTCCGGGTCCGGGAAGTCGGGGAACCAGCCGAGACCGTAGACGGCGTAGTCGCCGCGCTTCTGAGCGGGCCGGAACTTCGCCCACTCGGTGCCCTTGACCGTGACGTCGAAGAGCCCGCTGCCGTTGAGTTGGTCGCGCAGCGCCCGGAACTCCTCGGCGGTGCCGGGGCCG
Source organism: Streptomyces sp. NPDC059169 (assembly GCF_042755225.1). Classification (NCBI taxonomy): domain Bacteria; kingdom Bacillati; phylum Actinomycetota; class Actinomycetes; order Kitasatosporales; family Streptomycetaceae; genus Streptomyces; species Streptomyces sp. NPDC059169. Next base: position 188,224 of record NZ_JBHZCF010000005.1, on the reverse strand, counting down.
TAGTGGTCGGTGGTGTAGTGCAGGGTCAGCTTCACCGGAGTGGTGATCCCCGCGGCGCGGAGGACGGCGGCGGCCTTCCTGGGGTCCGGGTCGCCGTACTCGTTGAAGAACGAGTTGGTGTGGCCGACGATGCTCGTGGGGATCAGCGAGTACAGCGGCTCAGCCGTGGCGCCGTAGACACCGCCGGCGATCTCGCCCCGGTCGACCACGGAGGCGATGGCCTTGCGGACCGCCTTGTCCTTGACCGACGGGTCGTCGGTGTTGAAACCGAGGTAGCGGATCTCGAGGCCGGGCATCTCGTTGAGTTCGACGCCCTCCTCCGGGTGCTCCGTCAGGTCCTTGATCTGCTCCGGGGACATGGAACGGGCCGCCATGTCGATCTCGCCGGACTCCAGGGCCGCGCCCATGGCGGCGGCGTCCGGGAAGGAACGGAGTTCGACCTTGTCGTTGTGGACCTTCAGGTCGCCCTTGTAGGCCGGGTTCTTGGTGAAGACGGCTCGGACGAGCTTCTGCCCGTCCGCCTCGGTGCGCACGGTGTACGGGCCGGAGCCGTCGACCTGGAAGCCGTCGCGCAGCTTCTTCGCGTCGTACTCGTCGCGACTCAGGATGCCGGCGACGGGAGTCGAGAGTTTGTACGGGAACGTGGCGTCGGGAGTGTTGAGGTGGAAGACGATGTCCTTGTCCCCCGCGACCTCGATGGTGTCGACCGTGGAGAGCAACGCGGCCGTGCCGTTGTCGGACTTGATGTTCAGGACGCGCTCGATGGAGAACTTCACGTCCGCCGCGGTGACGGGCTTCCCGTCCGCGAAGGCGAGGCCGTCACGCAGGGTGCAGCTGTAGCGCTCGCTCTCGGTGTCCGTGAACGCGCAGCGGGACGCCGCCTCGGGCACCGGCTGACCACCGCCGCGCGGGACGTGCATCAGCGTCTGGACGGTCTGCCGCAGGACGTTCCAGGCGTTCGTGTCGTACGCGAACGCCGGGTCGAACGGTGCGGGAGCCTCGCTGTTGGCGACGAACTGGTCGGTGGTCCCCACGACTATGGCGTCCCCTCCCGCGGCGCCGCCCGGCGTGGTGCCACAGGCGGCGAGGGCGGGGGCGAGCAGGCCGATGACGGCCGGCAGCACCAGAGTCTTGCGGTTCATCCTGGACGTTCTCCCTCGATCCCACACTGGGATGCAGCGGTGTTACGGGAGACTCCGCCGCGGCCGTCCGGTCAGGGCGGCGCGATCGGGCCGGGATGCGCAGGGCGATCTGTCCTTCGGCCACGTCGACTTGGGTGGTCTCCGTGGCACGCCGATGAGTGCGGCGAAGTTCTCGCGTCGAGATTAGTCCGCCACGCCAGGAGAGCCGGACCGAGCGGGAGTTGAGCCGTAATCGCTCAGTGATGAGGCATGGCGGCATGTCGATAGTCACTCGGGCTAACTATTCCCTCACATCGCCATCAAGACGGACATAAAGGAGCGGGCAAATCGCCCACATCGGGCTCGGGGTGGCACCGCCAATCTATTTATGCATCACAACGAGTGACGAACATCACGCCTCGGCCTGCGTTACGGAAAATGCATGCTCCGCTGCCGAGAGTTCCTCCGGTATTTATCCGGCACGCTCGGTAAAAGCCTTAGTTCAATCGGGTGATCAGGGTGCGGAGAAAGCCGAGGTCGACTTCTTCCAGCGACCCGACGACCACCCTGCCGTCGGCGGGCGCGATCGGCGCGATGGAGGGAACCGCGACCACCCGGCAACCGGCGGCCTCGGCCGCGGCGACCCCCGTGGCGGTGTCCTCGATGACGGCGCACCGCCAGGGGTCGGCGCTGACGCCCCGGGCTGCCAGGAGGTACGGGTCGGGGTGCGGCTTGGTACGCGCGACCTCGTCGCCCGCGACGGTGAGCACGAAGCGGTCGTGACCGAGCGAAGCGAGGACCCGGTCGATGATGCGCCGGTGTGAGGCGGAGACCAGGGCCGTGGGGACGTTGTGCTCGGCCAGCTCGGCGAGGAGGCGTTCGGCGCCCGGCATCAGCGGCACTCCGCGACCGATGCGGTCCTCGAAGCGCTCGTTGAGCAGCACCGTCAGCTCGGCGAGTGTGATGTCCGCGCCGGTCGCCTCGATGAGATAGCCGGCACTGCGGGTCATCGGCCCGCCGACCACCACGTCACGCCATCCGGCGTCGAGGGTGTGGCCCAGGTCGGCGAAGACCTCCACCTCGACGTCCCACCAGAAGTCCTCGGTGTCCACGAGGGTGCCGTCCATGTCGAGGAAGACGGCCTGCAGCGCAGAGCCGCCGGCCGTGCGGGCCAAGGACGCGGGGACCGTACTGGTCATCCGGCACACCTCCAGGAGGGACGCGCAGGCCGGCCGCCAAATCGGGCGACCGGCCTGTATGGGACCGACCAGTGTACGTCGAGACGGCTCAGCGCGCGTTGAAGTACTTCGCCTCGGGGTGGTGGATCACGATCGCGTCGGTCGACTGCTCGGGGTGCAGCTGGAACTCCTCGGACAGCTCGACCCCGATCCGCTCCGGCTCCAGGAGCGCGGCGATCTTCGCCCTGTCCTCCAGGTCCGGGCACGCTCCGTAACCGAGCGAGAAGCGGGCGCCACGGTACTTGAGCGCGAACATGCCCTCGACATCGGCCGGGTCCTCGCCCGCGAAGCCGAGCTCGGAGCGCACGCGGGCGTGCCAGTACTCGGCGAGCGCCTCGGCCAGCTGGACCGAGAGCCCGTGCAGTTCGAGGTAGTCCCGGTAGGAGTCGGAGGCGAACAGCTCGGCCGTGGCCTCGCCGATCCTGGAGCCGACGGTGACGACCTGGAGGCCCACGACGTCGGTCTCGCCGGACTCCTCGGGCCGGAAGAAGTCCGCCAGGCACAGCCGTCGTCCGCGGCGCTGGCGGGGGAAGGTGAAGCGGGTGCGTTCCGCGCCGTCCTCGCCCAGGATGATCAGGTCGTCGCCCTTGGACACGCAGGGGAAATAGCCGTACACGACGGCCGCCTCCAGCATGTTCCGGGTGTGCAGTCGGTCGAGCCAGCCGCGCAGCCGCGGGCGGCCTTCGCTCTCCACGAGTTCCCCGTACGAGGGGCCGTTCGACGTGCGGGACTCCTTCAGGCCCCACTGGCCCTTGAAGAGGGCGCCCTCGTCGAGCCAGGAGGCGTACTCCTTCAGCTGGATGCCCTTGATCACGCGGGTGCCCCAGAACGGCGGCTCGGGCACCGTGTTGTCGGTGGTGACGTCGGAACGGACGGCGCCCTCTTCGACGCGTTCCTCCACCACGGGTGACACGGTGGTCCTGACGCGGCGCTGCTTGAGTTCCGGCAGCGCGGCGCCGGGAACGCCGCGTTTGACGGCGACGAGGGCGTCCATCAGTCGCAGTCCCTCGAACGCGTCGCGGGCGTAGCGGACTTCGCCCTCGTAGATCTCGTGGAGGTCCTGCTCGACGTATGCGCGGGTCAGGGCGGCACCGCCGAGGATGACCGGGTAGTCGGCGGCCAGCTTGCGCTGGTTCAGCTCCTCCAGGTTCTCCTTCATGATCACGGTGGACTTCACCAGCAGGCCGGACATGCCGATCACATCGGCCCTGTGCTCCTCGGCGGCCTCCAGGATCGCCGAGACGGGCTGCTTGATGCCCAGGTTGACCACGTTGTAGCCGTTGTTGGACAGGATGATGTCGACCAGGTTCTTGCCGATGTCGTGGACGTCCCCGCGGACGGTGGCGAGGACGATGGTGCCCTTGCCCTGGGCATCGGACTTCTCCATGTGCGGCTCCAGGTAGGCCACCGCGGTCTTCATCACCTCGGCCGACTGCAGCACGAACGGCAGCTGCATCTGACCGGAGCCGAACAGTTCGCCGACGACCTTCATCCCGTCCAGCAGCGTCTCGTTGACGATGTCGAGCGCGGGCCGCTCCCCCAGTGCCGCGTCGAGATCCGCTTCCAGGCCGTTGCGTTCGCCGTCGACGATGCGGCGCTTGAGTCGCTCGTCCAGCGGCAGCGCGGCCAGTTCCTCGGCCTTTCCGGCCTTGAGGGACATGGCCGTGGCACCTTCGAAGAGCTCCATCAGTCTCTGGAGCGGGTCGTAGCCCTCGGAGCGACGGTCGTAGATGAGGTCCAGGGCGGTCGTGACCTGTTCCTCGTCGAAGCGGGCGATCGGCAGGATCTTGCTTGCGTGGACGATCGCGGAGTCCAGGCCCGCCTTCACGCACTCGTCGAGGAAGACGGAGTTCAGCAGGATCCGGGCGGCCGGATTGAGCCCGAAGGAGATGTTGGACAGACCGAGGGTGGTCTGGACGTCCGGGTGGCGCCGCTTCAGCTCGCGGATCGCTTCGATCGTCGCGATGCCGTCCTTCCGGGACTCCTCCTGCCCCGTGCAGATCGTGAACGTGAGGGTGTCGATGAGGATGTCCGACTCGTGGATGCCCCAGTTGCCGGTCAGGTCGTCGATCAGCCGTTCGGCGATCCCGACCTTCGTCTCGGGCGTTCGGGCCTGCCCGTCCTCGTCGATGGTCAGGGCGATCAGCGCCGCTCCGTGCTCCTGGGCCAGCCGGGTGACCTTCGCGAACCGCGACTCCGGGCCGTCACCGTCCTCGTAGTTCACCGAGTTGATGACCGCACGGCCGCCGAGCTTCTCCAGACCGGCGCGGATGACCTCGACCTCGGTGGAGTCCAGCACGATCGGGAGGGTGGAGGCGGTGGCGAAGCGGCCCGCCAACTCCTCCATGTCGGCCACGCCGTCACGGCCCACGTAGTCGACGCAGAGGTCCAGCATGTGGGCGCCCTCGCGGATCTGTTCGCGGGCCATCTCCACGCAGTCGTCCCAGCGGCCTTCCAGCATGGCTTCGCGGAACTTCTTCGACCCGTTGGCGTTCGTCCGCTCGCCGATCGCCAGGTAGGAGGTGTCCTGGCGGAACGGCACCGTCTGGTAGAGCGATGCGGCACCCGGTTCCGGGCGCGGCACCCGCTCGGCGGGGGTCAGACCGCGGACCCGCTCCACCACGTGCCGCAGGTGCTCCGGCGTCGTACCGCAGCAGCCGCCCACCAGGGACAGGCCGTACTCGCGGACGAACGTCTCCTGGGCGTCCGCCAGCTCGGGTGCCGTCAGCGGGTAGTGGGCCCCGTCCTTGCCCAGTACCGGCAGCCCCGCGTTCGGCATGCAGGACAGCGGGACGCGCGCGTGCCGGGCGAGGTACCGCAGGTGCTCGCTCATCTCGGCGGGGCCCGTGGCGCAGTTCAGCCCGATCATGTCGATGCCGAGCGGCTCCAGGGCAGTCAGCGCCGCACCGATCTCCGAACCCAGCAGCATCGTGCCGGTGGTCTCGACCGTGACCGAGCAGATCAGCGGCAGGCTGGCCCCCGTCGCCGCCAGGGCGCGGTGGGCACCGAGGACGGCGGCCTTGGTCTGCAGCAGGTCCTGGGTGGTCTCGACCAGGAGGGCGTCCGCGCCACCCGCGATCAGCCCCTCCGCGTTCTGCTGGAAGGCGTCACGGAGCGTGGTGTACGGGGCGTGGCCGAGTGTGGGCAGCTTCGTCCCGGGACCCATCGATCCCAGCACCCAGCGCTGCTGCCCCGTGGCCGCGGTGAACTCGTCCGCCACCTGGCGCGCGATCCGGGCACCCGCCTCCGAGAGCTCGTACACACGTTCGGGAATATCGTATTCACCCAGCGCGGCGTGATTGGCGCCGAAGGTGTTCGTCTCGACACAGTCGACGCCCACCTCGAAATACGCCGCGTGGACCGACCGCACGATGTCGGGCCGCGTCACGTTCAGGATCTCGTTGCAACCCTCGAGATCCTGGAAGTCCTCGAGGGTGGGGTCCTGCGCCTGGAGCATCGTGCCCATCGCCCCGTCGGCCACCACCACCCGGGTGGCCAGCGCCTCTCGGAGGGCTTCGGATCGCGTCCCGTCATGGGCGGACGTCGGGCGGTCGACGGAAAGGGTGGGCAACGAGGCCATGAAAGGGCTCCCTGGGCTGCGACGGCTGTCGGCTTTGCGGCTTCCTCCGGAAGGCACACCTGGCCAGCGTAGCCCGGGTAGGCCGAATCGTGGCACGCCGTCCCACGGTGTGGACGCAGAGTGTCGTCCACGATGAGTGCGACCGCGGGGTTGACAGACCGGCCCGGCCGGTATCACGAATTCGGCATGGACCGATAGTGTTCAGCATTGTCGAACCATGGGGAGAAGGGCCGAGCGATGGCGAAAAACATTCAGTCACTTGAACGAGCGGCGGCAATGCTGCGCCTGCTCGCCGGTGGCGAACGCCGGCTCGGCCTGTCCGACATCGCCTCATCCCTCGACCTGGCCAAGGGCACGGCCCACGGCATCCTGCGCACCCTCCAGGCCGAGGGGTTCGTCGAGCAGGACCCGGTGTCCGGTCGCTACCAGCTGGGTGCCGAGCTGCTGCGGCTCGGCAACAGCTACCTGGACGTCCACGAGCTGCGGGCCCGCGCCCTGGTCTGGACGGACGACCTGGCCCGCTCCAGCGGCGAGAGCGTCCACCTGGGCGTGCTCCACCAGCACGGCGTCCTCATCGTCCACCACGTCTTCCGGCCGGACGACAGCCGCCAGGTGCTGGAGGTCGGCGCCATGCACCCACTGCACTCCACAGCCCTCGGGAAGGTACTGGCGGCGTACGACCCGGTGGCGCACAGCGAGGCGCTCGAGGTCGACCGGAAGGCCTTCACCCCACACACGGTGACCGACCTCGAGGGCTTCGAGGGGGTGCTCGACCTGACCCGGGCCCGCGGCTGGGGCGCCGACGTCGAGGAGACCTGGCACGGGGTGGCGGCCGTGGCGGCCCCCATCCACGACCGCCGCCGTATGCCGGTGGGCGCAGTCGCCATCACGGGCGCGGTGGAGCGGGTGTGCCACCACAACGAGTTGCGCACGGAGCTGATCGCAGCGGTGCGGGACTGCGCCCGCTCGGTCTCCCGCGACCTGGGGGCCGGCCGCTTCTGACCGTCACGGCGGGCGGTTCCGCGGCTTCAGGCGCACCATCGATAACGAAACGGTTTTCAGCCACACAACCCTTGACGTCGTGTTAACCCGAGGACAAAACTGCCGGACATCGGTCGGCATTGTCGAACACCTACCGGCAATACGCGCTAGAGTGTGGCAACGCCAAGGGCCGGTATCGCTCTCACCCCCTCAGGGGATGGATCGACGGAGGGACCCGTTGGTTCGCCTTCCCCTGGACGAAGGACAAAGGAGTCGCGGGTGTCCAGCTCCGACATCTTCATCGGCGAGGTCATTGGTACCGCCGTTCTCATCCTGCTCGGCGCCGGCGTGGTTGCCGCCGTCGTACTCAAGCGCTCCAAGGCGCACAACGCCGGCTGGGTCGCCATCACCTTCGGGTGGGGCTTCGCAGTCATGACCGCGGTCTATATCGCGGGCCCGCTGTCCGGTGCGCACATCAACCCGGCGGTGACGCTGGGTATCGCCATCACGAGCGGGGACTGGAGCAACGTCCCCGTCTACCTGGCCGGCCAGATCGTGGGTGCCATGGTCGGTGCCTTCCTGGCCTGGCTCGCGTACTACGGCCAGTTCAGGGCGCACCTGACCGATCCGGAGATCATCGCCGCACCGCCGCACGAGGAGGGTCTGGTCACCGAGCAGGCCGCGCCGAAGGCCGGCCCCGTGCTCGGTGTCTTCTCCACCGGCCCGGAAATCCGCAGCGTGTGGCAGAACCTCGCCACCGAGATCATCGGCACGACGGTGCTGGTCCTCGCGGTCCTCACGCAGGGCCTCAACGACAGCGGAAAGGGCCTGAGCATCCTCGGCGGCCTGATCGTCGCGTTCGTCGTCGTCGGCATCGGCCTCTCGCTCGGTGGTCCGACCGGATACGCCATCAACCCGGCCCGTGACCTGGGCCCGCGCATCGTGCACGCCCTGCTCCCGCTACCGAACAAGGGCGGCTCCGACTGGGGGTACGCCTGGATCCCCGTCGTCGGACCGCTGGTCGGTGCCGCCATCGCCGCGGGTATCTACAACATCGCCTTCGCCTGAGCCGTTACGTCCTTCCCGAGACTCCCAGGAGCACACCGTGACCGACGCACACACCGCCGGCCCGTTCATCGCGGCCATCGACCAGGGCACCACGTCGTCCCGCTGCATCGTCTTCGACAAGGACGGCCGGATCGTCGCCGTCGACCAGAAGGAACACGAGCAGATCTTCCCGAAGCCGGGCTGGGTCGAGCACGACGCCGCCGAGATCTGGACGAACGTCCAGGAAGTCGTCGCCGGCGCCCTCCAGAAGGGCGGCATCACGGCCGCCGACGTCAAGGCCATCGGCATCACGAACCAGCGCGAGACCACTCTCCTCTGGGACAAGAACACCGGTGAGCCCGTCCACAACGCCATCGTCTGGCAGGACACCCGCACCGACGCGCTCTGCCGGGAACTCGGCCGCAACGTCGGCCAGGACCGCTTCCGCCGCGAGACCGGCCTGCCGCTGGCCAGCTACTTCTCCGGTCCCAAGGTCCGCTGGCTGCTGGACAACGTCGAGGGCCTGCGCGAGCGCGCCGAGCGCGGCGACATCCTCTTCGGCACCATGGACTCCTGGGTCATCTGGAACCTCACGGGCGGTGTCGACGGCGGACATCACGTCACCGACGTCACCAACGCCTCGCGGACGATGCTGATGAACCTGCACACCATGCAATGGGACGAGAAGATCGCCCAGTCCATGGAGGTGCCGATGACGGTGCTGCCGGAGATCCGCTCCTCCTCGGAGGTGTACGGGCAGGTCAAGGGCGGCGTCCTGGACGGCATCCCCGTCGCCTCGGCGCTCGGTGACCAGCAGGCCGCGCTGTTCGGCCAGACCTGTTTCGCCGAGGGCGAGGCGAAGTCCACCTACGGCACCGGCACGTTCCTGCTGATGAACACCGGCAGTAAGATCATCAACTCGTACTCGGGTCTGGTCACCACCGTCGGTTACAAGATCGGCGACCAGGACCCGGTCTACTCGCTCGAGGGTTCCATCGCCATCACCGGCGCCCTCGTGCAGTGGATGCGCGACCAGATGGGCCTGATCAACTCCGCCCCCGAGATCGAGACGCTCGCCGCCTCCGTCGACGACAACGGCGGTGCCTACTTCGTACCGGCCTTCTCCGGCCTGTTCGCACCGTACTGGCGTTCCGACGCTCGCGGTGTGATCGCCGGTCTCACCCGGTACGTGACCAAGGCGCACATCGCCCGTGCCGTCCTGGAGGCCACGGCCTGGCAGACCCGTGAGATCACGGACGCCATGACCAAGGACTCGGGCGTCGAGCTGACCTCACTCAAGGTCGACGGCGGAATGACCTCCAACAACCTGCTGATGCAGACCCTCTCGGACTTCCTGGACGTGCCCGTGGTGCGTCCCATGGTCGCCGAGACGACCTGCCTCGGCGCCGCCTACGCCGCCGGCCTGGCCGTCGGCTTCTGGCCGGACACCGACGCGCTGCGCGCCAACTGGCGCCGGGCCGCCGAGTGGACCCCCCGCATGGACGCTGACAAGCGTGAAAACGAGTACAAGTTCTGGCTCAAGGCCGTGCAGCGGACCATGGGCTGGCTCGAGCACGACGACGAGAGCTGACGAGGAGCACCACAGAATGACCACCCTGCAGAACGCCCCGGCCCTCGGGACGCACATGGCCTCCGGTTCCCTGCCGAGCCGGGCCGAGACCCGGGAGCAACTGGCCAAGGCCACCTACGACCTCCTCGTGATCGGCGGCGGCATCCTGGGGATCTCCACGGCCTGGCACGCCGCGCAGGCCGGGCTGCGGGTGGCCCTGGTGGACGCCGGCGACTTCGCCGGCGCCACCTCCTCCGCCTCCTCCAAGCTCCTCCACGGCGGTCTGCGCTACCTGCAGACCGGCGCGGTCAAGCTGGTCGCGGAGAACCACTTCGAGCGCCGTGCGGTGTCGCGGCAGGTGGCTCCCCACCTGTCCAACCCGCTGACCTTCTACCTCCCGGTCTACAAGGGGGGACCGCACGGCGCCGCCAAGCTGGGCGCGGGGGTGTTCGCCTACTCGGCGCTCTCCGCCTTCGGCGACGGCGTAGGACACGTCATCTCCCCCTCGAAGGCACAGCGTGACGTGCCGGAGCTGCGGACGGAGAACCTGAAGGCCGTGGCCGTCTACGGCGACGACCAGATGAACGACTCGCGAATGGCCCTGATGACGGTCCGGGCTGCCGTCCAGGCAGGCGCCGTCGTCCTCAACCACGCCGAGGTCACGGGGCTGCGGTTCACCCGGGGCCGGGTCACCGGTGCCGAGCTCAAGGACCGCAGCGACGGCACCGAGTTCGGCGTCGACGCCCGACTGGTGCTGAACGCGACCGGCCCGTGGGTGGACCACCTGCGGAGGATGGAGGACCCGAACGCGGCGCCGTCCATCCGCCTCTCCAAGGGCGCGCACCTGGTACTGAAGCGCACCTCCCCGTGGAAGGCCGCCCTGGCGACTCCGATCGACAAGTACCGCATCACTTTCGCCCTCCCCTGGGAGGACATGCTGCTGCTCGGTACGACCGACGAGGAGTACGAGGGCGACCCGGCGGACGTCGCCGTCAACGAGAAGGACATCGCCCAGATCCTGGACGAAGCCGCCTTCTCCATCCGTGACCAGCAGCTGTCCCGCGATCTGATCACCTACTCCTTCGCAGGGCTTCGGGTGCTGCCGGGCGGCCCCGGCGACACCTCGAAGGCCAAGCGGGAGACGGTGGTCACCGAGGGCCGCGGCGGCATGCTGTCGGTGGCCGGCGGCAAGTGGACGACGTTCCGGCACATCGGTCGCACGGTCATGAACAAGCTGGCCGAGCTGCCGGGTCGGCCGCTCGCCGACGACATGGAGCCGATCTCGCAGCTGCCGAAGAAGCTCCCGCTGCCCGGCATAGCCAACCCGCGCGCGGTTGCCCACCGCCTGCTGGTGGACGGTCCGGCGCCTGGTCCCCGGATGGCCGCGGACACCGCACGGCACCTCGCCACACACTACGGCTCGCTGTCCTTCGACATCGCGCGGCTGGCCAACGAGCACCCCGAGCTGGCCGAGCGCATCCACCCGGACGCCCCCGAGATCTGGGCGCAGGTCGTGTACGCCCGCGACCACGAGTGGGCGGAGACGGCGGACGACGTACTGCGTCGACGTACGACGCTGACGATCCGCGGACTGGCCACGGACGAGATCCGGGCCGAGGTCGAAGAGTTGCTCGGCGACAAGGACTGACGGCCGCGGTAGAACGTCCGGAGGGCGGCACCCGTGCGACCGGGTGCCGCCCTCCGACGTCTCCGAACGAGCGGTGGCGGTGCCTACGACGGAGGACCCGCCGGGCGCGCCCCCGGCGGGTCCTCGGTACGGTGCTTGCCGTCAACTCGTCGGCGTGGGCTCCCGGGAGGCCGCCACCTGCTCGGAGGCCAGTGCCGCCCGGGGCTCGAGCACACGCTCGGCCAGCTGTCCCAGGATCAGCCCGAGAGCCGCCCAGAGCAGTGCCTGGACGCCCAGGCTCGCGATCCTGAAGTCCCACAGGACGTCCGCCGGGAACTCCTCGGGCAGTGCGTCTGACGCCGGCAGGAAGACGATGGCGAGCGCCACCGCTACGGCGAAGGCCGCGCCCGCGGCGACCGTGGCGTTCCAGTTGCCCCACCTCGGGGCGAGCGCACGGCCCAGCAGGAGCGCGCCGACCCCCAGCAGCACGCTGAGGGCGATCATCAGGAAGAACAGCGCGGTGCGTTGGTTGAGGGTCTCCGGGTCGCCGACCGCCGGCGGGTTGGCGGGGTACTTGAGGAACGGCACCAGGGCGACGGTGACGAAGCCACCCATGGCGACGAGCAGCGCCGTGGCCCGGGCTCCGAACCGCCCGACGCGTCCCAGCGCGAAGCAGTACGCCAGCGCCGCGATGCCGCCGAGAGCGGTTCCGTAGACGAGGACGGCCGTGCCCAGACCGGCGGTCGACTGGACGACCCGGCTGACGAGTTCTTCCTCGCCTCCGTGGTCATGGGCGTGGGCGGACTCGAAGGCGATGGCGGCGTCCACCGGTCCTTCGCCGATCAGGTACGCGAGCCCGAAGGCGAGGAATCCCGCCAGGACGCCCGCGACCATGCCGCGCACCAGGAGGGCGCGAACGGTTGCAGAGTTCATGATGTTGTCGCCCCGCCGTCTCAGTGGCAGGGGAATCCGAGCAGGTGACGGCCGTCGTGCACCCACTCGTGGACGGACTCGCCGGAGAACACGGAGAAAGCCCCCTGCTCGGCACCGACGAAGTAGAGCAGGACCAGCATCAACAGGCCGAAGAAAGCCGCCCAGGGCGCGACGACCCGGATCGGGAGTTTGACCATGGTGGGCGGGGAGACGGGGATTGCACTGGGCGTGACGGCGGACTGGGCCATGCCGGTACCTCCTCGGGAACACGCGTCCCGTTACCTGGGTGGAGCACGCGACGACGGCTACGGGTCTGACTCACCGGGCGGGCCTCCTCGACCGCCTGGCACACAGTGGCGCGACCGTGCCGGGATTTCACCGGTCTTCCGTGAGCGCCGTCGTCCTGTCGGAGAGAGGGTAGCGGTCCTGGTGCACGGCGCCAACACCACCCGTGACCAGCGATCTTCATCACATCCCGGGACGGGCGGGCCCTAGGATCCGGAGCAGGTCACCGTCAGGGGGCCGGACCGACACGGGAGGTATCCAGCCATGTCCGTACGGCTCACGCTGTTCTGCGCGGGCGCCGGACCCGCCGTCCGGGAGGCGCGGTTCGACGACGGGCCGCTCGATACCACCGGCCTGCACGAGGTGCGTGCGGTCGCGGACTCGATGCCGGCGGCGGCGTTGTGCCTCCGGAGCCCTTCCGTCCGCTGCGCGCAGACCGCTGACGCGTTGGGCGTCGAGGCCGAGGCACGGCAGGAGCTGCGGGACCTGGACACCGGTCACTGGCGCGGGCGCACGCTCGGGGAGGTGGCTGGGGCCGACCCCGAGGGGCTGGCCCAGTGGACGACCGACCCCGGCGCGGCCCCGCACGGAGGCGAGTCAGTGGAGCAGCTCTGCGCCCGCGTCGCGGACTGGATGGACGCCCTGCCGGGGGACGCCGGACGGGTCCTCTGCGTGGTCGAACCCGCCGTGGTGCGGGCCGGGATCGTGCACGCCCTGGGAACGCCGCCGGCCGCGTTCTGGCGCATCGACGTGCCTCCACTGTCCGGGATCGTGCTCACCGGACGGTCCGGCCGCTGGAACATGCGGACGGGCGGGGTCTGACGTCCCCGGGGCGGCTGAGCGCACGTCGCCCGTCCCGGTTCCCATCCCAACGGCTCCCGGAGGCAGTGGCCTTCGCCGTGGAGCCGTACCGCGACGCCACCGTCCGGGTCGCGCCTGGCGGTGCGGCGCATCGGGGGGACGGCTGCGGTCGCACCGGTCGTCGCCCGGATCGGCGAGTGGAAGCGGACGTCCGCCGATACCGCCCGGTGCGTTGGGTTTCCGCTCCGCACGGGGGAACTCGGCTTCCTGGAAGGGGAATTCCACCGCGCGGTCGCGCCTTCCTCCGACAACTCCGCGCTCGGCCGGCACCTTGACGGTCCCTCGTGGTCCGCCGTCCGTGCGGACGGGGTCCCGCACGGAGGGTGCCCGCGTCGCACACCGCGCGGGTCCGCAGACACCGGGCCGGCCGCGCCGCGTTGCGCGGTCGCAGACGTGGGCGGTCGCCCATGTCTGCGGCCCGGAAGGGTCGTTCGGATCCGGGCGATGAAGCGGGTCCCGCGCGCCGGTCCGGGCGCGGGGGGTGCACCGGCCGCCGTCGCCGCGGTCACCGTGCCCCCGCACGGTCCGGGACCGGACGCGCCGTCGCTCGGGGCGCGGATCCGCGTGTACGCCGGCGCGGCGGTGGCGCTGCGCCATGACCGCCCGCCCCCGGGAGCCCGGGGCACCCGACACGCAACGGTCCCGGTGATCACGCGGCCGGAACCGTGTACCCGTACCGCGGCGAAGTTCACTCGGCCGTGCACGGGGGCTGCGGGCGGGCACCTGTGAAGCCGTAAGGTTGGGACGTACACAACGCAACGTCGGAAGGAGGCCTGGGTGATCGAGCTCGAGGGGGTACCCGAGCTGATCGACCCGGTCATGGTGGCCGCGTTCGAGGGCTGGAACGACGCCGGGGACGCGGCCTCTACTGCGGTCGCGCACCTGGACCGGGAGTGGAAGGGAGAGGTGTTCGCGGCCCTCGACGCCGAGGACTACTACGACTTCCAGGTCAACCGGCCCACGGTGTGGCTGGACGGCGGAGTACGGAAGATCACCTGGCCGACCACCCGGCTGTCCGTCGTGCGGGTCGGCGGCGAGAAACCCCGCGACCTGGTGCTGGTCCGTGGCATCGAGCCGTCCATGCGCTGGCGGTCGTTCTGCAACGAGTTGCTCGGGTTCGCCCATGAGCTGGGCGTCGAGATGGTGGTGATCCTGGGCGCGCTGCTCGGCGACACGCCGCACACCCGCCCGGTGCCGGTCAGCGGCGTCACCTCCGACGTCGACCTGGCCAGGACGATGGACCTGGAGGAGACGCGCTACGAGGGCCCGACGGGCATCGTGGGCATCCTCCAGGAAGCGTGCACGCACGCCGGGGTGCCGGCCGTGTCGCTGTGGGCGGCCGTGCCGCACTACGTCTCGCAGCCGCCCAACCCCAAGGCGACGCTGGCGCTGCTGAACCGGCTGGAGGACCTGATCGGCCTTCGCATCCCGCTCGGTGAACTCCCCGAGGACGCACGGGCGTGGCAGCTCGGAGTGGACCAACTGGCATCCGAGGACAGCGAGGTTGCGGAGTACGTGCAGACCCTGGAGGAGGCGCGGGACACCGCTGAGCTTCCCGAGGCGTCCGGAGAGGCCATCGCCCGGGAGTTCGAGCGCTATCTGCGCCGACGTGACGGCGGTCCCGGACAGACCGCACCGGGCGGCCACGCCACGGAGAGCGGGGACGCCTCGTACCTGCGGGACACCTCCAACGGGCGGACCCGGCCCCCGAAGCCGCCGAAGCCGGAGCAGGGGTCCGACGACGACCCGGAGCCCCCGGAAGGCTCCGGAGAGTAACGGGCTGGCCGGGGAGGTGCCCTTGCGGCCACGGCCCGCCGGCCCGTCCGTGCCCGCACGGGCCGTGGACGCCCGTGGTACCGGTGCCGGCCCGGGGGTCGGTCGGCCCGGCTGTCGCCGGCGGCAGGACCGTCACCGCCGCGGAGGCGGGCAGCAGTCCGGCCCACGCGGTCGCCGCTCCTGGAGGCCGTCGGAGCGTCGACGGCTCCACCCTCCGGCGGCGCACGATCGTCGTGAGGACAGAACGAAGCCGCCCCTGGACTCCCGGGGAGGGAGCCAGGGGCGTGCGGAGCGCGGGACCTAAAGCGCCACGCCCAGCAGGGCGTCCACCACGCGCGACACGAGACCGGGAGCGCTCTCGTCCGTGCCGCCCTCGGCCCGCTGCCGCTCGGCCCAGCGGTCGACGGCCGTGAGCGCGGCCGGCGCATCCAGGTCGTGGGCGAGGGCCTCGCGGACCTCCTCGACGAGCGCATCGGCGGACGGCCCGTCAGGACGGGACACCGCGGAGCGCCAGCGGCCGAGACGAGCCACGGCTTCCTGCAGGACCTCGTCCGTCCACTCCCAGTCCGCGCGGTAGTGCCGGGACAGCAGCGCCAGCCGGATCGCTGCGGGGTCGACACCCTCACGGCGCAACGCGGAGACGAACACCAGGTTGCCCTTGGACTTCGACATCTTCTCGCCGTTCAGGGCGACCATCCCCGCGTGCACGTATGCCTGCGCGAACGGGTGCTCGCCGGTGAGCGCCTGGGCGTGCGAGGCGCCCATCTCGTGGTGCGGGAAGGCGAGGTCGGAGCCGCCGCCCTGGACGTCGAACCCCATGCCGAGGTGGTCGAGGGCGATCGCCACGCACTCGATGTGCCATCCCGGCCGCCCGCGCCCGAGGCTGCCGCCGTCCCAGCTCGGTTCGCCGGGGCGGGCCGCCATCCAGAGCATCGGGTCGAGCGGGTGCTTCTTGCCGGGGCGGTCGGGGTCGCCGCCGCGCTCGGCGGACAGCGCGCGCATCACCTCTGCGTCGTAGTGGGAGACCTCCCCGAAGTGTGGGTCGGACTCCACCGAGAAGTAGACGTCCCCGTCGAGTTCGTAGGCGGCTCCTGCGTCGCGGAGTCGTTCGACGAGCGGGACGATGCCGGGTATGGCCTCGACGGCTCCGATGTAGTGCTGCGGAGGCAACATCCGCAGGGCGGTCATGTCCTCGCGGAAGAGCGCGGTCTCGCGCTCCGCGAGCTCGGTCCAGTCCTGTCCGTCGCGAACGGCGCGCTCCAGCAGGGGATCGTCCACGTCCGTCACGTTCTGGACGTAGTGGACCTGCCGCTTGGTGTCGAGCCACACGCGCTGCACGAGGTCGAACGCGTTGTAGGTCGCCGCGTGACCCAGGTGGGTCGCGTCGTACGGGGTGATGCCGCAGACGTAGATACGGGCGACGGGACCGGGGGCGAGGGTGACGAGGCCACCGGTCGCGGTGTCGTGGATCCGGAGGTCGCGGCCCGTGCCGGGCAGGGCGGGGACCTCAGAAGCGGGCCAAGCATGCATGCCACGAGCGTAACCGGACGCCTGTTCCGGATACGAACCGGACGCCTCCTCTTGGCTGGTTACGCTCCCTTGCGCGCGCCGCCGCCGTTCGGGTAACGCGGGCGGCTACACCGGAGGCCAGGGGATCGCGGGCCAGGCACCGGACGGTTCGGGATGGTGTGCCGACGCCAGCAGCGCACGGACCCGGGTCCTGATCGCCGCGATCTCCTCCCGGGTGAGCAGTGCCGTCAGACGCGTCACGAGGGAGCCCCCGTCCGTGAGGGACGCGTCCAGCTCGCCCAGTACCCGGACGGCGTCCGGCAGCAGCGGTTCACCCGCCCATCCCCACAACAGCGTCCGCAGCTTGTCCTCCACGTTGAACGTGACGCCGTGGTCGATCGCGTACAGTCGTCCCCCCTCGGCCGGCAGCAGGTGCCCGCCCTTCCGGTCCCCGTTGTTGATCACCGCGTCGAGCACGGCCAGTCGCCGCAGCCGCGGATCGTCCGCGTGGACGAGGAGCGCCGTGCGTCCCTCCCCCACGTCCGCCAAGCCGACCGCCTTCCAGCCCTCCCCCGGCTCGTCGTCCTCGACGAGCGCCAGCAGGGGGGCCGACGCGTCCGCCTCGATCCACAGCTGGACCATGCCCTCGCCGAACGGGCCGTCGCGCAGCACGGTCGGCGGCACGAGGCCCCAACCCGTCGCCTCGGAGAGCTCGTACGCGGCGACCTCGCGCTGGGCCAGGGTCCCGTCCGGGAAGTCCCAGAGCGGCCGCTCCCCCGCGATCGGCTTGTACACGCAGTAGGCCTGACGGTCCGCGTGCGCGACGGAGCAGTACAGCACCGCGTTCGACGCCTCCCGAACCCGTCCGCGCACCGTCAGCTCACCCTTGGTGAGCAGATCGAGATCCGTCACGCTCCGCGACGGTATCCGTTCTGGCGCGGACATACGTGTCCCTCCGGGTCGAGTGGCAGACTGCACAGCGGGCACGGCGGCCGTCCCGCGTTCACGACGTCCAGGGCACGCTTGGCGAAGGCCCTCGCCTGCGCCCCGCTCAGCCGCACCCGCAGCATCGGCGGACCGTTCTCCTCGTCCTGCAGCAGCCTTTCCTCGGCCTCAGCGAGGTCCTCCTCGGAATCCGCGTCCAACTCGACCAGCGCCTGCGCCTCGACGATCATGCGCTGTTCCTCGCCGTCCCAGGCGAGCGCCATCGTGCCGACCCTGAACTCCTCCTCCACCGGCACGTCGAGGGGCGCCGTGTCGGCGATGTCCGCGGGAGCCACCGCAGGGACCGGGGCGTTGCCTCCGGTCCTGCGCACCACCTCGTCGAGCAGTTCGTCGATCCGTTCGGCGAGCGCGGCGACCTGGGTCTTCTCCAGGGCGACGCTCGTCACCCGTCCCCCTGCGGAAGCCTGCAGGAAGAACGTACGACGTCCAGGCAGCCCGACCGTACCGGCCACGAACCGCTCCGGTGGGTCGTACAGGAACACCTGACGGGACACGCCCTGTCTCCCTCGCAAGTCTGAGGTCTTCGAATGCGAACGCCGTAACCCCGGGCTTCGGCCCGTCCACCCTACTGCGCGCAGCGATCACGGTGCGCCCGCGCCGCCACCGACCACCGCGGACCCGTCGGCACCCCCCTCACGAGGCTCCACGGCGGCCTCCCGCGGCCTGAGTACACCCAGGTCCCCCGTGTCTCCGAGCCGCAGCAGGAACGGCCGTGTACGCGTGTAGCGGACCGCCGTCACGGAGCACGGTTCCACATGGATCCGCTGGAAGAGGTCGAGGTGCATCCCGAGCGCGTCCGCCACCAGCGACTTGATGATGTCGCCGTGCGAGCACATCAGGTAGACGGCGTTCTCCCCGTGCTCCTCCTCGATGCGCTCGTTCCACTGCCGCACCGCCTCGACGGCACGGGCCTGCATGGCCCTCATCGACTCACCGCCGGGGAAAGCTGCCGCGGACGCGTGCTGCTGCACCACCTGCATCAGCGGCTCGTCGGCCAGTTCGGCGAGTTTGCGCCCCGACCACGCGCCGTAGTGGCACTCCCCGATCCGCTCGTCGGTGTGCACCGGCAGTCCCGGCCGTGCGTCGAGGAGCGGTTGGAGGGTCTCCAGGCAGCGCTGCAGCGGACTGGAGACGGCGGCGGCGAGCTCCACTCCGGCGAACCGCCCCGGCAAAGCGGCGGCCTGGGCGGTGCCGCGGTCGTCGAGGCTCACACCGGGCGTCCAGCCCGCGAGCACCCCCGCCGTGTTGGCGGTGGACCGTCCGTGGCGTACGAGGATCAACGTGGCCATGGCGGCCAGCCTAGGCCCCGCACCTCGTGTTCGGCGAAGGTGCGGGGGCGGCGAAGGTGCGGGCGGGCCGGGGTCGGGGAAGAGTGCCCGCCGTGATCGTGGACTGCGCCATCTACCGGGAGGGGCACCGCACCGAGGGGCCCGAGGACTTCTCCGACGCGCTCGCCGAGGCCCGCGCGTCGGGGGACGCCTTCCTGTGGAGTCGCCGGGATCTGCGGCATGAATTTCCGCCACATGCCGGAGCTACGGCCGGCTTGGTCCTACCCGATCGTGCTGCTGGTGATGGTGGGCGTGGTGATCGGACTCTTCCGGCTGCTCAAACGGCGCGGCTGGCTGTAGCGGTGCCAGTGCCACCGGGGCAGGGGCCGGTCCCGGTCAGACGGCGGTGGCCGTCGCCGGGGGACCGCCGAGCGCGTTGCGCCGCTCCGGCATCTTCAGGCTGACCATGCGCCGCCAGCCGCCCGCACGCTCGTAGGCGTACATGGCGTGGATGCCGGCGGCGAGCGCGACCGACTTGGGCTTGGGCCACGCCAGCAGCCGCCCCATGGAGGACATGACGGCGAGGCTGACGTCCCGGTAGACCACGATCTCGGTGAGGGCACAGGCCCGCAGGGTGCTCTGGATGACACGGCCGTGACCGGAGTGGGCGAGGCGGAGCAACTCCTCGTGGCAGTAGGCGAGGTGGTTGTCCTCGTCGTGGCAGATCTGCTTGATGGCCTTCCCGACCTCGGGGTGTTCGCCGAAGTACTTCACCAGCATGTCCATCTGGTCGGCGGCGCGCTGCTCGGTGACCCTGCTGTGCGCCAGGTAGACCACGATGTCCCGTTCGGTGAGCTGCTCGTCCCGGCGCAGCTTCTCGTGGGCGAGCCCGATGCCGTGCCGTTCCAACAGCATCGTGTAGTCGGTCTCGGGCGGGACGGCGACGGGTTCGAGTCCGCGTTTGCGCAGCAGGGCGTTGAAGATCCGACCGTGCTTGTCCTCGTCGGCTCCATGGCGGGTGATCTTCTCGGCGAGGTCCTGCATCGAGGCGGGAACGAGGGTGGCGATGCGGCCGTTCTCCCAGCCGCCCTGGGCCTCACCGCTGGCGGCGATCGAGCAGAACAGCTGGAAGGAATCGTCGTTGTCCAGGATCTCCTGGAAAAGACTGCGGGCCGAGAGCATGACTGCCACCTCCGATACCTGTCCGCAAATAACGAGTCAAGTGCGGATAGGACGGACAGGCAACAGGTGATGGGGGCGACTGCGCCGAAAGGAGCACCGCGGTGTGCGGGCGCCCCCCTGCCACCACCGTGCCCCCGGGCACGGACGGCAGGGCGTGACCGCTCGGGCGCCGGCGCGTTATCAGTCGTGACGGCCGTGGCGGGGATGACCCCGAGCCCCCACCACGGCCGCAAACGTGCCCGGGCTCCGCCGAGGAGGGACCACGGACCCGTCCGGAGCGGGATCCCGGGCCCTAGGCGAGGCCGGCGCGCTCCACGGCCTCGGCACCGGCGCGCAGCGCGGCCAGTCGGTCGTCGAGCGTGAAGCCCGCCGGGGCAAGGGTCAGAGTGGTCACCCCGGCCGCGGCGTACGCCTGCATCCGCTCCGCGATCCGCTCCACGGACCCCAGGAGCGTCGTCGAGTCGATGAGCTCGTGCGGCACCGCCGCGGCTGCACCCTCCTTGTCGCCGGAGAGGTACTTGTCCTGGATCTCCGCGGCTTCCTGCTCGTACCCCATGCGCTGGGCGAGCTGGTTGTAGAAGTTCTGCTTGCGGCTGCCCATGCCGCCGACGTACAGCGCGGTGTACGGCCGGAACATGTCCGCGAGGCCCTTCACGTCTTCGCCGAGCGCGAGCGGGAGGGTCGGGCAGACGTCGAAGCCCTCCATGGTCTTCCCGATCTTCTCGCGGCCCGCGCGGATGTGGCGGACGGCGGTGTCCTCCAGGTGGTCGGCGGACGGGAAGATCAGCAGGGCGCCGTCCGCGATCTCGCCGGTCTGCTCCAGGTTCTTGGGACCGATGGCGGCGATGTAGAGCGGGATGTGCTCGCGCTGCGGGTGGACGGTGAGCTTCAGGGGCTTGCCCGGCCCGCCCGGAAGCGGGAGGGTCCAGTGCTCGCCCTCGTAGGACAGGCGCTCGCGGGTCATCGCCTTGCGGACGATCTCGACGTACTCCCGGGTGCGGGCGAGCGGCTTGTCGAACTTGACGCCGTACCAGCCCTCCGAGACCTGCGGCCCGGAGACGCCGAGGCCGAGGCGGAAACGACCGCCGGAGAGCGAGTCGAGCGTGGCGGCCGTCATGGCCGTCATGGCCGGCTGGCGAGCCGGGATCTGGAGGATCGCGGAGCCGACGTCGATGCTCTCGGTCTGGGCCGCGACCCACGCGAGCACCGTCGGGGCGTCCGAGCCGTACGCCTCGGCCGCCCAGCAGACGTCGTAGCCGAGGCGGTCCGCTTCCTGGGCCACGGCGAGATTGTCACTGTCCATCCCCGCGCCCCAGTAGCCGAGGTTGATGCCGAGCCGCATACCGCTCCCCTTACCGATGAGTAACGTCGTTCGTGGGACTCTAGCGTGGGCGCCCGGCATCCGTCAGGGGGCGAGTTGTCCACAGGCTCGCTCCCCGTGGGGCCGTGGCCAGTACTCTCGCGGCCATGGAGCAGAGGTATCTCGGCCGTACCGGCCTGCGCGTGTCCCGGGTCGGGCTCGGCACCCTCACGTGGGGGCGGGACACCGGTGAACACGAGGCCGCGGACCAGTTGAAGGCGTTCTGGGAGGCGGGGGGCACGCTGGTCGACACGGCCGACGTGTACGGCGGCGGGGATGCGGAATACCTGCTGGGACAGCTCATGGAGGGCCTCGTCCCGAGGCACGACCTCGTGATCGCGACCAAGGCGGGGAGCGTGCTCGACCCCGACCGCCGGTTCGACGGGTCACGGGGCCATCTGCTGGCCGCCCTGGACGCGTCACTGGAGCGACTCGGCACGGACTACGTGGACCTGTGGCAGGTGCACGGATTCGATCCGTCCACACCGCTGGACGAGACGTTGCAGGCACTGGACCTCGCGGTCAGCAGCGGCCGTGCCCGGTACGCGGGCGTGGCCGGATTCTGCGGTTGGCAACTGGCCAAGGCGGCAACCTGGCAGCTGGCGGCCCCCGGCATACGCTCCCGCCTGGCCAGCACGCAGATGGAGTACTCCCTGCTGCAGCGTGGGGTCGAGCGGGAAGTCCTGCCCGCCGCACGGGACATGGGCGTGGGCCTGCTGCCGTCGTCCCCGCTCGGGCGCGGTGTGCTCACCGGCAAGTACCGGCACGGCACCCCCACGGACTCGCGTGGGGCGTCAGAACAGCTCTCGGCATTCGTGGAGCCGTACCTGGACGACACGGCGAGCAGGATCGTGGACGCGGTGGTCACGGCCGCGGACGGCTTGGCGACGACGCCGCTGGAGGTGGCGCTCGCCTGGGTGCGCGACCGCCCCGGCGTGGTCGCCCCGATCGTGGGGGCACGCAACGCCCAGCAGCTCGCAGCCGCACTGTCAGTGGAGAGCCTTAGTCTTCCTGACGAGATCTGCCGGGCGCTGGACGACGTGTCGGCGCCGCTGCACCGCTATCCCGATCAGGACTGGAGCACGCTGTGACTGCGCTTCCCGGGGCGACCCCCGGCTCCGCGGCCGCCGAGGACCCCGAGGACCCGGCCGTCGACGCATCCGTCTCGGACCAGGAGATGGCCGGGGAGGAGCCCGCCGAGGCCGAGGGCGGGCCGCAGCCGGGCCCCGGTGACGGCCCGGAGGGCGAGCGCGACGACGAGGGGGACGCGGAGGACCAGGCTGCCGCCGGGACCTCGGACACCGTCGGTGCGGATGCGGGCCCCGCCCCGACCGACCGGGGCGAGGCCGCCGCGGGCGACGCGGGCGACGCGGGCGACGCGGGCGACGCGGGCGATCAGCTCTCCGAGGCCCAGGCCGAGCTCGCGGCACAGCGCGAACTACGCGCCCGGATCGAGCGCCGCAAGGCCGAGAAGGACGGTCCGGTCCGGTCCGGCGAGAAGCTCAGCGGGACGGCCGCCGACCTGCTCGCCGCCGTACGGGCCGTGGAGGGCGGTGACAAACCGAGCTCGGCGTTCTTCGGCTCCCCTTCCGCGCCGCGACGACCGGTGGAGCCCGCCGCGGCCGCGCCCGTCCGGGCGGCGGTGTCCCCACCGGAGCACGGTCCCCGCCCCGTCGATCCGGCGACCGTGGCGGCCGTGCTGGACGTGCTGGTCGCGGGCGGTGCGCCCGAGTCGCTCGCCGGCCGCGTCGCCGCAGTGCTCGGCGAGCAGGCCGCGCGGGCACTGCGCGAAGACCCTTGGCGGCTGCTGGCCGTGCCCGGCGTGCAGCCGGAGCAGGCCGACGGGTTCGCCCGTGCGCTGCTCGGCCCCGACTGCCGTCCGGACGACGGGCGACGGGCCGCGGCCCTCGTGACCTGGCTCCTCGAGCGTGCCGCGTTCCAGGGACACACGGCGCTGGAGAGCTCCGCCGTGCGTACTGCGCTCGCGGGACGTTCCGTGCCCGACCCGGACGACGCACTCGAACAGGCCGTCGCCGGGGGTGCGGTGCTGCTCTTCGGGGACGGGGCGGAGTCCGGCGGAGAGCCCGGGGACGACGGCGAGCCCGAGGGGCACGGAACGGACGCCGCGGCCGAGGACGCCGCGCACGACGAGCCGCTGCCGGTCCTGGTGACCCTCGACCGGTACGCACTGGCCGAGGAGAGCCTCGCGGACGGTCTCGCCCGGTTGGTCCGCACCGCCCGGGAGACGTCCTGGGACGACGCGGCGGAGCAGGTGGGCTCCCCGTCCGCCGCCGAGCTGATCCGGGTCACCGCCGCACACGGACTCGTGCTGCACACGGGAGGCGAGGCGGCACGGGCCGAACCGCTGGCGCTGGTGAGGGCGGCGCGTGGCATCGGCCTGCGCGCGTGGACCGCGGTCCACAGCGAGAACGGCCGGCGCAGGGCAGGTGCCGACGCCGTCACGGTGGAGGGCCTGCTGTCCGGCGCGCAGGGCCCGGGAAGGGACGGCGACGGCATGCTCGCCCTCGACCTGCTCGCGGTCCTCGACGCGCCCCAGTTGGACGTCGAGACCGGGGCGATGCTGCTGGAGTCGCTCCCGGACGGGTGCCGCCTGGTGCTCAGCGGAGATCCGGGGGTGCTCTGGTCGGCAGGAGCGGGGCGGGTGTTCGCCGATGTGGCAGCGGCGCGCGTCTGCCCGAGGGTCACGTCCCGCACGCCGGACCCCGGCCCGCTCGGCGAGCTGGTCTCGGGCGTCGGGGCGGGCGAGCTGCTGCCGGTGGACGCGCCGGACAAGGAGGTCGTCATCGTTCCGGTGCGGGACGCCGCAGAGGCCGTGCACCGCACCGTCCAGCTGGTGGCGGACTCGATTCCGCGGGCGATCGGCGTACCCGCGGAGGAGACGCAGGTGATCACCCTCGGCCACGGCGGCTCCGCGGGCACACGCGCGTTGAACGCTTCGCTCAAGCAGCGGCTCAATCCCGGCCCCGGGCGCTTCGGCGGCTTCGACCCCGCCGACCGGATCGCCTACGCCCCGGGGCTCGGCCGCACCCTGCCGGGGACGGTGGTCTCGGCCGACGCGGACGGCCTGAAACTGGACTGCGAGGGGACCGTCGTCGTCGTGCCGAAGGAGCAGGTGGCGACCTCGGTGCGGCACGGCTGGGCGCTCACCGCCCACCAGGCGGCCGGGATGCGGTGGCCCGCCGCGGTCGTCGTCCTACCGGGGGACGCTGCGCAGGGCTTGAGCCGACCGTGGGTCTACACGGCTTTCAGCCGCGGTGAGCGCCACCTCTCCGTGGTCCACGGCGTGGACGACGCACTGCCGAGGGCGGTGGCCCAGGTCCCCGCCCCGGAGCGCACCACACGCCTCTGCGCCCTGCTGCAGGGTTTGCTCGCCCCGACCGACTGAGGCAGGCGGCTCGGGGCGGCCGACCGTGGTGCGAGGCGCCCGGTGCGCCTCGCACCGGGCACGTGCGCGGGCAGAGACCGGGTCTCGCCCCGGCCGCGCGGGGCGGGCCGGGGCGAGGTGCGGCCTGCCGCTAGGCGCCCGCCGTATCCAGGTCGTCCAGGTCGGCGGCGTCCTCGTCGTCGAAGACCGAGCTGACGTCGAACCGGCAGACGACGCGTTCCGGATCGGCCTGGTCGAACGGCGTGCTCAGCCACTCGCCCGGCTCGGACGGCTCGTCCGCTGCGGACACCCACAGCGTCGAGTCCCCTTCCGCCAAGCCGAACTCCTTGTGCCGCGAAGCGATTTCATCCGGCTCGAACTCGCCGAACAACACGCCGAGCGCTGCATGGACGCTCCTTCCGACCACGGCGGCCTGCGCCCCGTCGCCGATTTCGTCCCGGTCGAGGTCGGCGATCCGCTGTGCCTGGGCGAGGAGCCGCTGCGGCTCCACGACGGAGTAGTCCCTGCGGATGAGAACACTGACCGCGCTCGGCTCCTCGGGTCCCTGGTATGGCGGAAGGGAATCGTCTGCTCCGGGAATCTCGAAAGGGGTCACTTCGTCATAGCGGTCGTAGAGCCGCTCGTCGTACGCCTCTGCCGCGGCAGCGAGCGCATTGAACGCCGCGTACACCGCCGGGTCGTCCTCTCCCGTGCGACGTTCGACCGCCTCGAGGTGGCGGTCCAGCGCGGCTTTGACCGCCTCGGCAGCGGCGCGAACCTCGGCAGCCGTGGGCTGCTCAGGAGCGGATGCATCAGACATAGTGCAGACGCTATCCGTACCGGGCGTGTGCCCGCACAATAGATGCGATGCCGGAATACGAATTTGTCGACGTGTACGTGCCTCGCGGGACGTCCCGCAAGGAGGCCACCCGTCTCCTGACCGACCATGCCGAGTACGGACACTGGGAGTTGGACCGACTGACCCTGCGTACGGACGGGAGCCGCAAGGTGCGGCTCCGTAGGCGCATCATTCGTCAGGTACGCGCCACGTGGTGAGTTCCTGCTGCGCGCGCGACGGAGCCGCCAGGGCGGGCGCGCTCCGTGCTGTCACCGCCCGGTCACGCGCTGGCGCGGTCTCGCCGGTAGAGGACCGCGCCACCGAGCAGTAGCCCTGCGGCGACGGGGACCACCATCGCGAGTTCGCCCGCGACGGTGCGCGCGTTCCCCTGGGCCCTGGTACTGGGCGGCCGTGGTGGTGCCGGCTCGTTCGGGCCCGACGGCTCGACCGGGCCCGACGGCTCGACCGGGGACTCCGGCAGGGCGGGGATCCCCGGCTGCCCCGGCTCGTTTGGCCGGAGCGGGCCGTCAGGACTTCCGGGGGTACCGGGCTCACCGGGGGCTCGGAGGATGTCGACGGGGCGACGTCCGAGCCGTTCCCACAGGCACCGCCTGCGGTGCCGTTGCCGAGGGCACCCACCGTCACGCTGTTCCGGCAGGCGTTCACGGGAATGTCGGCGGGGACCTGTACACGTGTGGTTGCCGGGAGCGACCCCGGGGGACTGCTCCGTACTCCGCCCGGCGTGCGCGCCGCTCCCCCACCCCGATGAGTTGGCGCGGGTGCTGCCGACGGCCGAGCGCGAGGACTCCGCCCGCGGCCCCAACGGTGATCAGGCCCTTGCGCGTGACCTGCCACATCGGTGGTTCCGTGTCTGCTGACGTCCGGAACACCTCCGGGGACCGCTTCCCCGGAGGCACACAATGTCGTTGGCCCCGGAGTGCACGTCGTGCACTCCGGGGCCAACGCGCTCAACCCCTTACGGAGTGAGACACAACGTCACTGGTTGACGCAGGCGTTCCCGAAGGCCGGGTTCAGCAGCCCGATCACGGAGACCGTGTTGCCGCACACGTTCACCGGCACGTGGACGGGCACCTGGACGACGTTGCCCGAGAGCACGCCGGGAGAGTTCACGGCAGCACCCTGGGCGCCGGAGTCGGCAACCGCCATGCCCGCGCCCGCGAGCACGAGACCACCGGTGACAGCCGCAGCAGCGACGACCTTCTTGATCATGTATTCCTCCTAGTTGGCAATGCGTCCCAGCCGAGGGCCGCACCACCTGTAACGAGGAGGAGAAATTGGGGCTACTAGCGTATGAGCCCATTCACTCTTTTCAGTCCAATGCGCACGCCTGGGCGATTACTTGAGGATTCACCTTCACCTCGCTGCGGGCCCGATGGACGGACGCGTCAGCTCTCACCGAGGAAACGATCCAATACCCGCACGCCGAATTTCAGGCCGTCCACGGGCACGCGCTCGTCCACGCCGTGGAACATGCCGGCGAAGTCCAGCTCGGGCGGGAGCCGGAGCGGCGCGAAACCGAAGCAGCGGATGCCGAGGTCGTCGAAGGACTTGGCGTCGGTGCCTCCCGAGAGCATGTAAGGGACGGCACGGGCGATGGGGTCCTCGGCCTTGAGCGCGGACTGCATCGCGTCCACCAGATCACCGTCGAAGCTCGTCTCCAGTGCCTTGTCGGCGTGGACGTCCTCGCGCTTCACCCGCGGCCCGAGGAGCCGGTCGAGATCGGCCAGGAACTCCGCCTCGTACCCCGGCAGGAAGCGCCCGTCGACGTGTGCGCCGGCCTGCCCCGGGATCACGTTCACCTTGTAGCCGGCGCCCAGCATGGTGGGGGCGGCGGAGTTGCGCAGCGTCGCGCCGACCATCTTCGCGATGCCCCCGAGTTTGGCGAGGGTCGCGTCCATATCCTCCGGGTCCAGCGGGGTGCCGAGCGCGTCGGACAGCTCGTCCAGGAAGGACCGCACCGTCTTCGTGACCCGCACCGGCCAGGTGTGGCGGCCCAGCCTGCCGACGGCCTCGCAGAGCTCGGTGATGGCGTTGTCGTCGTTGGTCATCGAACCGTGCCCCGCGGTGCCCTCCACCGTGAGCCGCATCCAGTGCATGCCCTTCTGGGCCGTCTCGACGAGGTAGAGCCGCAGGTTCTCGTTCACCGTGAAGGAGAAGCCACCGACCTCGCCGATCGCCTCCGTGACGCCCTCGAAGACGTCCGGGTGCTTGTCCACCAGGTGACGGGCGCCGTACGTCCCGCCCGCCTCCTCGTCCGCGAGGAACGCCAGCACCACGTCGCGCGGCGGCCTGCGACCGCTGCGCAGCCGGTCCCGGACGACGGCGAGGGTCATCGCGTCCATGTCTTTCATGTCGACCGCACCGCGGCCCCATACGCAGCCGTCGGCGATCTCGCCGGAGAACGGGTGGTGGGTCCAGTCCTCGGCGTTCGCCGGGACGACGTCGGTGTGGCCGTGGATCAGCAGCGCCGGCCTCGACGGGTCCTCGCCCTCGATGCGCGCCACGGTGGAAGCGCGGCCCCGGTGGGACTCGATGATCTTCGGTTCCAGGCCGACCTCGGCGAGCTTCTCCGCCACGTACTCGGCCGCCGCCCGCTCCCCGGGACCGGAGTGGTCGCCGTAGTTGCTGGTGTCGATCCGGATCAGATCACGACAGAGGTCGACGACCTCGTCCTCGCCGGAGATCGTCCGGCCGGTGTCCGACGCGCTCACGCTGGTTCCTCCCGCTGTGACTCTGGTGTTCCTCTGGTCGTCCCCCATCCTCCCGCGGCCCGGACCTCCACCCCAAGGGCGCCCGCGCGCCGATGTCCGCCCGTCACACCGGCGGACGCGGGGTGCCGTCGGGGGCGTGATCGGGCACCCCCGAATGTTTGCTATGGTTTTCCACGTCGGAAGGGCCGAGGCCCGAACGGCAGACACCTGGTCCGGGTGGCGGAATGGCAGACGCGCTAGCTTGAGGTGCTAGTGCCCTTTATCGGGCGTGGGGGTTCAAGTCCCCCCTCGGACACCAGCATCGAACCCCAGCTCAGCTGGGGTTTTTTGTGTGTGGGCAGGACGTGCGGAGGCGGGTGCGGAGACCGTGGGACGCAGGAGACGGGCCCCGGCGGCGCCGTTGGACCAGCGGGACGGGATCGACCCGGTCCGGATCCGGCTGCCCGCCGACCCCGAAGGGTCCTGGGCGACCGTGCGGGACCACCTGGTCGAGAGGTTCGCCGGGGCGATCGGGGCGGAGCACGTGGACGCCATGCTGCACCGGGGGCGGTTCGTCTGGGGGGACGGCCCGGTGGGCGCGGACGAACCGTACGCCGCGGGCCGGTACGTCTGGTTCCACCGGGACTTCACGGCAGAGGAACGCGTGCCGTTCGAGGTGGGCATCGTGTACCGGGACGACCACGTGGTGATCGCCGACAAGCCCCACTTCCTGGCCACGACACCGCGCGGCCGGCACGTCACCGAGACCGCGCTGGCCCGGTTGCGCCGCGATCTCGGGGTTCCGGAGCTGCAACCCGCCCACCGGCTGGACCGGCTGACGGCGGGCCTCCTGCTCTTCGTGATACGGCCCGAGGACCGCGGGGCCTACCAGACGATGTTCCGTGACCGACGGGTGCGCAAGGAGTACGAGGCGGTGGCGCCGTACGACCGCGGGGTCGCCCTACCCGTCACGGTGCGCAGCCGGATCGAGAAGGAGCGGGGCATACTCGCGGCGCGGGAGGTGGCGGGCGAGCCGAACAGTGAGAGCAGGATCGAGCTGCTGGAGCACCGTGGCGGTCTCGGTCGTTACCGGTTGCTGCCGACCACCGGCCGTACCCATCAGCTCCGGGTGCACATGAACGGCCTGGGGCTTCCGATCCTGGGCGATCCGGTCTACCCGGTGGTGGTCGAGGACGAGCCCCTGGGGGGAACGGACTATTCCCGTCCGCTCCAGCTGCTGGCACGGTCACTGGAGTACACCGACCCGCTCAGCGGATGTGTGAGCCGCTTCGTGAGCGGGCGGCAGCTGTCGGCCTGGTGACGGACCGCCCGGCGAACGCCCGTCAGGTGCCGACGGATGCGCGGCCGGGCAGCGGGGGCGCGCGGCCCCCGCCGAGGGAGCGGGGGCCACAGGGGTGTCGGGCGGGTACGGGCGTCAGGCGTCCTGGGGCCCGGCGATGCTCCTGACCCGGTTGCGGACCAGGAACCAGCCGCCGACCAGCGCGGCCGCGATCAGCGGCAGGCAGCTGACGGTGGTGCGGCTGATGCCGCCGTCCATCCACATGAGGCCGAGGACGGAGGCGAGGAAGACCAGCGTGACGATCTGCGTGTAGGGGGCCCACGGCAGCCGGTAGCCGGGGCGGGCGACCCGGCCGCTCTTGGAGTGGTTCCAGAACAGCAGGGAGCAGATCATGATCATGCCCCAGGTGCCGATGATCCCGATGGACGCGAAGTTGAGCACGAGCTCGAAGGCATCTCCGGGCATGACGTAGTTGAGGAAGACGCCCGCGACACCGAAGCCCGCGGTGAGCAGGATGCCGCCGTAGGGGACGCCGCCCTTGTTCATCACGCCGGTGAACTTGGGCGCGGAGCCCGAGAGGGACATGGAGCGCAGGATGCGCCCGGTCGAGTAGAGACCGGAGTTCAGGCTCGACATCGCGGCGGTGAGCACGACGAGGTTCATCACGTTGGCGCCACCGGGGATACCGATCTTGTTGAAGACGGTGACGAACGGGCTCTGGTCGCCGGAGTACGCCGTGTACGGCAGCAGCAGGGCGAGCAGGACGACCGAGCCGACGTAGAAGACGCCGACGCGCCACATGATCGAGTTGATCGCCTTCGGCATGATCTTCTCGGGGTTCTCGGTCTCGCCCGCGGCGACACCGCACAGCTCGACGGAGGCGTAGGCGAAGACGACGCCCTGGATGAGCAGCAGCATCGGCATCGTGCCGTTCGGGAAGATGCCTCCGTTGTCCGTGATGTTGGCGAGCCCCGGGGTGTGGCCGCCGACCTCGTGCTGGGTGACGATGAGGACGATGCCGATGAGCATGAAGATCACCAGCGCGGCGACCTTGATGATGGCGAACCAGAACTCCATCTCGCCGAAGTACTTCACGGAGATCAGGTTGGCGGCGAGGACCACGGCAAGGGCGATCAGGGCGAGCACCCACTGCGGTACGTCACTGAACATGGCCCAGAAGTGCGCGTAGGTCGCGGCCGCGGTGATGTCGGCGATGGCGGTGGTCGACCAGTTCAGGAAGTACAGCCAGCCGGCCGTGTAGGCGCCCTTCTCGCCCATGAACTCCCGGGCGTAGGAGACGAAGGCCCCCGAGGACGGCCGGTAGAGCACGAGCTCGCCGAGCGCGCGCACGACGAAGAAGGCGAAGACGCCGCAGACCGCGTAGGCGATGAAGAGCGAGGGGCCGGCGTTGGCCATGCGGCCACCGGCGCCGAGGAAGAGGCCCGTACCGATGGCGCCGCCGATGGCGATCATGTTGATGTGGCGGGACTTGAGGTCCTTGCGGTACCCGGCGTCACCGGCGTCCACATGCGGGCTTCCCGATGCGGGGGACCCCGCGAGGGGGGTTTCGGCCGCGGCCATGGTGCGGTCACTCATAGAGCAGTTCGCCTTCGTGAGGGGATGTGCGGTTCCCGGTCGGACACCGGAGGCCTTCCCGGTGGTGCAGGGGATGGGTCACCACGGCCAAGCCAGGGGCACAGACGACCCGCAAGGTCATAGTCGTAGCAACCCTGCGATTTTGGCAGTGGTGAACCTCACTCAGATACATATCTGAGGTATTTCAGAGATTTCTTCAGAGTGAAGAAAGGATGCCATGATCGTCAGGAGGTGCGCACGCCCCGCTCGTCGAGCACCCCGCAGCGATGTCCTGGGGCAGCCGTTCCGCCCCTTGGGCGTCGCCTTCGCGAACGGCCTCGGCGATCTACACATGGAGGGTGACCGCGGCCGGGTCCGGGTTGTTTCACCATCGCCTCGGAGGGCCACCGACCGACGTCGATGGCGTCGTACCCACGTCGAACAGGACAGCGAGGCACCCATGAACACCCCCCACGTCGTTGTGGTGATGGGCGTGGCCGGAACCGGCAAGACCACCATCGGCCGACTGCTCGCCGCCGCACTGGGCGTCCCGTACGCCGAGGGCGACGACTTCCACCCTCCGGCCAACATCGCCAAGATGGCCGCCGGCGTCCCGCTGGACGACGCCGACCGCGCCCCCTGGCTCGACGCGGTCGGGCGGTGGGCGCACGGCAGGGCGGGGCTCGGCGGGGTGGTCGCCTGCTCGGCGCTCAAGCGGAGCTACCGGGACCGGCTGCGGGCCTCCGCGCCCGACGCCGTCTTCCTCCACCTCACCGGTGACCGCGCACTGATCCAGCGCCGGATGGCCGATCGCCGCGGGCACTTCATGCCCACCGCGCTCCTCGACTCGCAGTTCGCAACGCTCCAGCCGCTGCAGGAGGACGAAGTCGGAGCGGCCGTGGACGTGTCCGGAACCCCCGCGGAGATCACCGAGCGGGCCGCCGCGGCACTGCGCCGGCTCGACGGCTGAAGGAGCCGCGTTGCCCGTCTCGGTGTCGAACCGCCGGCGGTACCCGGCCCTCCGCGTCTGCCGCGTCGCCCGGGGCGAGTGCCGCGGTGAGCAGGCCCATCACGGTCAGGTGGCGTCCGCTCGCCCACGCCATGACCCTGCACCTGGTCCGCTCCGGCCGGCACGCGCGGTGCGGACCACGGGGGCACCCTCGCGCCCGGCCTGCTCCTCGCCCTCCCCCGGTGGTGATCGCCGGTCCGGCGTTCTCCCGCCGGGTTCGCGCCGGGGTGGGGCCGGCGGTGGAGCCGGACCGCCCGGTCGGCGGTGGTCACTCCTCGTCCGGGTCCCACAGCGGGTGCTGCCGCCTGGCCCACGGGCGCTCGACCGAGCCCGTGCGCATGCCGCGGCGCGCCTCCGGATCGGCGAGCGCCATCCTGATGTGGCCGAAGATCACGATGCCGATGGTGAGTGCCAGCCAGTCGTGGACGAAGGTCGCGCCGGTACGCCACACCAGCGGCGCGAGGTGGGTGAACCACATGAGCAGCCCGGTGCCGAGCATCACCAGCACCGCGCCCGCGATCCATGCGGCGTAGACCTTCTGCCCCGCGTTGAACTTGCCCGCGGGGCGCTCCTCCGGGGTGGACCTGCGGTGCAGAACGGCCCGGAGCCACTGCCGGTCGTGGTCGCCGAACCTGTTCAGCCGGCGCAGGTCGGCGCGGAAGGCCCGGGATGCGAGACCGAGCAGGAAGGGCACGGGCAGGAGCAGCCCCGCCCATTCGTGCACGGTCACCAGCACGTACCGGCGGCCGACGAGTTCGGCGAACACCGGCACGTAGAGGCAGGCCGCGGTCGCGACGCAGAGCAGCACCAGGCCGGCGGTGGTGCGGTGCACCCAGCGCTCGGCGCGGCTGAACCGAGTGGCACGGGAGGGACGTTCAGACGGTGGGGGCGTCGTCGCGGCCGTTCGACCGGCCGACCCAGGCGTCGACGTCATAACCTCGCTCCTCCCAGAATCCGGGCCGTACCTCGGAGGTCAAGGAGATCCCCGAGAGCCATTTGGCGGACTTGTAGAAGTACATGGGTGCGACGTAGAGGCGCACCGGCCCACCGTGGTCGTGGCTCAGCGGCTCGTCCTGCATGCCGAGGCACACCAGGACGTCGGAGCGCCGGGCCTGGTCGAGGGTGAGACTCTCGCTGTACGTCCCGTCGAAGCAGCTGAAGCGGATGGCGCGGGCGTCCGGCCGTATCCCCGCCGCGTCGAGCAGCACCGACAGCTTCACGCCATGGAACGAGGTCTGGGGAACGCGCCAGCCGGTGACGCACTGGACGTCGCGTACGACACGGGTCTGCGGCAGCGCGCGCAGGGCGTCCAGCGTGTACGTCCCCGGTCGCTCGACGAGTCCGTCGACGGTGAGCCGGTAGGTCTGCGCGTTCTTCTCCGGTACGGACGTCGCAACCGAGTAGTAGCGGAATCCCCCGCCGTTCGGGAGCAGCCCGGTCAGCCCCGTGGGGTCCTTGTCGGCGGCCGCACCGAGGAACGTCTCCATACCGCGCTGCAGGTACGGGGCGGTGGCGACGCCGAAGGCGCCGAGGCCGAGCACCCCGAGCACGATGCGCCGCCCGACGGGCGTGCCCTCCGTAGCCGGGGCCGGGTCGTGGTTCTGGTCCTTCACCCTCCGATTCGAGCACCCGGGCCACCGGAAATCCAGGGGCCGCGGGCGTCCGTCAGACTTCCGTCACACCCTGCCGCCCGTCACGCCCCGCCGCCCTTCGCGTCGGCCGGCCCGGCGGCGTGCTCCAGCCGGAAGGCCTCGTTGCCCAGCCCGATGCGGGCGTGCACGCGGGGCCTCGCGGAGCGCAGCACGAGACCGTGGACCAGCCCGACGGCCAGGGCGACCGCGATGACACCCGGCAGCACCACGCTGAGCGGGGAGTCGGGGCCGGCGCCGATCATGGCGTCGAAGTCCTTGACCGTGTAGGCGGCGATCGCGAGCAGGGCGAGTCCGGCGAGTCCGGAGGCGATCAGCCGCCAGGCCTGCGGTCCGGCCGCGCCGCGCCGCACGAAGAACGCGATCACGGCGAAGGAGGCGGCGGCCATCAGCAGGATGATGCCGAGCGCTCCGACGTTGCCCATCCAGGTGAACAGGCGCACCACGGGCGTGGTGGGGTCACCGGCCGGCAGGTCGTCGGTGGCTGCGAACGCCGCGACGACGAGGACGGACACGGCGGACTGGAGCAGGGAGCCGGTGGCGGGGGCACCGCTCGTGTGGTTCGTGCGGCCGAAGGCGGCGGGGAGCAGTCCCTCGCGGCCCATCGCGAACGCGTACCGGGCGACGACGTTGTGGAAGCTCAGGAGCGCGGCGAACATCCCGGTGACGAAGAGGACGTGCAGCACATCGGTGAACGCGCCGCCGAGCCGGGACGCGGTGAGCGAGAAGAGCAACCCGGGCCCCTGGGCGCCCGCTTCGGCCACAACGGCGTCGGGACCGGTGGCCACCGTGAGCGCCCAGGAGCTGAGGGCGAGGAACAGCGCGACGCCACCGACGGCGAGGAACATCACGCGGGAGACGACCACCTGGGGACGGCTGGTCTCCTCTGCGTACACCGGGGACTGCTCGAAGCCGACGAAGGCGGCGATGCAGAAGCACAGGGCCGTTCCCAGGCCCGGCCCCGTGAGGGTGTCCGGGGCGAAGGCGTGCAGCGAGACGCCCTGCGGCCCCGGCTCCGCGACGGCGGCGACGTCGAAGACCACGACGAGCGAGCATTCGACGAGGAGGAGCACGCCGAGCACGCGGGCGTTGAGGTCGATCTTCAGCCAGCCCAGTGCACCCACGACCGCGACGGCGGCGAAGGCGGGAACCCACCAGGGGACGGTCAGGCCCAGGTGGTCGGCGAGCAGCCCGGACACCTCGAAACCCAGGATGCCGTAGATGCCCACCTGCATCGCGCTGTACGCGACGAGAGCGACGAGCGAGGCACCGGCGCCCGCGGTGGGTCCCAGACCACGGGCGATGTACGCGTAGAAGGCACCGGCGTTGTGCACATGCCGGCTCATCTCCGCGTACCCGATGCCGAACGACGTCAGGACGGCGCCGAGGACGACGTAGAGGAGGGGCTGGCCGACGACGCCCATCACACCGAACACGGTGGGCATCACTCCGGCGACCACCATCAGTGGGGCGCTCGCGGCGAGTACGGAGAGCAGCAGGCCCGCGGTGCCGAGGCGGTCTGCGCGCAGCGCCCGTTCCTGTCCCTTGTAGGTGTTGATCTCGCTCGCGCTGGGGGTGCTCGTTCTCGAACTTGCCGGCGGCATGGCGGGACGGTCCCTTCGGAGGATGTCGTTCAGGCGGTGCCGAGCGCGGAACTGCGCGCGGCTTGGAAGGCGCGGTGCGGGTCATGGTCCGGGTAGGACCAGGGGGCCGGGGTGGCGTGCGGACCGATCCGGTGGAAGAGTGCGGCGGCTTCCGCCGGCCTGCCCTCGCAGAACTTCGCGTGGGCAAGGAAGTTGAGGTCGAGACGGTTGCGCGGGTGGTCCTCGCCCTCCCACTCCAGCCACCAGTCGAAGGCGGCCTTCATGACCTGACGGGCCCGGCGGCCGGTCCAGTGGCCGGAGGTCCGCGGGTCGGCGGAGGCGCCGCCCGCAGCGGCGAGCACCCGGTAGCGCTCGGCGTGGGCGACGACGGGGAGGACGGCGAGCGGGGAGTCGGCAGGGGCCTGTTCGGCGGCCCAGGATGCGAAGTCGTACACCTCGTGCAGTGGGTCCTGGCCCGTGTCCGGGTGCCGCTCGGCGAGTCTGGCAGCCAACAGGTGGTGGGCGTGGTGGTGTTCCGGGTGCCGCGCACGCACTTCGTCGAAGAGCTGGAGGACTTCCGACACGGTGCCCACGGTGCGGGCGAGGAGCAGCAGGGCGAGCCACGGGGTCGGGTCGTGCGGGGCGAGCCCTGCGGCGGTTCGGCAGAGCGCACGGGCGCGGTCGGCGCGCTCCTTGCCCTGCAGGGCGCTACAGACGGCGGAGGTGGCGAGGAGCGCGGCGGCGTCGGGGCTGGCCGGTTCGGCGATCAGCCACTCGCGCGCCCAGGCCGTGCTGGAGGGCGGTGCTCCGAGCACCACGAGCCGGTGCCCGCGGCGGTCCCAGTCGTCGCCCGTCGTGGCGAGCAGGGCACGTACGGAGGTCCACCTGCCTTGGGCCAGTTGGGCACGCGCGGCTATCAGTGCTTCGTCGTCGAGGGCCGGGTCGAAGAAGCGCCCGGAACGCGCCGCCCGGCGGCGGGCACGGCCGAGCGGAGGCGGAGGTGGGGGCATCCGCGGGCTTCCTTCACTGCAGGACGTGAGCGAGCGATCGCGCACAGCAAACAGGTCGCCGATGCTCCGCGTCAAGGCCGGCCCTGAGCGACCAGCGACGGTCGAACTCCTTTTGTTCTCGTCTCAGTTGAGGCGCGGCTCTGGGTTGGGTCGACCCGCCACCGGATTCCGGCGGAACGGCTGTTCACCGGCGGGCGGCGCACCGCCCCACGGGACGCCTCCGACGTCCGTGGGATCAGAGCGGGCAGCGACGGGGGCGGGACGCGCCCCCACGGGACCGTCCCCTACGAGACCGCCTCCGCCGCCGCCCGACCCGCGGCCCGGCCGGAGAAGATGCACCCCCCGAGGAACGTGCCTTCGAGGGAGCGGTAGCCGTGGACGCCCCCGCCGCCGAATCCCGCGGCCTCACCGGCCGCGTACACACCGGCCAGGGGCTCCCCGCTGTCCGTCAACACCCGGGAGGACAGGTCCGTCTCCAGTCCTCCGAGCGACTTGCGGGTCAGGATGCTGAGCCGCACGGCGATGAGCGGCCCCGCCGAGGGGTCGAGGATGCGGTGCGGGGCAGCGGTGCGGACGAGCCGGTCGCCGAGGTACTTGCGCGCGCCGCGGATGGCCGTGACCTGGAGGTCCTTGGTGAAGGGATGGGCGATCTCCCGGTCGCGCGCGGTGATTTCACGGCGCAGGGCGTCCTCGTCGATGAGCGGCTCCTCGGTGAGGGCGTTCATGCCGCGCACCAGGGAACCGAGGTCCCTCTCGACGACGAAGTCCACGCCGTTGTCCATGAACGCCTTGACGGGGGGCGGCACTTCGGCCCGTGCGCGGCCGATGACCCCGCGGACGGACCTGCCCGTCAGGTCCGGGTTCTGCTCGGATCCCGAGAGCGCGAACTCCTTGCCGATGATGCGCTGGTCGAGGACGAACCAGGTGTGGTCGTAGCCGGTCCGCATGATGTGTTCCAGCGTTCCGAGCGTGTCGAAGCCGGGGAAGAGCGGGACCGGGAGACGGCGGCCACGGGCGTCGAACCAGAGCGGGGAGGGCCCCGGCAGGATACGGATCCCGTGCCGGGCCCAGATGGGGTTCCAGTTCTCTATGCCCTCGGTGTAGTGCCACATGCGGTCGCGGTTGATGTGGTGCGCACCCACCGACTCCGCGATGCCCAGCATCAAGCCGTCGACGTGGGCCGGGACCCCGGACAGCATCCGCTCCGGCGGGGTGCCGAGTCGTTCGGGCCACTGTGCCCGTACGAGGTCGTGGTTGCCGCCGATGCCGCCGCTGGTGATGACGACGGCCTGGGCGCGCAGTTCGAAGGTGCCGGTGATCTCGCGGCTGCTGGCCGTGCCCCGTTCGGCCCCGGACGGCTCAAGGACTTCCCCGGTCACGGTGTCCACGGCTCCGGCGGTGCGGCCGAGCCCGGTCACCCGGTGCCGGAAGCGCATCTCGACGAGGCCGCGTGCGGCACCCGTACGGACCCGTCGCTCGAACGGTTCGACGAGGCCGGGGCCGGTGCCCCAGGTGATGTGGAAGCGCGGTACCGAGTTGCCGTGCCCGGTCGCTTCGTACCCTCCGCGCTCGGCCCAGCCGACGACGGGGAAGAACCGCACGCCCCGCGCGTGGAGCCAGGGCCGCTTCTCACCCGCCGCGAAGTCCACGTACGCCTCGGCCCAGCGGCGCGGCCACTGGTCCTCCTTGCGGTCGAAGCCCGCTGTGCCGAGCCAGTCCTGGAGAGCCAGCTCCCGGCTGTCCTTGATGCGCATCCTGCGCTGCTCCGGCGAGCCGACGAGGAAGAGCCCGCCGAAGGACCAGTGGGCCTGACCGCCGATGGACTGCTCGGGCTCCTGGTCGAGCAGGATCACTCGACGGCCCGCGTCGACGAGTTCGGCGGTGGCCACGAGCCCGGCGAGCCCCGCCCCGATCACGATGACATCAGCGTCGTACGCCATGGGTGGTGTCCCTCTCGGAGCAGGTGTCGCCCGCGCTGCGGGCTCGGTCGACGGCTTCGGCGGCTCGGGGCTCGGGGCTCGGACGGCTCGTGGCCCATGGGCGACGTGGCCGTGGTGACGGGTGGCGCAGGTGGCTCCGATCTTCGGTACTCGGCGGTAACTCGTCAACCGGTCGGAGGGAACTTGGCGCGGCACGGTGCTCCTGATGGGATGGGGGGATGAGTGCCGCCGCATCCCCCTCCGACGAAATCCTCGACATCGTCGACGAGAACGACCGGGTCGTCGGGCAAGCCCCGCGTGGTGAGGCGTACGCACGGGGTCTGCGCCACCGCTGCGTCTTCGTCCAGGCACGGGACGCCGCGGGCCGCGTCTTCGTGCACCGCCGCACCGCCACGAAGCTCGTCTTCCCCTCGCTCTACGACATGTTCGTCGGTGGCGTGGTGGGTGCGGGCGAGTCCTACGACGACGCTGCGCTGCGCGAGGCGGCGGAGGAACTGGGCGTCGCCGGACTCCCCCGGCCCGTCCCCCTCTTCACATTCCTCTACGAGGGCCCCACCGGTCCGGGCGAGGTCCGCCGGACGTGGTGGTCGGCCGTGTACGAGGTCCGCTGTGAGCTCCCCGTGCACCCGCAGGCCGAGGAAGTCGCCTGGCACGCGTTCCTCACGGAGGAGGAGCTCGGGCAGCGGCTCGCCGAGTGGGCCTGGGTACCGGACGGCCTCGCCGCGTACGAACGGCTGCGCGCCCACCGGGCGACGGGGTGAAACCGGCTCGGGTGCGTCCCGCCGGGGCCCGGCGGGACGCGCCAGGGTTGCCGTGCTGCAGCGGGGCGCGCCCGGGCTGCGGCGGACGAGCGCGGCAGGTCGAACACGGCGTCGGGCTGCCGGACGGCACCACGCCGACCTCTCGGACATGCCGGGCGGGGCCACGGCCAGGGCCCCGGTAGGGTGCGGAGCGTGAGCGAATTCGTACAGAGCCTGCGGCTGTGGTTCGCGCCGGAGCGGATCCGTGACGAGGGCGAGACCCCCGACTACCGCTTCTCGCTCGCCAACGAGCGCACGTTCCTCGCCTGGCTCCGTACGGCACTCGCCCTCGTCGGCGGGGGGTTCGCCGTCGACCAGTTCCTCCCCGGCCTGCGCTGGGGGGTGCGCGTGGGGCTCTCCCTCGCGCTGATCGGCACGGGGGTGCTGTGCGCCCTGCGGGCCGTGAACCACTGGGTGCGGTGCGAGCGGGCCATGCGGCACGGCGAGGACCTCCCCGTGTCCCGCTTCCCGACGGCGCTGGCACTGGTGGTGGGCGCCGTGTCGGTGGCGATGGTGGTCGTCGTCGCCTGGGGTCGGGAGTGAGCCACACGGACCGCGACCCGGGGTTGCAGCCCGAGCGCACCCGGCTGGCGTGGCGACGCACGACGCTGTCCTTCACGGTCGTCGCCGTGCTGGCGGCACGTCAGGTGGTCCACCACACCCGCATCACGCCCGGCGACCAGGTCGCGCTCGGGTTGAGCGTGCTGGTCTGGCTGGGGTTCCTCACGGCGGCCCACCGGCGCATCGCAGCCATGGCGACCAGCCGGCCGCCGACCGCGATGGATCCGGGCCAGGCCCTGACAGCCGTGCTGTGCACCCTCGCGCTCGCCGCGTTCGCGGTCACGATCGTGTGGTGAGCGGGTCACCGCACGCCGGGCGGTCAGCCTTCCCAGTCGACGGTCACCACGATCTTTCCGCGGGTGTGGCCCTCCTGGTTGAGCCGGTGCGCGTCGGCGGCCTGCTCCAGTGGGAAGCTGCGGGCCACGTGCACGGAGATGACCTCCTCCTCCGCGAGCTCGCTCAGCCGGTAGAGGTCCGCGGTGTTGGGCCGGACGAAGACGTAGCGTCCGCCGAAGGTGGTCACCGCCGGATCGGAGATGGATACGAGCCTGCCGCCGTCGGCGAGCAGTTCCGCGGAGGCGGTCAGGGTGTCGCCGCCGACGGTGTCGAGGACCGCGTCGACGCCTCCGGGAGACAGGGCCCGCACTCGTTCGACGAGCCCTTCGCCGTACGGCACCGCCTCTGCCCCCAGGTCGCGCAGGAAGTCGTGGGACGACTCGCTTCCGGTGCCGATCACTCGGGCACCGAAGTGACGGGCCAGTTGAACGGCAATGGATCCCACCCCACCGGCCGCGGCGTGTACGAGCAGGGTGTCACCCTGACGGACCCCCAGCGCCTGCGTGAGCACCTGGTAGGCGGTCAGTCCTGCCAGCGGCAGCCCCGCGGCCTCCTCGAAGCTCAGGTTGCGCGGTTTCCGGGCGAGGGTGCGCACCGGTGCCGCGACGTACTCGGCGAAGGTGCCGCGCGCGAGGAAGTCCTCGCGCACGTAGCCCATGACCTCGTCGCCGACGGCGAACTCGGGAACGGAGACCCCGGGCTGGACGACCACCCCGGAGACGTCCCAGCCGGGGATCACGGGGAAGACGGCGTCGATGAGCCCGTCCAGGTAGCCCTCGCGACACTTCCAGTCGACCGGGTTGACGGCCGCCGCCCGCACCTTGACCAGGACGGCGTCGGGGCCCACCTTGGGCTCCGGGAGCTCACCGTACTCCAGGACCTCGGGACCGCCGTAGCGGCGGTAGCTGATCGCCTTCATAGGACCGACCCTCGGGCGCGACCCGGGCTTCCGCAAGCCGGGCGGGGCCCGGTCGGAGGAGTGCGGGAGCGCGCTCGCCGCGCCGGGGTCCGGCCCCCGCCGCCGGGCCGGACGCGTGCGCTTCCCCCGGCGCGGGCGCAAATGGCAGTCTCTGATCGTCAGTTCGACCACTCCCCGGGGGACACCAGGTGCCTGCCAATGATCCGTACACCGTCCAGCTCACGCCGTCCGTGCACGCCTATGTGCAGCCCGACGGCGGCTGGTGCCTCAACAACGCCGGATTCATCAGCGACGGGGAATCCACCCTGCTGATCGACACCGCCGCGACCGAGCGGCGGGCCCTGCTGCTGCGGGACGCCGTACGCGCAACCGGCGCCCCGCCGCCGAGCACGCTCGTCAACACGCACCACCACGGTGACCACACGTACGGCAACCAGGTGTTCACCCCCGGGGCCACGGTCATCGGACACGAGTCCTGCCGCACGGAGGTCATCGCGGCAGGGCACCAACTCCACCTGATCTGGCCGGATACCGAATTCGGCGACATCACGATCACCCCACCGGACGTCACCTACAGCGAACGCCTGACACTGCGTGCCGGTGGCACCGAGGTACGGCTCCTCCACCCGGGGGTGGCGCACACCCCGGGCGACACGGTCGTCCACCTGCCGGAACACGGGATCGTCTTCGCGGGCGACCTGATCTTCGAAGGCGGCACCCCGTTCATCCCCATGGGGTCGCTGGGCGGCTCACTGCGCGCGCTTGATCTGCTGCGCTCGCTGGACGCCGAGGTCGTCGTCCCCGGGCACGGTCCGATCACCGACCCGACGGCGTACGACGCCACCGAGCGCTACCTGCGGTATGTCGCGGGACTCGCGGAAGCCGGGCACGCCAAGGGCCTCACCCCCCTGGAGACGGCACGCGGCGCCGACCTCGGGGAGTTCGCGGCTCTACGGGAGAGCGAGCGCCTCGTGGGCAACCTGCACCGTGCGTTCGCGGAGCTGGACGGGAAGCCCGAGGGCTCCCCCCTGGACCCCGTCACGGTCTTCGCGGACATGACGGCGATGAACGGAGGGGTGCCGGTCGCCTGCCACGCGTGACCCGGGGCACCCGGGGTCCGCGTCGGTCCCGGGCCACGACCGGCTCCGTCGGGCCTCCGCAGAGCCGGTCGGGTGCCGTTGGGCGCGGAACGTGGAGGGCCGGTTCCTTGAGGGGCGTGAGTTCGCCGGCGGTATGGGATCCGGTCTGCAGCCGAGTCCCCCGGGGGCGCCGATGACGGCCGGCGCCCTGCCGCGACGAGTGGGGGCGGGCACCGCCCGCTCCCTCCCGGCGGCCGCGCGTGGTCCGCGCCGGGCGGGGCAGGGTGACGGGGAGGGCCTTCGCGGCCCGCCCAGGCGGCGTACACCCTGGACGACATACCGACTGGTCGGTCATCATGACGGGGAACCGAATCGCCGCCCCACCGGAGGTACCCGATGAGCCCAGTCCACCCCCCAGGCCTCGACCCCGAGCAGCTGCGCGGCCACCTCGACCGCGAGCGGCCGGGCCTGGTGAGGGGACCGCTCAGCGCCCGGCTCATCCAGGGCGGCCGGTCCAACCTCACGTACGCCGTCACCGACGGTACCGACCACTGGGTGGTCCGTCGCCCCCCGCTCGGCCACGTGCTGGCCACCGCGCACGACATGAAGCGCGAGCACCGGGTCATCAGCGCCCTCCACCCGACGGCCGTACCGGTACCGGAGCCGGTGCTCCTGTGTGAGGACGAGTCCGTCCTCGGCGCGCCCTTCTACGTCATGGAGTTCGTCACCGGCACGCCGTACCGAACGGCCGAGGAACTCGCCCCGCTCGGCCCCGAACGTACCCGCAGCGCGGTGCTGGGCCTCGTCGACGCCTTGGTGGAGCTGCACGCGGTGGACCCCGGGTCGGTGGGGCTCGGCGACTTCGGCAGGCCCGACGGCTTCCTCGACCGACAACTGCGGCGCTGGGGCAAACAGCTCGACGCCTCCCGCACCCGCGACCTCCCCGGCATCGACGAACTGCACGCGGCGCTCGGCCGCCGCCTGCCCGACTCCCCCGAGCCGTCGGTCATCCATGGCGACTACCGCCTCGACAACGTGCTCATCGGCGACGACGACCGGATCAGCGCGATCCTCGACTGGGAGATGTCCACCCTCGGAGACCCGCTCACCGACCTCGGACTGCTGGTGATGTACAGCACGAAGCTGGACCTACCGGGCTCCCCCATCAGCACGACCGCCGGAGCCGCCGGCCATCCGGATGCCGCCGAGCTCGTCGAGCGGTACGCCGCCCGCTCGGGCCGCGACACCTCCGCCATCGCCTGGTACACGGCCTTCGCCTGGTTCAAGCTCGCCGTGATCCTCGAAGGCATCCACTACCGCTACACCCAAGGCCAGACGGTCGGGGCAGGCTTCGACCGCATCGGCGACCTCGTCCCCGTCTTCATCGAGCACGGACTCGCGACCCTGCAGGAAGGGTGACCCCCCATGGACTTCGCATTCGACGCCCGCACCGAAGAGCTGCGCGCCAAACTGCTCGCCTTCATGGACGAGCACGTGTACCCGGCCGAGGCCGTCGAGCAGGCACAGCGGGCGGAGCTCGCCTCACCGTGGGACACCCCGGCGGTGATGGACGACCTCAAGGCGGAGGCCCGTAGGCAGGGGCTGTGGAACCTCTTCCTCCCGGACGAGGAGCACGGAGCCGGGCTGACCAACCTCCAGTACGCGCCACTCGCCGAAATCACCGGCCGCAGCCCGCATTTGGCCCCCATCGCGCTGAACTGCGCGGCCCCGGACACCGGCAACATGGAGGTGCTGGCCCAGTTCGGTTCCGACGAGCAGAAGAAGCAGTGGCTGGAGCCGCTGCTGGCCGCCGAGATCCGGTCGGCCTTCGCGATGACCGAGCCCGACGTGGCCTCGTCCGACGCGACCAACATCGAGACCCGGATCGAGCGGTCCGCCGACGGAACCGGCGACTACGTCGTCAACGGCCGCAAGTGGTACATCTCGGGGGCGATGAACCCCGACTGCCGGGTCTTCATCGTGATGGGGAAAACCGACCCGGACGGCGACGACATCCGCCGGCAGCAGTCGATGATCCTCGTCCCCCGCGACACCCCGGGCGTCGAGGTGCGGCGCGCCATGCAGGTGTACGGCTACGAGGACCACTCCCACGGCGGTCATGCCGAGGTCGTCTTCCACGACGTGCGGGTCCCGGCGTCGAACCTGATCGGCGAGGAGGGCGGAGGCTTCGCCATCGCCCAGGCGCGCCTGGGGCCGGGCCGCATCCACCACTGCATGCGCCTGATCGGCATGGCGGAGCGCGCCATCGAGTTGATGTGCCGTCGCGCGGTGTCCCGAACCGCGTTCGGCAAGCCGATCGCCCAGCAGGGCGTCGTGCAGAACTGGATCGCGGACGCCCGGGTCACCGTGGAGCAACTGCGGCTGCTGGTGCTGAAGACGGCATGGCTGATGGACACGGTCGGCAACCGCGGGGCGCACACCGAGATCCAGGCGATCAAGATCGCCACGCCGCGCGCGGTGGTCGACATCCTCGACAGAGCGGTCCAGGTGCACGGCGCAGGGGGCGTCAGCCAGGACTTCCCGCTGGCGGAGCTGTGGGCGGCGGCCCGCACGCTGAAGATCGCCGACGGTCCGGACGAGGTGCACCAGCGGTCGCTGGCCCGGCGGGAGCTGAAGAAGCACCTCTGACGAGCCGTCGCCGTACGCCGCCGGGGTCCGGGGGCAGCCCTCCGGACCCTCAGGGGCGCAAGGCCCGCAGCAGCAGGTCGGCGAGGTGGTCGGCGACCTGCTGCGGGCTGAGCAGCCCGTCCGGCCGGTACCAGGTGGAGAGGTGGTGGACCGAGCCGAAGTGGTAGTCCACGACGAGGTCGGCCGGGGTGGCGTCGGAGAACACAC
The DNA here is from genome assembly GCF_042755225.1 of Streptomyces sp. NPDC059169. Lineage (NCBI taxonomy): Bacteria > Bacillati > Actinomycetota > Actinomycetes > Kitasatosporales > Streptomycetaceae > Streptomyces > Streptomyces sp. NPDC059169. The sequence continues at coordinate 143,330 of NZ_JBHZCF010000005.1, read as the reverse complement.
CGCTGCGCTGGCCCTCCTCGATGAGGGCGCGGAAACGCTCGTGGTAGCGCCTGCGCTCGGCCCGGACCTGCTTGTTCTTCTCCGGGCTCAGGTGGTGCATGGAGCGGAAGAAGATCGCGGCGTCGTCCAGGTTGTCGATGGTGGTCACCACGACGTCCGCGGCGGCGCCCCGCAGCCGCTCCTCGACCGGCGCGTCCGCCTCCGCGAAGGCGTCCAGGCGTTCCTGCTGGAGGCGCAGCACCCGGGAGTAGACCTCCTGGAGGAGGTCCTCCTTGGAGCCGAAGTAGTGGTAGAGCGCCCCTTTGGTGACGCCCGCGGCCTCGACGATCTCCTGCACCGACGTGCGGTCGTACCCCTGCTCGGCGAAGAGGCGGGTGGCGGCGGCCAGCAACCTCTGGGGAACAGGGGTGCCGTCCCCGTCCGTCGTCCTGGCCATTGCCGCCACCCGCCTCTCACTCGGCTCACCGCTGTCCGTGCCGGAAACGCACGTCCCGTCCGAGGATCTTGCCACTAGTCGCCTTCGGGAGCTCGTTCAGGACGGCGCCCCGCCGGGGGCCGGCCGGTCACCGGCGGTCGCCTCCCACGTCTGCTGGATGTGGTTCATCCCGGCGAGCCAGCGGTCGGGCTCGCCCGCACGCGCCTGGTAGTACCCGGCGACCTCGGGGTGCGGAAGGATCAGGAAGCGGTCGGCCTCGATGCCCTCGAGGAGGGCGTCGGCGACGTCCTCGGGTTCGATCGCGGTGGGGGCGAGGACGAGCTCGCCGGCTGAGCCCGCCGCCGTGAGCATGTCCGTGCGGACGCCCTGCGGACAGACGGCATGGACCTTCAGGCCGCGGTGACGGTACGTCAGGGCAAGCCACTCGGCGAACGCGACCGCCCCGTGCTTGGTCACGCTGTAGGGGGCGGCACCGATCATCGTGAGCAGTCCGGCCGCGGAGACGGTCGAGACGAACCGGCCGCTGCCCCGCTCCAGCCAGTCGGGCAGCAGGGCGCGTGCGGCGCGGACATGGGCCATCACGTTGACGTCCCAGGCGGAGGCCCAGACGGCCTCGTCGGCGAACGCGTCGCCCGGTGAGGCGAGTCCGGCGTTGGCGCAGTAGATGTCGACGGTACCGCCGAGGGCGTCCTTCGCCTGCTCGACGATCGCGGACGCGTCACCCGCGACGGCCAGTGCACCGATCTCATCCGCGACCGCTTTGGTCCGGACGGGGTCGAGGTCGTTGACGACGACGCGCGCGCCCTCCGCCGCGAACCGGCGCGCGAGGGCGGCACCGATGCCGCCGCCCGCCCCGGTGACCACCACGTTCGCACCCTGCACCGCACCCATCGGACCTGCCTCTCCTCAGCGTCTCCTGGACAGCAGACTAACCAGTCGGTATGTCAGAAGGAAGGGTCCGCGGGGAACCACTGCGTCCGGCCCGTTCCGGGTGACGGACGCCCGCGCTAACTTGCGTGGGCATGACAGGACATCACGGAGGTAGTGCGATGAGCCTGACCAGACGGGCTCTGCTCGCGGCAGGAGGCGCCCTGGGCGCCGCGGGGGCGGTGCCGGGCAGCGCCGACGCCCACACCAGCACCGGGTCCAGCACCGGCTCCTGCAGGGTGCGCAGCGGCTTCGAACGCCTCGCAGCTGACGGATACCGCCTGTTGGCCGGGGAGCGCATCGGCGTCGTCACCAATCCGACGGGCGTCACCAGCCACCTCCGCCACATCGTCGACGTCATGCACGGCGACGAGCGGGTGCGTCCCGTGGCGGTCTTCGGTCCCGAGCACGGCTTCCGGGGCACCACCCAGGCGGGCGGTTCCGAGGGCCGTTCCGAGGACCCGGCCACCGGACTGCCGGTCTACGACACCTACGGCAAGAGCGGCCAGGCACTCGCGGACGTCTTCACCGCGTCCGGCGCCGGGACGATCGTGTTCGACATCCAGGACGTCGGCGCGCGCTTCTACACGTACATCTGGACGATGTACGACTGTATGGAGGCCGCGGCACGGGCCGGGAAACGCTTCGTGGTGCTGGACCGGCCCAACCCGGTCGGCGGCCGGGCCGCGCTCGGCCCGGTCCTCGACCCCGCGTTCGCGACGTTCGTGGGCCGCGAACCCATCGCCCAGGCGCACGGGATGACCGTCGCCGAGCTGGCCGGGCTCTTCAACGGGGAGTTCCTGGCGACGCCGGTCGAGCTGGCGACCGTCCGGATGGCGGGCTGGCGGCGCACCGACTTCCACGACGCGACGGGGCTGCCCTGGGTGCCGCCGAGCCCCAACGTGCCGACGCCCGATACCGCCCTGGTGTACGCGGGGACCTGCCTCTTCGAGGGCACCAACCTCTCCGAGGGCCGTGGCACCACCCGCCCCTTCGAACTCCTCGGCGCGGAGGGCCTCGACCGGAGGTGGGCGGAGGCCGCCAACGCGCTGGAGCTTCCCGGGGTCCGCTTCCGCGAGGCGTACTTCACCCCCGTGTTCTCCAAGTTCCAGGGCCGGACCGTCGGCGGGGTCCAGCTCCACGTCCACGACCGCGAGGCGTTCGACCCGGTCCGTACCGGCATCGGTCTGCTCGTGACGGCGAAACGGAACTGGAGCGGATTCGCCTGGCGCCCCGACCACTGGATCGACAAGCTCACCGGGTCCTCGCAGGTGCGCACGATGATCGACGCGGGTGCTGCGGCGGACGACGTGGTGGCGGCCTGGCAGCGGGGCCTGACGGCGTTCCGGGACGTGCGCCGGGAGTACTTGCTGTACCCGTGACCGGGGACGTTCCCCTGCACCGCGACCGTGCGGTGGCCGAGCACACGACGTGCCGGCAGCGGCACAGCGGCCACTGCGTTCTGCTCTCGGCGCACAACGCCCGTCGCGTAGCGGACGAGCCGCCCGGCGCCTGACCGAAGTGCAGGGCGCCTTCCCGCGCGACGCGCTGCGGAGCGTCGGCGTCGACGCCGGATCCGCCTTGGGCCAGGGGGCGTTCAACGTCCTCCGCTCGACCGACAGTGATCGCCGCCGACCGTCTCTGACCGGCTCGTACGAAGCCCTGGCCGTTCCCGCATCACCGCGGGATGCTGGACGGACGACGGTCCGTGACGGCATCTCGGCGGGACGGGGTCCCGCGACAGGAGGGACGCACACGTGAACGAGATGAGCGTGCAGCCGTACCGGGAGATCACCTTCGATACGGACGGGGATCCTGACGCCGGGCAGATCTCCGCGCTGCTGGGCATGAGGGCCAGGGACCTCGTCCTGTTCGCCCACGGCTGGAACAACTCCCGTTCCGTGGCGACGCGCTTCTACTCGCGCTTCTTCGCCCCGTTCCCCGACCTGCTTCCGCGGGGCGCGCAGGTCGGGTACGCGGGCGTCGTATGGCCCTCCATGATGTTCACGGACGAACCGGTCCCCGACTTCGAGGCGCTCGCCGGGGTCTTCCCCGGTCGGGAACGGACGCTGGGACGCTTGTCGACGCTGCTCGCCGATGCACCGGACTCCCGCGCGGCATTCGACGAATTCGGCTCGCTCGTGGGGGAGCTGACCGACGTCACGATCGAGGGGTGCGTCCCGGACACGGGGGCGGAGCACGACGCGTCGCCGGACTTCCTGGCGGGGGACCCCGTCGAGGTCTGCCGGCTCTTCACCGAGGCGCTCGCCGGCGCCCAGCCCCCGCTCACGCTCGACGCCGAACGCCCGCTCGCGATGGGCGGCGGGCTGAAGAGGCTGTGGAAGGGCGCACGGGAGGTGTTGCGCCAAGCCACCTACTACACGATGAAGAAACGGGCGGGAACGGTCGGCGAGCGCGGTCTCGGACCGTTGCTGGGGCAGATCGCCCGCTCCTCGCCCACCACCCGCGTCCACCTCGTCGGGCACAGCATGGGCGCCCGGCTCGTCGCCTTCGCGCTACGGGGCCTGCCTGCCGGTGCACGACCGGTGAAGTCGGTCACCCTGCTCCAAGGAGCCTTCTCCCACTACGCGTTCGCCCCCGCCCTACCTCATGCGACCGGCAGCAGCGGGGCCCTGCGCGACGTGCAGCACCGGGTCGACGGGCCGGTCGTCGCCTGCTATTCGCGGCACGACACGGCCCTCGGAGTGATCTATCCCCTGGCGTCGCGGATGGCCGGGGACTCCTCGACGCTCCTCGCTTCGGACAGACGGTGGTGGGCGGTCGGGCACGACGGCATCCAGGCGGTCACCGGGACGCGGCAGCTCACCCTGGAGACGGCGCTGCGCAACTGGTCACCCGGCCCGGGTTGCTTCAATATCGACACGACGTCCGTGGTGCGCCACGGCGGACCGCCGTCCGGCGCGCACAGCGACATCCTGCACCCGGAGCTGGCACGGGTGGTGCTGGCCGCGGGCCGGGTCGGGCCCTGATGACGGTGCCCGACCCGGCCGCCGACTGCTAGCGGTGCGACGGGAATTCGACGACCTGCTGGTAGGTCGGACGGTTCTGCCAGTGGATCGCCGGGTGGGTGATTCCACCGAGCGCCCGGTGCACGATCGAGTCCGAGCACCATGGGTCACCGGCCCGACAACTGCCGTCGGCCGGGTACACCTCGGTGGCCGGTTTCGCCACGGACTGCTTGAGCGTGGCCAGCAGGGCGTCCCGACAGGCGGGGAGCTGGCCACCGCCGCAGTACGTCCTGGCCAGCGGGCCGCTGACCGGCTGCCCCAGGACCTGCCGGAGGTCCTTGTCCACGAAGGCCCACCAGCCCGACTGGAACGCCGAACCGCTGTGCCCGCCCGCCGGCCCGTGGCTCGCCGCGGGTGACTCGTCGACGTGCAGGTTGCCGGTCAGCGCCCGGTACAGGCCGTCCCCGAGCCCCGGCCTGAACTCGGCCTCGACCAGGAGCGGCCACCAGGCGTCCATGATCCGCACTGCGTCGGCGTGACCGTAGGTGTGCGAGCCAGGAGCTGTCTCCTTGCGCTGTGCCCCGGCGGCGCGCCACGCGTCCAGCTGGCCTATCGCAGCGGCGAGCTGGGGATCGGTGACCGGTGAGCTGCGGACGACCGCGAGCAGCTCGGGCAGCAGTTGCTCGCCGCGCAGATCGGTCACCCCCGCCTCCGCCATGGCCCGGGTGAGCGAGGCGCGCGTCACGCCGCCCTGTGCGACGAGCGCGGCGACGCGGTCGTCCAGCAGGTCGGCACGGTGGACGGACCCGAAGCCGAATCCGGCGGTGTTGTACCCGTCGGCCTGCCGGTTGTTCCAACTGATGTAGTAGTCCTGGCCGATGGACTGGGGGTGCTCCGCGAACGGCGTGTACGCCGCGCTGTTGGTCCCCGGGTCGAAGCCCTGCCACTCGTACGCCTGCTCGGCCTTCACCGGCAGCGCCGGGTCGACGCCCGGAGCGCGCACCGGGTTCAGCCCGCTGTTGTAGTACGCCGCGGTGCGGGAGTCGGCGTAGAACCAGTTGAAGGCGTAGTCGACGCTGTGGACCGCCTGCTGGAAGCTGCGCGCGTCCCGCACGAAGGAGGGGTCGTTGAGCATCTGGAACCCGACGATGGAGTCGGCCTCGTGGCCGTAGGTGGTGCGCAGCGACGTGTACGCGACGGGCTTCCCGTCGAGGGTGGCGCGGTGGGTGACGACGCCGTACTTCGTGCGCCACACCTGCAGCCGGTACGAACCCACCGCGGTGCCGTCCGCGACCGTGGGTTTCCACGCGTTGCGCTTCTCCAGCCTCTCCATCGGGGTGCACGCACCCCGATACAGGTAGTGGTCGGCGTCCCGCGTCGGGGTGCCGCCGCCCGGGACGCAGAGCTCGACGGCGTACGTGTCGGTGATGTCCTGGGCTGCGGAGGTGGCGGACCAGGCGTAGTCCTGGCCGCGGCCCATCTGGACGTACATGCCGACGCCGGCGAAGGCGACGCCGCGGGCGGAGATGCCGGGGCCCTGCAACTCCTGGAGCATCAGCAGCTGCGGAGCGAAGTAGCCGGTCTGCGGGCCGAAGACGGCGACGGGGTTACCGCTCGCGGTGTGCTCCCCGGAGACGAGGAGGGCGTTGGACATGCCGCGCTTGGGGTTGAGCGCCCCCGGAGGCAGTACGCCGTCGTCGAACAACCCCTGGACGGGCTGGAGGACCTTCGGGGCACGTACCGGGGATTTGGCACCGGTGCCCGCGGAACCGGTGCGGTCGTACACGAGGGGTTCGGCCGTGACCGAGCCGGGGTCGGGCAGCGCGGCGCCCCGCGGGTCGGCGGGCTTCTGCGCGTACGGGAAGGATGTGCCGTCGTGGACGGTGAGAACCGCTTCCGGGTCGTTGCGCTGCCGGAAGGACTCCCAGACGCGGGTGCCCTCGACGACGCCGTACGTCTGCTGGGCGGCGAGCAGCGAAAGCGCCGCCTGGACTTCCCCGCCGCCTCCGCCGCCGAACTGGCCGCCCACGACGGAGGCGATGGAGATCAGGTCGGTGAGCTTGAACGGCTGGATCTCGCCCGCGTTGGTGAGGGCATCGACGTGCCCGGTGAGGACGTACTCGCCGGGGAAGTAGCGGCCGTTCTTGGACTGGACGCGGTAGGCGTTGATGCCGTCGACGTACGCCTGGGCGTCGGCCATGGCCTGTTCGCCGCGCTCCCCCTCCTGCTCGCGGATGCGGACGATCTGGGCCTCGTAGTCGGCTTCCGTGTAGGGCGCCTGCGGCCAGAACTGCTGCTCGAGGCCCTGGTTGGCGAGCGCACCGCCGGCGAACGGGGTCAGCTCGCCGCGCCCGATGTGCCGGAACAGGTCCATCATCCACAGCCGGTCCTGCGCGGCGGCGTAACCGGCGCCGAACTCGGTGCCGTACCGGGTGGTGCCCTTGATGTGCGGGACCCCGGTCCTGCGGTCTCGCGTGATGGTGACGTCCGGGCGCGGCGAGGTCACGGACTCGACCTGTCCCTCGGGAACGCCGAACGAGGCGTCGTTGAAGAAGTCGGTCAGTTTGGCGTCCGTGAGGCCGCCGAAGCCGCCTACCAGGGCGTCGTACCGACCGAGTTGGTCGGAGCTGTGGCCCGGGCGGGTCCCGAAGAGTCGGTGGGCGAGGATGTCGACGAGGGTGGCGTTGCCGTTCTGGCCCGGTGGCAGCACGTCGGCGCACTGACTCCGACCTTCGTTCAGGCAGTGGTCGGTGACGGTTGGTGCCGGTTCCTCGGCGGCGGCCCGCGGCAGGGGTGCGAGCAGAGCCGTGCCGAGTGCGAGGGTCGCGCAGGCGGTTCTGAGTCGTCCGGTGGGGGATCCTAGGCGTCGTCGCATGGGTTCTCCTCGAAAGAGGCCGATGCGGCGGAGGGTACTGAGGATATGACCAGCCGGTAAGATGATGGGCCGTCACTTTTCCTTCGACACCCCGGGCACACGGTCCGGGGATCTGTCGCCCAACACGCCCTCCGGGACGTAAGACTGACGGGCCGGGTGCCCCGGGACCGGCTCGAGCGCCCCCTGCCGGCCCACCCGGGCGGCGCACCGGGTCCCGTCGCCCTTGCAGAGCCGACGAAGCGGACGAAGGGCGATGCACGTCCCCGTTCCGACCCGCGGTGCGCCCTCCCCGTCCGCGGGTGCACCCGAGGTGATCACCACATGTCCTAATCCAACGGATTTTCGATGGAGCCGGATGGGGTAGTCGTACGTCCATTCCTCGACGCGGAAGTACGGAGCGACGGAGGTGGCAGTGCGATGGCCGGATTCCGGAGTCTTGCGAGACAGGTGCGTGACCCGCGGAGTGACCTGGCGCTGCGGCGGTATTCGCTGCGCAAATGCCTTGAACGGTTCGCCCCGTACGGACACCGGGCGACCTGGCACCACCTGTGCGCGAGGCACAGGATCGAGCCCGAGGACCGGGAACCCGATCCGGCGCGGTTGGTGGCCGCGCTCGACGAATTGGAGGAGGCGCGAGCCGTGTGGCTCGCGTACGAGGTGGAGTTCGCGGAGCGCCGCAGGCGCGAGAAGCACGAGGGCCTGCGGCGCCCGGGGAGCATCGACGACTGGCACCGGCGCACTTGGGGCGGCCACGGCATCGCCCGGTGCGATGACCCGTCGGTGCATCCGTCGGATCCCCTCGGGGTGGTTCTGCGGCGTCTCATCGCCGCGCTGGAGGACGCCCCGGGTGCCGCCTGCCCGGTCTGCACCGGGCGCAGGATCGTGTGGCGGCAGGACCTGCAGCACGAACCGCGTTTCGGGCCGGTGTGCACCGGCTGCGGGGTCGTGGTCCCGCAGCCCGTACTGACCACCGAGGCGCTGAGGACCGCCAAGCGGATGCGGAGCAGGGAACTGGCTTCCGCTGCCTGAGGGACGGCGGGACCGCCGCCCGCCGGACGGCCGCCCCCGCCCGTCGGCGACCCGGCCGTTCCCCGCCCCGCACGAGGGGCGGTCGGGCGTGGCCCCGCGGGGTGCCGGGCCCCGCACCCCGTCCGGGCGACCCGGCCGGCCGCGGCCCGTTGACAGCCCAGCAGGGGGTCAGTCAGTGGGAGAGCCACGACCACCGGAACCCGAGTATCAGCATCGATGTCAGTGGGGCCTGGCAGCATCGGGTCCATGATGCAGGCGAGTACGAACGGGGCCCGCGACGCCGGGGATTCAGCCGTGCTGCCCGAGTCGCCCGGTGCTTTCGCCGGGTCGGCGGTGGCCGCGGCGCCCGTCGGGGTGGCCGGAGTCCTTCGGCACCCGCGTACGTCTCGCGGGAGCGAATCGCCGTCGCCCCGCGCGGTCGGCCAGGCCGTCGAGCGGCCCACGCTGTCACGGCGGTACTGGTCGGGGTGGCAGTGCCGGAGCCGCGCCCCGTCTGACGCACCTGGCGCAGCGCGTGCGGCCCTGTGGTGCGGCCCGACCGTGTCTCGGTCGACGGGCCGGAGGAGGGCGCGCAGGAGGTTGCCGCGGCGCTGCAGTGACGTCGCGTGGGGGCGGTCATCCGCTGCGGGTCCGACGACGCCGTGCGGTCACTGGCCTCCCGAACCCGCAGTCCGGCACGCCGTTCTCGGCGCGGCGCCGAGAACGGCCATACCAGAACGGAAAACGGCTGGCCCACCGGTTATGCCCATCAGCACAGTGGCGGGATGCGGATCACACCGGAGGAGCCCTGACATGTCGACGCCGCGCGTCACCGCCGGGTTGCTGACGATCCATGAGCACCCCAACGCCGACGCCCTCGAGCTCGCCCGGGTGGGCCTCGCCCGAGCCGTCGTCGCCCAGGGCGCCTACCGCTCGGGCGAGGCCGCCGTCTGCGTACCGGAGCAGGCGGTCCTGCCGTCGGGACTCATCGAGGAGCTCGGGCTCACCGGGCGGTCGGCCGGCAAGGCGTCCGACCGGCTCGCTGCGGTGCGGCTGCGCGGTGAGCTGTCGCAGGGCTGCTGGACGGCGAAGTCCCGCTGGTGCCACGGCTGCACGAGGGTCCCTACGTACGGGGGACGGTGCCGGAGTTCGCGAGCGGCCGGGAAACGGGCTCGGCGAGGGGTCTGCACCGGGGCGGGGGCGTCACACTCCGCCCGGTCACCGAGCGCCACGGCCCGGTGGTCGGGGGCGGGGCCGTCGCCCAGCGCGTGCGCACGGCCTGTCTGACCCGCAAGGGCGGCACCGAGTACGAGTGACCGCCCTGTGCGTGGTGGTCCGGCCAGCGGGGTCGGACCGCTCCGCCGCGTGGTGGCCCGACACGGGGGTGTGGGGCCCCCCCCCCCCCTGCACTTGCCCCCTACCCCCCCTCCCCCCCCCCCCCACCCCTGCTGAACCCCCCCCCCCCTGGGGTGGCCCCCCCCCCCCCCTTCCCCCC
>NZ_JBHZCF010000005.1:107536-133610 GCF_042755225.1 Streptomyces sp. NPDC059169 | reverse complement strand
CCTGTCCTCCTTTTTTTGTTGTTGTTGTTCTTTTCTTTCTCCCCCTCCTTCTCTTCTCCCCCCCCCCCCCCTCTCCCCCCCCCCCCCCCCCACCGCGGCATGGGCACCGGACCCGCCGTACGCCCGGCGCGAGCGCGGGCGGACCCGCCGGACCCGTGGGGCGGCACCCACCCCGCCGTGCACCGGCTTGCGCTCGCCCACGATCGGTTCAATCGCCGCGCTGCCGAAGGAGCCGCGCCGAGACTCGCCGGGTGAATCCGCAACGCAAGCCCTCCCGCACCTCGGCGTTGATCGTGTTCACGATCACGACGGGAACGGCCGCGGCGGCGATGTTGCTCGCGCTGGGCCCCGCTTCCACCTCCGTTCGGACGGACAGCGTCGTCATGCCCCGCCCGCGACACGCCGGCGTTCCGGAAGCAGCCGCGAGCCCGTCATCCGTGCCCCGACGACGTCGTCGGGGTTGGACAGGACGCAGTTCTCGAGGGAAAGGCAACCGCAACCGATGCAGTCGGCGAGGTGGTCGCGCAGTCGACAGAGCTGCGCGATGCGCTCGTCGAGCTCGGCGCGCCACGTCTCGGAGAGCCGAGCCCAGTCCTCGCGGGTGGGGGTGCGCTCCTCCGGCAGTTCGGCGAGTGCGTCCCGGATCGTCGCGAGCGGGATGCCGACCCGCTGTGCCGCGCGGACGAACGCGACCCTACGCAGTGCGTCGCGCCCGTAGCGGCGCTGGTTCCCCGCGGTCCTGCGGCTGCTGATGAGCCCCTTGGACTCGTAGAAGTGCAGTGCGGACACGGCGGCACCACTGCGCGCGGACAACTGGCCGACGGTCAGCTCGTGGATCTTCTCGGGAATCTGCGGCATCCGGGAAGCCTATGTGACCGGGTGTCCGCCCTCCGTTGACAGGAGCCCCGCCCCCCAGCATGCTAAGCAGTCGCTTAGGTATTAGACGGGTGAAGAAGAAGGGAAGAGGGACATGACCGAGCCGAGGATCTTCACGTCCGCCGAGGAACTGGCCGCAGGAGTCGGCGAACAACTGGGCTACAGCGACTGGCTCGAGATCGACCAGGAGCGGATCGACCTCTTCGCCGACGCCACCGGCGACCACCAGTGGATCCACGTGGACCCCCGGCGCGCCGCGTCCGGCCCGTTCGGGAAGACCATCGCGCACGGCTACCTCACCCTGTCCCTGTTGCCCACGTTCGTGCCCCAGGTCCTCCGGGTCGAGGGCATGAAGATGGGCCTCAATTACGGCACCGACAAGGTCCGTTTCCCCGCACCCGTACCGGTCGGCTCGCGTCTGCGCGCGACCGCCGTCCTCAAGAAGGTCGAGGAGGCGGGCGGCGGCATCCAGGTCACGGCCGTGGTCACCGTGGAGCGCGAGGGGGGCGACAAGCCCGTGTGCGTCGCCGAGTCCGTGTCCCGCTACTACTTCTGAGGCCGGCCCGCACGGTCCGACGCCGGGGCCCACACCCCGGCCGGGCGCCGCCACCGCAGAGCGTCCGGTGGGCCCGGCTACGACCGGGCGGCCACCATCCTCAGCACCAGGTCCGCGTAGAGGGCGCCGACCTCCTCGGGCGTCCTCCGCCCCTGGGTGTTGAACCAGCGCGCCACGTCGATGCACAGCGACAGGACCGCGACCGTCGTACCGGACACGTCGGGGACGTCGAACTCCCCGCTCTCCACACCCTCGCACAGGATGTCCCGCACCACCGCGTCACTGCGGCGGCGCAGCGCGACGATCTCGGCGCGGTGCTCTTCGGAGAGCGCGTCGAGCTCGTACTGCACCACGCGCGCGGTGTCGTGCCGGCCGGCGTGCCACCGCACGAAGGAGCTCACGGCCTCGGCGAGCCGCTCACTGGGGGTGCCGGGCCGCGCGTACGCCGCCGAGAGGACTTCCAGGGCCTTGTCGTGGCCGATCCGGCTGATCCGGTGGAGCAGCTCTTCCTTGGTCTTGTAGTGGATGTAGAGCGCGGCGGGGCTCATCCCTGCGCGGCCGGCGATGTCCCGCGTCGTCGTCGCGTGGTAGCCCCGTTCGGCGAATGCCTCGACGGCTGCGACGAGGAGCTTCCTCGCGGCTTCGGGCGCGACCTCGCCCCACGGCGCGTCCTCGCCGGTCGTGTCCTCAGCCGTCGTCATGGCTCGCTCCTTCCGTCATCGGGACGAACACCATACCCCGAAGGTGAGCAAGCGCTTAGACCTTCTGGAACGGATCGTGCTCGGCGAGCAGCTTCTCCAGCCGCGCCTGGTCCACCCGGCTGACGATCCGGCCGGCCTCCTGCCGGTCCCTGACCACCTTGGCCAGGGTGAACGCCGAGGTGGTCAGGTAGAGCACCGCGACGGCCAGGAAGGCACGGACCCAGACGTCCGCCGCCAGGCTGACGATGCCGATGGCAGTGGCGCCCAGCGCGAGCGCGAAGGACGCGACCGCCTGCACGTAGTGCCCCGTGGTGTTCTGCTGCTTGACCGCCGTGTCCCGCATGTCACTCATGCACCGAAGCCTTCCGGCATTCGGCAGGACCGGCATCCGTACACGTACTCACGGCGGTACTCACGCGGGACGGTACTCGGGTGGGTGGTATCCGGCCGCCGGTGCGGCGCTACGGCTCAGAAGGCGGAGACGCCGGTGAGCGCGCGTCCGATGATGAGTTTCTGTATCTGGCTCGTGCCCTCGTAGAGGGTCATCACCCGTGCGTCGCGGAGCAGTTTGCCGACCGGGTACTCGTCGACGTAGCCGTATCCGCCGAAGACTTGCAGGGCGTTGTTCGCGGCGCGGACCGCCGCCTCCGACGCGAAGAGCTTCGCCTTGGACGCCGCGGTGGCGAAGTCCCTCCCCCGGTCCACGAGATCCGCCACCCGCCAGGTCAGCAGGCGCGCCGCGTCGACGTCCACGGCGATGTCACTGATCAGCTCCTGCACCAGCTGGTAGGAGGCGATCGGCTTGCCGAACTGCTCGCGCCGGCCCGCGTAGCCGACCGCCGCGTCGAGCGCCGCCTGGGCCAGACCGACACAGCCCGCGGCTACGGACATCCGCCCCTTGGCGAGTGCGGACATGGCGATCGAGAAGCCCTTGCCCTCGGGACCCAGCAGGGCGCCCCCCGGCACCCGGACATCCTCGAAGACCAGTTCGGCGGTGGCTTGGCCGCGCAGACCGAGCTTGCCGTGGACGGTGCGCCGGGTGAGGCCGGGCACGTCGGCCGGCACCAGGAAGGCGGAGACGCCCTGGTGGCCGGGGAGATCGCCGGTGCGTGCGAAGAGCAGCACCACATCGGCCCAGGTGCCGTTGGTGATGAACATCTTCGAGCCGTTGATGACGTAGTCACCGCCGTCCCGCACGGCACGGGTGGCGAGGCTCGCGGCATCGGAGCCCGTACCCGGCTCGGTCAGGCCGAAACAGCCGAGCGCGTCGCCGGAGGTGAGCCTCGGCAGCCACTGCAGCTTCTGCTCTTCGCTCCCCCAGGACGCGATGGTCTTGGCGACCAGGCCGAGGGAGACCGAGACGATGCCGCGGACCGAGGAGTCACCGCGTCCGAGTTCCTCCGTGACCAGGCAGTACGCCAGGTGGTCGCCGCCGCTGCCGCCGTAGTCCTCGTGAACCGTCAGACCGAGGAACCCGACCGATCCCAACTTCTTCACGATCGCCCTGTCGACGTTCTCGGCCCGGTCCCACGCGGTGGCGTACGGAGCGACCTCGCGGTCGACGAAGTCGCGCGCGAGCTGCCGGACGGCGTCGTGCTCCTCGCCGAGCTCCAGGTTCACCAGGGCACACCCTCTTTTAACTATCACTGCTAGTTTCTGTTTGGCAGGGCCTACTATGTGCCGCATGGCCCGACCGCGCAAGCCCCTTCTCAGCCGAGACCGCATCGTCGGAGCGGCGAGCGCGCTGGTCGACGCGGAGGGTCTCGACGCGGTCTCCACCCGCCGGCTCGCCGCCGAGCTCGGTGTGAGCGGCCCTTCCCTCTACAACCACTTCCGGAACAAGGACGAGATCCTGGACGCGGTCGCCGACGCGGTGAGCGCCCAGGTGGACCTGTCCATGTTCGACGAGAACGACGGACGCGACTGGCGCACCGCGCTGCACGACTGGGCCGTCTCCTACCGTGCGGCCCTCACCGACCACCCCCACGTCGTCCCCCTCCTCGCTCGCGGGCCCGGACGCCGGCCCGCCGGGCTGAAGGTGGCCGACGCCGTCTTCGGCGCCATGGTCCGTGCGGGCTGGCCACCGGCCCAGGCGACCCGCATCGGCGCACTGATGCGGTACTTCATCACCGGCTCCGCCCTCGGTTCCTTCGCCCGTGGGTTCGTGGACGACGAAACGGCCTACGACCCGGCCGACTACCCCCATCTCGGCCAGGCCCATCTGCTCGCCGAACGCCAGGAGGAGGTCGACGAGGGCGCGTTCGAAGCCGGGCTGCGCGCGCTGCTGGACGGGCTGTCCGTCCAGTACGACACGGAGGTACGGACCGCGCCCGGCGGGCGAGACGGGAATGCGCGGGGCGACCGCCAGGACGCCTCGGCCGGCGCCGAACGGTGACCTGGCCGTCCCTCAAGCCACGGCACCCGAGGTGCCGCAGCCCTCGCCGCGCCGCCCGCGGACGAGACCCGGCCCTGACCGACGACGCGCCCGCCCGGTTCCGCCGGGCACACGCGCCTGCACCGGGTGGAACCCGCTGCCCGCCCGCCTGATGGCACATGATGCGCAAGGAAGGGCACGTTCCCGCGGGGCGACTCTCGGGCACCGGGCCGGCCCGATGCCCGCGGAAAGGGACCCGCCGGGCGCGGCGGACGGCGCCGGAAGGACGCACCGACCGCGTCCGCCCCGCGCGGCCGCCAGGAGCGAGGGGGACGGCCGTTTGGGGCGTGCCGTGCCCCATCGGCCACGACGCGGGGCGCATGGGCGCTCGTTCGTGCCCGGTCGGCGTGGGATCTCCTAGAAGACCACCAGCGACCGACCGCCCCTGCCGGCGAGCATGGCTTCGAACGCGGCGGGAATGTCCTCGAGGGTGATCCGTTCGGTGACCAGGGCGCCCAGGTCGAGGCGTCCCGCGCGGATGTGCTCCGCGAGGACGGGCAGGTCGCGCACCGGGTCGGAGTTACCGTAGACGCAGCCGGAGAGAGTACGGCCCCAGTGGAAGATCTCCAGCGCGTTGAAGGTGACCCGCTCGTCCTTCCCGCCGATGCCGACGACCGTGGTCCGGCCACCCCTCCTGGTGGAATCCCAGGCCGTACGGATGCTGGAGGCGCGCCCCGCGCATTCGACGGCCACGTCCGCCCCCTGACCGCCGGTCAGCGCGCGGATCTCCTTGGCGGTGGCGTCGGAGGCGAGGACGAAGTCGGTGGCGCCGGCCCTCCGGGCCAGGGGCTCCTTCGTGGGCGACACGTCGACGGCGACGACGGTGGACGCTCCCGCGATCCGGGCCGCCTGGAGGGCGGCGAGCCCGACCCCGCCGACGCCGAAGACGGCGACCGACTCGCCCTCCCGGACCCGGGCGGAGTGGTGGACCGCGCCGTAGCCGGTGAGCACGGCGCAACCGAGCAGCGCGGCGTCGGTGAGCGGCACACCGTCCGGGGCGGGCAGTACGCAGTTGGCCGCGACGACGGTCTCCTCGGCGAACGCGGCGACGTTGAGACCGGGGTGGAGCTCCGTACCGTCCTCCGTGACGGCGTGGACGGCCCCGACCCCGGTGAGCGCGTCGGCGCACAGCCAGACCTCACCCATCGAGCAGTGGTGGCACCGCCCGCAGGACGGCGCCCAGTTGAGCACGACGCCGTCGCCGGGGGCGACGTGCGCGACGCCCTCGCCGACGGAGACGACCGTGCCCGCACCCTCGTGGCCGAGGACCGCGGGGACCGGCACCCGCATCGTCCCGTTGGAGAGCGACAGGTCGGAATGGCAGACCCCGGCGGCGGCCAGGCGCACCCTCACCTGCCCGGGACCCGGCTCCGGGAGCCGGATGCCGGTGACCTCCAGAGCGGAGCCGACGGCGGGCAGTACGGCGGCGCGGATCACGTTGAACACTCCTCGGAGCTGTCAGAACTGCAGGGACTTGGTCTGGAGGTACTCGGCGAGACCGTGCGAGCCGAGCTCCCGGCCGACACCCGACTGCTTGTAACCGCCGAACGGGGCGAGTGGGTTGAAGCGCCCTCCGTTGATGTCGACCTGCCCGGTGTCCATGCGTCGGGCGAACGCGACCGCCTCCTCCGGCTCGCCCCACACCGCGCCCGCGAGACCGTACACGGTGCCGTTGGCGATCCTCAGGGCATCGTCCTCGTCCTCGTACTTGAGGATGGAGACGACCGGGCCGAAGATCTCCTCCTGCGCAATGGTCATCTCCGGGGTGACGTCCGCGAAGACGGTCGGGGAGACGTAGTAGCCGGTCGTGCACGGGGCCTGCGGACCGCCCGCGACGACACGGGCGCCCTCGGCGACCCCCTTCTCGATGTAGCCGCGGACGCGTTGCTGCTGCCGGGCGTTGACGAGGGGGCCGACCCGGTCCCCGGGCCGGTACTTGGCGACCGCCTCGGCGGCGAGCGCGACGGCCTGCTCGTACTGGTCCTTGTGCACCAGCATCCGTGTCCAGGCACTGCAGGTCTGACCGGAGTTGGACATCACGTTGGCGATGCCGGTGCCGACGGCCCGGTCGAGGTCCGCACCGGGAAGGATCACATTGGCCGACTTGCCGCCGAGCTCCAGGGCGACGCGCTTGACGGCGCCGCCCGCCAGCGCCCCGATCTGCCTGCCGACGGCGGTGGAACCGGTGAACGACACCAGATCCACGTCCGGGTGCTCGGCCAACGCCTGTCCGGCGACCGGGCCGAGGCCGGTGACCAGGTTGAACACCCCCGCCGGCAGACCGGCTTCGTGGACGGCTTCGGCGAAGAGCTGGGCGGTGAGCGGGGTGTCCTCGGCGGGCTTGAGCACGATCGTGCATCCGGCGGCGAGGGCCGGGCCGACCTTGGCCACGATCTGGTGGAGCGGGTAGTTCCAGGGCGTGATCGCGCCCACCACTCCCACCGGCTCGTGCAGAACGGTGGAGTTGCCGACCCGCTCCTCGAAAGCGAACGTCTCGGCCAGCTCGGCGTAGGAGCCGGCGACGGCGATCGGCAGGCCCGCGTGGACGGCCTGGGCGAACTGCTCCGGTGCGCCGAGCTCCGCGGTCACGGTGGCGGCGATCTCGTCCTTCCGTGCCGCCAGGACGTCGCGGAGTGCAGCGATCTTCGCGGCCCGCCCGGAGGGCGGAGTCGCGGCCCAGCCGGGGAGGGCGGCCCGGGCCGCCCGTACGGCCGCGTCCACGTCCTCCGGCGTGCCGGCCGGCACGCGGCCGATGACCTGCTCGTCCGCG
Source organism: Streptomyces sp. NPDC059169 (assembly GCF_042755225.1). NCBI lineage: Bacteria > Bacillati > Actinomycetota > Actinomycetes > Kitasatosporales > Streptomycetaceae > Streptomyces > Streptomyces sp. NPDC059169. Next base: position 126,273 of record NZ_JBHZCF010000005.1, on the reverse strand, counting down.
GGATTCACCACCGCGATGGTGTCGGTGCCGGCGGAGGACCGCCACGTACCGCCGATGTACATCCCGTCGTGGGCCTTCATCCGCTGTCTCCTTCGGCATGGCTCGGTGGTGCTCCACCCAAACTAGCGGTGTTAGTTTTCCGATGCCAGGGCGTGCCGGGCCCGACACCTGTGATTCTCACCCACCGGCACGACGGTTCTCCACCGCACGGGTGTTGGGCAGGACCACGATGCGGAGGGTGAGGGCGCCGGACTGGGCCCGTACGGCCCGTGCACGGGCTCCATCTCCTGCCGCACTCCGCCGGGCCACGGGCGGGCCCGGCGTCGCGGGCACCGGGGACCTGCCGTCCGCGTGGCGTCGCCGAGCGGTGGACGTGCGCACTGCCGGAGGCGGCAGGCGGGACCGTTGGTCATCCGGGTCGAGTCGACGCCCCCGGGGTCGTCCGCTGCGGCGCGGACGCCTCCCTGGCCCGCACACTGCGCGCCGGGGCGCAACTGCACGGAGGAACGACCCGGACCGCACACCGCCGCGGCGGGAGTCCGACGACCCGGGACGCACCCGTCCACAGGACGAGGAGCGCGCCCCGGCGGACTCTCGGCGAGCGGGGCCGGGCAGGAGCAGGGGCGGGGGGCGTGGTCGGTGGCGCGGAACCGCTCTCGCCGAAGGGCGGGAGGGGCAGAGGAGCCGGGGAAGAAGTGTTGCCGGGGGACGCTCGGCGGCGGTGCCGGCGCACACGCGGCGACGCCGCCTTTCCTTGGGCGTGCGCGCGCACGGGGTCCGGGACCGGTCCGCCGGACGCGTGCACGACGGCAGACGTCCGGCGGGCAGCCAGCGCGAGGGCCGGGGTAACCGGTTCGGTCATCGGGTCGGGCGGGAGTCCGGCTGCTCAGGCGGGAGCCTGGCTGCCGGCGGTCGTCGGGGTCGCCGGCACCTGCCGGGCGGCGTGCGGGGAGATGGCCGCGACCCTCGTCGCCTCACCGCCGGGCACGTGCACCCGCGAGCGGTCCCCCGGCGTGCTCCCGGTGATGGCGGTCGGGGTGGGAGCCGCGGTCACCGCCGGATTCTTGTCCTCGGGCGTCTTCGCCACCGCGGACCAGGTGCGCAGCCGGTGGCTGGCTGCCTCGTCCAGGCTCACGGGGGCACCGCGCTGCTCGGCGAGCCGGCTCGCCTCGCGGCCGAGCGCAGCCACGTCGTCCCAGCGGAGCCTCAGCACGACGGACAACTCCGCCCCACCGTCGGGCAGTCCGTGTATGTTCGGCCCGTCAGTTTCAGTCATTGCCGCTCCTGTCGTTGACGCAGTGACGTTTCACCGAACGTGGTCCGGCGCGGATAGTCACAAGTACGCGGCACCGGCGCCGCGCGTTCAGCAGCCACGGGAGAGTCCTGCGGAGGCGGGCGCGCCGCCCGTGCCCGGCCGCCGCCAGGAGGAGCAGGCCGGGCGTCACGGAGGGCGCGGCCGGGCCCCGGCCGTGCCGTGCGCTACGGCCCGTGCGCTGCGGCCCGTCGTACCCGGACGTTCGGCAACGGCGTCTTGCCCTGGTTTCCCTGCCCGCGCGTATGGCCGCCGGTCGGCGAGGAACGGGACCTGCGGAGCGCTGGGGACTGCCGGGCTCCGGCAGCAGGATTCCCTCCCGCTCGGCTCGGGAACGGTCACGTCGGACGGTGCCGGAGGGGACGCCCGCACCGAGGACCACGAGTGAAGTGGGTACGGTCCACTGCACGGTGAACGCGGTGCGGTCGCCGAACTCGACCTCGGCCGTGCCGACGAGGACTACGGTGAGTCAGCCACGAGGTGAGACCTCGACGGGGAAACCGTTGAGCACCGCGGTGCCGGACAGCGGGTCGAGCCGCGAACCGTCGAGCAGTTGGTTCACGTTGGCCCCGGGGCGGGCTGCGGCCACCGACATCCTGGTGCCGGGGCGGTCGTGCCCCCAGCCGTGCGGCAGGCTCACCACTCCGGTCCGCACCGCGTCCGTGATCTCGACCGGCGCCTCCACCTCTCCCCCGTCGCTCTTGATCCGTGCAACGGCTCCGTCGTCCAGTCCGAGGCGGGCGGCATCGGCGGGGTGGATCTGCAGGGTGCAGCGGTTGGAACCGCCGTTCAGAGCGGGGAGGTTGTGCATCCAGCTGTTGTTGGACCGCAGGTGACGGCGGCCGACGAGGACGAGCCGCTCCTCCCGCTGGCCGAGGGCGCGGCGCAGTCTCGGCAGGTCATCGGCGATGGGCTGCGGCAGGAGTTCGATGCGACCGCTGCGGGTCTTGAGGACCTGCCAGAGCCTGGGACGGAGCGGACCGAGGTCGATGCCGTGCGGAGCCTGGCGCAGGTCCTCGAGGACCAGGTCGTAGGGGCCGAGGCGGAGCATCATGTCCAGGCGCCGTTCTGCTCCGGTGCGACCGGTCAGCAGCCGGGCCTGGACGGCCGGGTCGGCACCGTGCAGCGGCGAGTGCGGGTCGACCACGGCCTTGCCGAGGGTCCGTTCGACGACGAGGTCGTCGACCGCCGACGGTTCGGCGCCGTGCATCCCGCCCACCGCGAGGATCAACCGGGCGTGGATCTCGCACTCGTCCATCAGCCCCGGGGCGAGGGGCACGGCCGGAGGGCTGTAGCGGACCTGGTTGCGTACCGCGAGGGCGTTGAAGGCGAAGTCGAAGTGTGCGCTCTGGGAAGGCGGCGGCGGGGGCAGCACCACGTCGGCGTGGCGGGCGGTCTCGTTCAGGTACGGGTCGACGCTGACCATGAAGTCGAGGCCGGCGAGCGCCCGGTCGAGACGGTCCCCGTCGGGTGCCGAGAGGACCGGGTTGGCGGCGATCGCGATGAGGGCCCGGATCCGCCCCGGGCCGGGTGTCTCGATCTCCTCGGCGAGTGCGGCGATGGGGAGTTCGCCCTTGGCCTCCGGGTGGCCGCTGACCCTGCTGCTCCAGCGGCCGAGGTCGAAACCCCTACCGGGGCGGGGTTCCTCCGGCCGCGGGCCGGGGGAGGAGCGGGGCGCGCGGTCGTGCGCAGCGAGCGGGAAGAGCGCACCGCCCGGCCGGTCGAGGTTGCCGGTGAGGACGTTCAGGACGTCGACGAGCCAGCTGGCGAGGGTGCCGTGCTCGACGGTGCAGCTCCCGATGCGTCCGTAGACCGCCGCACTGGGTGCGGCGGCGAGCTCGCGGGCCATCGCACGGATGTCATCGGCCGCTACGTCGCACGCCCCGGCCGCCGCCTCTGGCGTGAACTCCTCCACCGCTGCCCGGACGTCGCCGACCCCCTCGACGTGTGGCGCCAGCTCCCCGAGGTCGGTGAGGCCCTCTGCGAAGAGGACGTGGACGAGGGCTGCCAGCAGAATCGCGTCCGCGCCGGGGCGTATCGGGACGTGCCGGTCGGCCAGGGCGGCCGTGCGGGTGCGGCGCGGATCGACGACGGTGAGGGTCCCGCCGCGTCGCCGCAGGGCCTTGAGCCTGCCCGGGAAGTCGGGTGCGGTGCACAGGCTGCCGTTGGACTCCAGCGGGTTGGCGCCGAGGAGCAGCAGATGGGCGGTGCGGTCGAGATCGGGGACCGGGATGGCGACCGGACTGCCGAAGAGCAGTCCGCTGGAAACGTGCTTGGGCATCTGGTCGAGGGTGCTGGCGGTGAAGACGGTACGGGTGCGCAGCGTGGACAGGAGCACCGGGGGGTAGAGGCCACCGGCCATGGTGTGGACGTTCGGGTTGCCGAGGACCACGCCGACGGCGTCCGGCCCGTGGCCGTCGCGCAGCGGTGGGATCCGGGCCGCGATCATGTCGAACGCTTCCTGCCAGGTCGCTTCGCGCAGCCGGCCGTCCTTGCGGACGAGCGGGGTCCGCAGTCGGTCGGGGTCGGCGTCGAGCGCACCGAACGACGCGCCCTTGGGGCAGATGAAGCCCCTGCTGAAGACGTCATCGCGGTCGCCCCGGGCCGCCGTCACCCGGTCCTCCCTGACGGAGAGCGTCAGACCGCAGGTGGCCTCGCAGAGTGGGCAGATGCGCAGGGCTGTGCGGGTGGCGTCGGTTCCTGGCATGGGGCCCTCCCGGGGGCGGCGGCGTGGCGCGCGGGCACACATGAGCATACCGACCGGTACGCATGACGGGGAGGGTCTGCGGTGCCGCGCTCGCCCAGCGGCGCACCCCCGGGCGTGGCCGCAGCCACCTCACCCCCGTCCGGAACCCGCGCCGGGTGGGGGCGCGCACACGGGGCCCCGTTGGCCCGCGACGGATCGCCGCCCCGTCCGCACCGAAACCCGGCCGCCGCCCCTGCGACGCCGCACCCGAGTGGCCGGTGGATGCCGTTGACGAGGGCCGCCGTGGAATCCTACTGTCGACCATAGGATTCCTTGGGACCGGACGCATCGGGAGTGCGGATGAGCGGTATGGAGCAGGCGAGGAAGACGGCCGCGGGGCTGGATTACCTGACGGGCTTCGGCAACGAACACAGCTCGGAGGCCGTGCCGGGCGCCCTGCCGCTCGGCAGGAACTCGCCGCAGCGCGCACCGCTGGGGCTGTACGCGGAACAGCTGAGCGGCAGCGCGTTCACGGAGCCGCGGGCGCACAACCGACGCTCCTGGCTGTACCGGATCCGCCCCTCGGCCGCCCACCCGCCGTTCACGCGCGTCGACAACGGTGCGGTGCGCACCGCACCGTTCACCGAGACGGTCCCCGACCCCAACCGGCTCCGCTGGAACCCGCTGCCCGAGCCCGCACCGGGTACCGACTGGCTGGCCGGCCTGTGGACCCTCGGCGGCAACGGCGACGCCACCCAGCGCACCGGCATGGCCGTGCACCTCTACCACGCCAACACCGGCATGGACCGGGTGTTCAGCGACGCGGACGGCGAGCTGCTGATCGTGCCCGAGCACGGCGGGCTGCTGCTGCGCACCGAGTTCGGACTCCTCGCCGTGGCACCGGGCGAGGTTGCGCTGCTCCCGCGCGGAGTGCGGTTCCGCGTGGAGCTGCTGGAGGAGACGGCCCGCGGCTACGTCTGCGAGAACTACGGCCAGCCGTTCGTGCTGCCCGACCTCGGGCCCATCGGTGCCAACGGTCTCGCCAACCCCCGTGACTTCCGGGCGCCGGTGGCCGCGTACGAGGACGCCGAGGGCCCGGTGGACGTCATCAACAAGTTCTGCGGCAACTTGTGGACAGCCACCTACGACCACTCCCCCCTCGACGTCGTCGCCTGGCACGGGAACCACGTGCCCTACGCCTACGACCTGCGGACGTTCAACGTGATGGGGACCATCTCGTACGACCACCCGGACCCGTCGATCTTCACGGTGCTGACCTCGCCGAGCGACACCCCGGGGCTGGCCGGCGTGGACTTCGTGGTCTTCGCCCCGCGCTGGCTGGTCGGCGAGGACACCTTCCGCCCGCCGTACTTCCACCGCAACGTGATGAGCGAGTACATGGGCCTCATCGAGGGGGCCTACGACGCGAAGACCGCCGGGGAGGGAGGTTTCGTACCGGGCGGCGGATCACTGCACAACATGATGTCGGCGCACGGCCCCGACCGGGAGACGTTCGACCGCGCGAGCGCCGCGGAGCTGGAGCCGCAGAAGATCGACGACGGTCTTGCCTTCATGTTCGAGACCCGCTGGCCGGTGACGGCGACCGCCCAGGCGGCGAACGCGGACCACCTGCAGAGCGCGTACGACGACGTGTGGCAGGGTCTGGAGCGCCACTTCCGGTCATGAGGCCGGATCTGATACGGAGTTGCCGTGACCGCCTTCGCCCCCGACTCGCTCGTCCTCAACCGCAAGCTGCCGCTCTGGTACCAGGTCTCGCAGTCGCTGCGGGCCTCGATACTCGGCCGTCGGCCTCAGGACCCGCTACGGCTCCCCACCGAGGAGCAGCTCGCCGAGCACTACGGCGTGAGCGTGCTGACCATGCGGCAGGCGCTGAAGGAGCTGGAGACGGAGGGGCTGATCAGCCGGCACCGTCGGCGCGGCACCTTCATCGAGCCGGGCGCGCGGCGGAGTGCGCCGAGACGACTGCTGGGCTCGATCGACGCCATCGTGGCCCAGCAATCGGGCGAACGCACGACGGTCCTCGCGCGCACGGCCGGTGCGGTGCCGGGTGACCTGGCCGAGTACTTCCCGGACACGGACGAGGTCGTGACGTACCGGCGGCTGCGCCGCGACGGGGACAGCGGGGAACCCACCAACTGGGCCGAGAACGCGGTGCGTCCCGACGTCGCGGCGGGGCTCGACGTCGCGGACCTGGAGCGCTGGCCGATGACCAAGGTGTTGCGGGACGCCGTGGGGGTACGGATCAGCAGGATCACGGACACGGTGGAGGCCCGGCTCGCCGACCCGGAGACCGCGGAGCTGCTCCAGGTGCCCCTGCTGTCACCGATCCTGCACTACACCGGCGTGACGTACGACGACGAGGGGCGGGTGGTGGACGTGGCGCGCATCCGGTACCGGGGAGACCGCTTCTCGTTCTCGGTGACCGTCGAGGCGGAGTGATCCGCCGATGCTGCTGGACGACGTCATGCCCTGGTCCACCGGTCCGCTGCGGCTGGGACGCAACTGGGTGGTCGCGCCGGACGCGCGCACCCTGCGGGCCCGCTGGGACGCCCTGGTGGCCACCGGGGGTGCGGAGCGGGCCGCGCTGTTCCGGGAGACCCGGGCCAGGAACCTGGACACGCCCGTCGCCGCTCTGCCGGGGCAGGCCACCGGCACCGTGCGGTTCGGCAAGGAGGGCGGGCCGTGCCCCGAACCCGTGCGCATCGCACACGGAGCGTTCGACGAGCAGTGGCTCGTACCCGACCACCGGCTGATCGACGTCGCACGGCCCGAGTTGTGGCGGGTCGCCGACGAGCGGCAACTGTTCGCCGTCGAGCAAGCGCACCTGCCGGGTGCCGCGGGACCCGCCGTCCTGGTCTCTGCGGTCCTGCCCGAGGGCCGCTCCCCGGCGGGCAGGCCCGGGCGGATACGGCCGCTGTACCGGCGCCCCGGCGGGCTGGAGCCCAATCTCACCCCGGGGCTGTTGGAAGCCCTCTCCGGCCGCTACGGGTCCGACGTCATGGCCGAGGACGTGTTCGCCTGGGTGGTCGCCACCGGCCGCACGACGACGCAGGGGTGCGCGGTCCCCCTCACCTCGGACGCCACGGTGTGGACCCGTGGCGTCGAACTCGGACGGCACATGATCACCGTCCAACTCCGGGGCGCGCGGGGCGGAGAGCGCCCCCGACTGCCCGGCGGGCGCCGGCCCTACGTCCGGGCGGCGATCCCCCCGCGACCCGCGACCATGGCGTACGACGGCGAGGACGAGGCCCTGCTGCTCGACGGGGGCCGGATCGCACCGGTTCCGGCCGAGGCCTGGGAGTTCCGGGTGGGCGGCGTGCCCGTGCTGGAGCACTGGTTCGAGCGCCGGACCACCGGGGCCGAGCCGGGCACGTTGGAAGCGTTCCGCCCGGCGGCCTGGCCACAGGAGTGGACCTCCGAACTGCTGGAGCTCATCACCGTCCTCGCCCTGCTGGGCCAGGCTGAGGGCCGGCGGGCCGCCCTGGAGGAGGCCGTGGCCCTGACCGCGTGGGAAGGTACCGGGCTCCCCGGTGTCCCGTCGGCCGCCCGGGGCCCCGCGTCCGTCCTCGACCACCCGGAGGAAGGGCCGGAGGGGCAGTTCGCCCTCCTGTGAAGGACGCCCTCCACCGCCTGCGCGCGAGCTCCACGGCCTGCGCGCGAGTGCCCGCGCCCCGCGGCTTCTGCCCGGGGTGACAAGAGCGCCGGCTACACGATAGGGACGGCTGTCATGAGCCCACTGCCACTGCCCCTCGAAGGCGTCACCGTCGTCGCCGTCGAACAGGCCGTCTCGGCCCCGTTCGCCACCCGCCAGCTGGCGGACCTCGGCGCCCGGGTGATCAAGGTCGAGCGCCCGGACGGCGGGGACTTCGCGCGCGGCTACGACACCGCCGCGCAGGGCCTCGCCTCACACTTCGTCTGGTGCAACCGCGGCAAGGAGTCACTCGCCGTGGACCTCAAGGATCCGCGGGGCCTGGACGTGGTGCGCCGACTCGTCGCCCAGGCGGACGTCTTCGTGCAGAACCTCGCGCAGGGTGCCGCGGCACGACTCGGCCTGGACGCCGCGACCCTGTGTGCCGCGCACCCGCGGCTGATCGCGGTGGACATCTCCGGCTACGGCCCCGACGGGCCGTACGCACACAAACGGGCGTACGACATGCTCGTCCAGTGCGAGGCCGGCCTGGTCTCGGTGACCGGCACACCGGAGCGGCCCGTCAAGGCGGGCATCCCGGCGGCCGACGTCGCCGCGGCGATGTACGCCTTCTCCGGGGTCCTGGCGGCGCTGTTGCGCCGGGCGACGACCGGGCTCGGCGGGCCGGTGGAGGTCTCGATGCTGGACGCGCTCGCGGAGTGGATGGGGCACCCGCTCCACCACGGCATGCACGGCGGCTCCGCCCCGGCGCGCACGGGCGTCGCGCACGCCGTCATCGCCCCGTACGACGCCTATCCGACGGCCGACGGCGGTCAGGTGCTGCTGTCGGTGCAGAACGACCGGGAGTGGCGGCGACTGGCGGAGCAGGTGCTGGGACGTCCCGAGCTCGGCACCGACCCGGACTTCGCAACGAACAAGGCGCGCACGGCGAACCGCGCGAGGACGGACGCCGTCGTCGCCGAGGCCCTCGCCCGGCTGGACACGGGCCGGGCCGTGGCGCTGCTGGAGGAGGCGGGCATCGCCTGCGCCCGGCTCAACACCGTCGAGGACCTGGCGGCCCATCCTCAACTGGCGGCCCGTGCCCGCTGGCGCGAGGTCCCCACACCCACCGGTCCGCTCCGGGCGATGCTGCCGCCCATCACCTTCCCCGGTGGCCCCGAGCTGCGCATGGGAGCCGTTCCGGCGCTCGGCGAGCACACCGACGCCCTGCTCCGCGAGGCGGGGCTGACGCCCCCGCAGGCGGCGGAGCTCCACCGGGACGGAGTCGTGGTGCCGGCCGGACCGGCCGAGCAGCGCCCCGAATGACCGTTTTGACGCGTGCCGTACACCACAGCGACCCCTTCCGGTGTCAGTCAGTGAGCACTTCTTGACCGTCCGTGTCCCCGCCTGACCTGCGGGACCACCCGCCCGACCGGGCACCGGCGGCGGTGCGGCCGGTGCGGCCGACAGAGCGCACACCAGGCAGTTCGAGTGAACGCTGGATAAACTCCTCGTTTGCCGTGCGCGAACCTCGGATTCGCTGCGCACTCCGCACGACTACGGAGAGTGAGAGATGCGTATGAACGAGCACCGCACCACGTCCGCCTGCGATCGGCGCGCCGCATGACCGTCGCCCCGGATCCCGCGACCCTCATAGACCCCCTCCTCGACGATGCGCCCGCGCCGGCGCTCTTCACCGCGGGCGGTCCCCCCGCCGGGCGTACCCTGCTCGACGTCCTCGACGAGACCGTGCGCCGCCATCCTGACGCACTCGCCGTGGACGACGGCGCCGATCCCCTCACCTACCGTGACCTGCGCGTCCGGGTCGAGGCACTGCGCAAGGAGCTCGCCGGCGCGGCGATCGGCATCGGCGACCGGGTCGGCGTTCGCGTCCCGTCCGGGACCGCCGACCTGTACGTCTCCGTCCTCGGCGTGCTCGCCTCGGGGGCCGCGTACGTCCCCGTCGACGCCGACGACCCGGACGAGCGCGCCGAGCTCGTCTTCGGCGAAGCCGCCGTGTGCGCCGTGATCGGCGCGGGCCGCTCCGTCGTCCCGCGGGCCACCCCCGGAGGGGTCACCGGACGCCGCCCGTCCCCGGAGGACGACGCGTGGATCATCTTCACGTCCGGATCCACGGGGAAGCCCAAGGGCGTCGCCGTCACCCACCGCAGCGCGGCGGCCTTCGTCGACGCCGAGGCGCGGCTCTTCCTCGCGGACGCCCCGCTGAACACCGACGACCGGGTGCTCGCCGGCCTCTCCGTCGCCTTCGACGCCTCGTGCGAGGAGATGTGGCTGGCCTGGCGGCACGGCGCCTGTCTGGTCCCCGCCCCCCGGTCCCTGGTGCGCAGTGGCGCCGACCTCGGCCCCTGGCTCGTCGCGCAGGGCATCACCGTCGTCTCGACGGTCCCGACCCTCGCCGCGCTCTGGACCGCCGAGGCGCTGGACGGCGTACGACTTCTCGTCTTCGGCGGCGAGGCCTGCCCTCCCGAACTGGCGGAACGCACCGCGGTCGACGGACGCGAGGTCTGGAACACCTACGGCCCCACCGAAGCCACGGTCGTCGCCTGTGCCGCCCGGCTCACGGGTGCGGGCCCGGTACGGATCGGGCTGCCGTTGGACGGCTGGGAGCTGGCCGTCGTGGACGACCGCGGCGAGGTCGTGCCGATGGGCGGCACGGGTGAGCTCGTCATCGGCGGCATCGGCCTGGCCCGGTACCTGGACGCGGACAAGGACGCCGAGAAGTACGCCCCCCTGCCGGCGCTCGGTTGGGACCGCGCCTACCGCAGCGGCGACCTGGTCCGCGCCGAGAGCGAGGGATTGCGCTTCGTCGGGCGCGCGGACGAGCAGGTCAAGCTCGGTGGCCGCAGGATCGAACTCGGCGAGATCGACGCTGCGCTCCGGGCCCTGCCCGGGGTGCAGGGCGCCGCAGCCGCCGTACGCACCAGCGATACGGGACACCAGGTGCTGGTGGGGTACGTGGTACCGGAGCCGGAGGGCTCCGCCGCACCCGACGCAGGAGCCGCCACCGGTACCGGTGCCGCGGGGCCCGGTGGGCGTCCGGGCGCCGGTGCGGCCACCGCCGGGGACGACGGCCCGCGGCGGACGGGTCACGGGGCGTTCGACAGGGCCGACGCGGTGGCCAGGTTGCGCAAGGAGCTGCCCGCGGCCCTCGTGCCGGTCGTGGCCGTCGTGGACGTGCTGCCGACCAGGACCTCCGGCAAGGTCGACCGCGACGCGCTGCCCTGGCCCCTGCCCGAAGGGGCGATCGACGTGTCGGACGCCGGTGCCGCGCTCACCGGGACCGAGGCGTGGCTCGCCGAACAGTGGACCCGCGTCCTCGGTACGCCGGTCACCGGACCCGAGGCGGACTTCTTCGCCTCCGGCGGCGGCAGCCTCGCCGCGGCCCAGTTGGTGTCGCGGATCAGGGAACGCCACGCCGACGGGTCGGTCGGCGACATCTACCGGAACCCGACCCTCGGCGCTCTCGCCCGGGCCCTGGAGGCCGCCTCCGCGGACGGCGTTCGACGACGGCCGGTGCGGCCCGTGCCACTGCGCACCGGCGCGGTGCAGATACTGCTCCTGCTGCCGTTGCTCACGGTCGCCGGGCTGCGATGGGCCCTCGCGGCCGCAGCCGTCGCCAACCTCCTCGGGCTGCCATGGGCCCCCGCGGTCTCGTGGTGGTGGATCGGGCTCGGCTGGCTGCTCCTCGTCAGCCCGCCCGGGCGGATCGCCGTCGCTGCCGGTGGCGCACGACTGCTGCTGCACGACGTGCGCACCGGCACGTATCCCCGCGGCGGAAGCACCCACCTGCGGCTGTGGACCGCCGAGCGCCTCGCCGAGCTCAGCGGTGCGACCGGACTCGCGGGTGTGTGGCTCACGTACTACGCGCGGGCGCTCGGCGCCCGCGTCGCCGAGGGCGTCGACCTGCACGCCCTACCGCCCGTGACCGGCATGCTGCGACTCGGCAAGGGCTGCGCGGTCGAGCCCGAGGTGGACCTGTCGGGCCACTGGGTGGACGGCGACCGGCTGCACATCGGTGCCGTGAGGATCGGGGCGGGTGCCGTCGTCGGGGCCCGCAGCACGCTCTTCCCCGGGGCGCGCATCGGCAAGCGGGCCGAGGTCGCCCCCGGATCCGGTGTGACGGGCGCGGTGCCGGCGGGCGAGCGCTGGTCCGGCGCCCCGGCGACCCGCAAGGGCAGGGCGGCACGGCGCGGGCCGACGGACCGGCCACCGCGCAAACGCCGCTGGACCGCCGTGTACTCGCTGACCTCGCTGCTCCTCGGGCTGCTGCCGGTACTCGCCGCGTTGCCGGGCCTCGCGGTGTTCGCCGTCTTCCTCGAGGGCCGCAGCCGTCCCGCCGAGGCGCTGGCCTCCGCGCTGACCGCCGTGCCTTTGGCGACGCTCGCCGCCGTGGGCACCTACGCCCTGCTGGTCCTCCTGGGGGTGCGCGTCCTCTCCCTGGGGCTGCACGAGGGCCACCACCCCGTGCACGGCCGGATCGCCTGGCAGGCCTGGTCGACCGAACGGCTCATGGACATGGCGCGATCGCACCTGTTCCCGCTGTACGCAAGTCTCCTCACACCGGTGTGGCTGAGGGCGCTCGGGATGAAGGTCGGGCGCGGGGTGGAGGCCTCGACCGTACTGGCGCTGCCCAGCATGGCGCGGGTCGGCGACGGGGCGTTCCTGGCAGACGACACCATGGTGGCCCCCTACGAACTCGGCGGCGGTTGGCTCCGCATCGCCGGGGCACGCGTCGGCAAGCGTGCGTTCCTCGGCAACTCCGGGATGGCCGCGGCGGGCCGGTCGGTGCCCAAGCGGGGTCTGGTCGGCGTGTTGTCCGCTGCGCCGAAGCGCGCGAAGGCCGGCTCCTCCTGGCTCGGTATGCCGCCGATGAAGCTGCCCCGGGCGGCCCACCAGGGCGATCAGCGCCGTACGTTCGCCCCGCCGGGCCGGCTGAAGTGGGCACGTGCCGGCGTAGAGCTGTTTCGGGTGGTGCCGGTGATGGGCGGTGCGGCGCTCGCCGTGCTGACCGTCGCCGCCTTCCAGTTGCTGGCCGGTCGGCTCGGTCCGGTGGCCGCGGCGTGGTGCGGCGGTGTGCTGCTGGCGGCCGCGGGCGCGACCGCCGGCCTGGCCGCGATCGCGGTGAAGTGGTTGCTGGTCGGCCGGTTCACTGCTGCCGAGCACCCGCTGTGGTCGTCCTTCGTGTGGCGCAACGAGTTGGCCGACACCTTCGTCGAGGTGCTAGCCGTGCCGTGGCTGGTCGGAGCGACCGCCGGCACACCGCTGATGAACGTGTGGCTGCGCGCCCTCGGCGCCCGGGTCGGCCGCGGCGCCTGGTGCGAGACGTACTGGCTGCCGGAGGCGGACCTCGTGAGCGTGGGCAGCGGCGCGAGCGTCAACCGCGGCTGCGTGTTGCAGACGCACCTCTTCCACGACCGGATCATGCGCGTGGACAATGTCGTCCTCGGGGCGGGCGCGACGCTCGGCCCGCACGGCATCGTCCTGCCGGGCGCGGTGCTCGGGGAGGGCACGGCGGTCGGCCCCGCGTCGCTGGTGATGGCCGGGGAGCGGGTGCCCGCGCACACCCGCTGGCTGGGCAACCCCATCGCGGCGTGGAGGCGGTGAGGCACTCCGCGGGAAGACGGTTCGGACACGGCGCACGACCGGAGGACGTACGAGGGTGACGGACGCGTACCTGCCGCAGCACGGCGACAACGGCTACCGGACGACGGAGTACGACCTGGAGCTGGACTACCGTCCGCACTCCGGGCGGCTCACGGGACGCGCCGCGATCAGCGCCGTGGCCGAGCGCGCACTGCCCGAGATCGTGCTCGATCTCGGGCGGTTCCGCCTGGGCAAGGTCCTGGTGGACGGCGGACGCCCGGCCCGGTACGCCCATCGCGGCGACAAGCTGCGGATCCGGCCGCCCCGGGCCCTGCGCGCGGGCGCGCCCTTCACCGTGGAGGTGCGCTACACGGGGGTGCCGCACACCGTCCGCACCCGTGACTGGGGGGACCTCGGCTGGGAGCAGTGGGACGAGGGCGCACTCGTGGCTTCGCAGCCGAACGGCGCACGCTCCTGGTTCCCCTGCAACGACAGGCCCGACGACAAGGCCGTCTACCGGATCTCGGTGACGGCCCCCACTCCGTACGCGGTGGTGGCGAACGGCACGCTGGCCTCCCGCACGATCAGCGCCTCGACGACGACCTGGGTGTACGAGCAGTCCGCGCCGATGGCCACTTACCTGGCGACCGTGCAGATCGGCCCCTACGAACTGGTCGACGTGCCCGGGGCGGGTGCGGTGCCGCAACCCGCGGCGGTACCCAGGGCACTGCTCGGACGCTTCGCCCGGGACTTCGCACGGCAGCCGCAGATGATGACGGTGTTCCAGGACCTGTTCGGGCCCTATCCCTTCGACGACTACGGCGTCGTGGTCGTCGACGAGGAACTGGACGTGCCGGTCGAGGCACAGGGCCTTTCGATCTTCGGAGCCAACCACGTGGACGGCCGGCGCGGCTGCGAGCGGCTCGTGGCGCACGAACTCGCCCACCAGTGGTTCGGCAACAGCCTGACGGTCGCGGGCTGGCGGCACATCTGGCTGAACGAGGGCTTTGCGAAGTACGCCGAGTGGCTGTGGTCCGAGATGTCCGGCGGCGCGTCGGCGGCGGCCCTGGCGGCGGCCGCCCGCGGTCGGCTGGCCCTGATGCGGCAGGACATCAGGATCGGGGACCCCGGTGTGCGCCGGCTCTTCGACGACCGGGTCTACGAACGGGGCGCACTGACCCTGCACGCCCTGCGCACGGAGATCGGACACACGTCCTTCGTGGACCTGCTGCGGGAGTGGACCGCGACGCACCGGCACGGAGTGGTGACCACGGAGGAGTTCATCGCCCTCGCCCGACGGCATTCGGCCCGCCCACCGGACGGGTTGTTCACGAGCTGGCTGTACGAGACGGAACTCCCCGCGCTGCCGAAGGGGCGCAGCTGAACCCTGGGGAAGGCCGGGCGGGTAGGGGGTTGGTCCGGGGGCGTCCGGGGCCGAGCGGAAGCCGGAGGGAGCGGCGTTGCTTCACTGCGGGCGGGTGCGAAGGATGCAGGAGGACCGGGTGGGACCGCAAGGGAGTGGAGTGGAAGCCTCCTGACGACAGGGGCTCGGACACGGAGTGCGGCTGGGGTGGTCGGGCCTCGGCGGCCGGGCGGGTGAGCGGGGGACGGGTGCGCGTGAGGTGCACGCGTGCCCGACGCTGCCGGCCGGCCACCCCGCCGGCTAGTGGCCTCGACTGCCGAAGAGCGAGCGCCGAAGCCTACGCAGCGGTGCGAAGAGCGAGACGCGCGCGCTCTTGCTGCCACGGGTGTGCGCGACATCACGTGCCGTCAGCTCGCGCATCAGCAACGTGGCCTCGGCTGCCTCACGCTGCGGCACGGCAGGTCCGCCGAGCACCGCGAGATGGCGGTCGAGACGCGAGCTGGTCGCGCTGCTTCCGCATGTGATCGCAGGCACTCGTGGCCTGCTGCGCACCGTTATCTGTTCCATTTCACTCCCCACCCGTACGAGGGCACCCGGCCCGGGCAGGTTAACCCTATCGCCCCGCAGTGACACCCGTGTATCCCGGCCACGTGATTCACCACATCTGCACGAGGGTTGACAACTACTCTCCGAATACAGCTGATTCCAGGGCGAGTTGGACAGTTTTGAAACTCGACCAATCCACCGGCCCACCCCGTCCGAATACCCGTCACCAGGCAGTACTGAACTCCTCGGTTCACGACAGGCCAACGACAGGACAGGGACGAACATGATCTCTCTCAACAGGAGCGCGCGGGAGCGCAGGGGCGTTGCCGCGCTCGTCTGTGGCGCGCTGGCCGCCGGGGGGCTTGCAGCCGCCGGCGTGAGCACCACCCTTGCGCCGGGAACGGCACACGCGTCCAGCCACCGCGAAGCGCCCCTGATATCGGGCCAACCGCAGTACGACGCCACGGACGTCTACGCGTTCGTGAGCCCCGACAAGCCGGACACCACCACGGTGATCGCCAACTTCCTGCCGTTCGAGGAACCGGCGGGCGGGCCGAACTTCTACAAGTTCGCGGACGACGCCCGCTACGACCTCAACATCGACTCCGACGGCGACTCGCAGCCCGACCTCATCTACCGCTGGACCTTCCGCGACCACGTGAAGAACGGCGACACGTTCCTGTTCAACACGGGTCCGGTGACGAGCCTCCACGACCCCGACCTCAACATCACGCAGACCTACGACATCGAACTGCTCCGACTGCGGGGCCGGCATGTGATCTCCACCACCAAGATCGCCGACGATGAGCCGGTCGCCCCGTCGAACGTGGGCAAGGCATCCATGCCCGACTACGCCAAGCTGCGCGACCACGCCGTGCGCAAGCTGCACGACGGGACCACGGTGTTCGCGGGCCAGGCCGACGACTCGTTCTTCCTCGACCTGCGGGTCTTCGACCTGCTGTACGGGGGCGACCTGTCCGAGGTCGGCAACGACACGCTCAAGGGCTACAACGTCAACACACTCGCGCTGCAGGTCCCGTCGGAGCACATCCGCCAGTCGGTCGGGCAGCCGGTGGTCGGCATCTGGTCCACCACGCAGCGCAAGAACGCGCGCGGGCGCTGGACCCAGGTCTCCCGCCTCGGGATGCCACTGGTCAACGAGGTCGTCATCCCGCTGAAGGACAAGGACAAGTTCAACGCGTCCGAGCCGAAGAACGACGGCGACTTCCTCAAGTCCGTCACCGAGCCCGAGCTGCCGAAGCTCATCGAGGGCATCTACAAGATCGAGGCCCCGAA
Organism: Streptomyces sp. NPDC059169; assembly: GCF_042755225.1. NCBI lineage: Bacteria > Bacillati > Actinomycetota > Actinomycetes > Kitasatosporales > Streptomycetaceae > Streptomyces > Streptomyces sp. NPDC059169. The sequence continues at coordinate 109,817 of NZ_JBHZCF010000005.1, read as the reverse complement.
GACCCCGCGAGACGATCTCGTCTCGGTGTTCCTGACCGGCGTGAAGGACCTCAACCAGCCGCCGAAGGTCCGGCCCGCGGAGGAACTCCGCCTCAACACCGCCGTCCCACCGACCAACGCCCCGAAGCGGCTCGGCGTGCTCGACGGCGACAACGCCGGATTCCCGAACGGACGCCGGCTGACGGACGACGTCGTGGACATCGCCCTCCAGGTCGTCGAGGGCGAACTGCTCGGCAAGAAGAACGACTTGGGCGACTCGGTGAACGAGAACGACCAGAAGTTCGGCCACAGCTTCCCGTACGTGGCGCTGCCCGCATCGGGATCGGACACCCGGGCGTCTGCGAAGGGTGCCGGCACCCGCAGCCAGCTCGACGGCGGCACCGGGCTCGTCGCGGGTGACGCCATGAGCAACCGAACACTGATCGCCGTGTCGCTGGGATCGGCCGCCGCCGGTGTCGTGCTCCTCGGCCTCGGCCTCGCGTGGTGGCGGACTCGGCGGCGCGGTAGGTGGTCATGACGCGCAGCACCGTTTCGGTGTGGCGCCTCGGGGCCGGGGTCGTGGGGCTGGCGTTCGTGCTGACGGCCGCGGGAGCGCTGGTCGGCGGAGCGAGCGACGCACCCGCGGCCCCGGCCGCGGCCGGGGCCGGGGCCGCCGTCGGCCAGGGCACCTCAGCGGCCGTCGGCCCGCTCCAGGCCCACCTCAAGGCGCAGCCGAAGGACGCGGGTGCCTGGGCTTCGCTCGGGGCCGCGTACGTCGAGGAGGCCCGCATCAGCGGCGACCCGGCGCTCTACCCGAAGGCGGAACAGGCCCTCGCCCGCTCGCTGCGCCTGCGCCCCGACGGCAACGCCGAGGCGCTCTCCGGGCGCGCGGCCCTGGCCGCCGCCCGGCACGATTTCCCGGCGGCCCTGCGCGACGCCGACGGCGCGCTCGCGGTCAACCGCTACAGCGAACGCGGTCTGGCCGTACGGATCGACGCCCTCGTCGAACTCGGACGGTACGACGACGCGCTGAAGGCGGCGGGGCTGGCCGACGACCGACGACCCGGCATCCCGGTGTTCACACGGTTCGCCTACGTGCGGGAGCTGCGGGGCGAGGTGGCGGAGGCCCAGCGCGTGCTGGAACTGGCCCGTGATTCTGCGAGCACCCGCGGCGACATCGCGTACACGGCGACGGCACTCGGACAACTCGCCTGGTCCCAGGGGAGGTACGACGAGGCCCTACGGCACTGCACGGAGGCTCTGAAGGCGGATCCCGGCAATCTGGAGGCACGCGAGTACCGGGCCCGGGTCACGGCGGCGAAGGGCGACCTTCCCTCGGCGGTCGAGGAGTTCGAGAAGATCGTGGAGCAATCCCCGTTGCCGGGACGGCTCGTGGCGCTCGGCGAACTGTACGAGGCGACCGGCAAGACCGCGCTGGCGCGACAGCAGTACGCGGTCGTCAGCACCTGGACGGGTCTCGCCCGGGCGGGTGGGATGAACGTCGACCTGGACACCGCACTCGCCGCGGCGGACCACGGTGACCGTGCCGAGGCGCTGCGGGCCGCCCGAGCCGAGTGGCAACGGCGGCGGACCGTACACACCGAGGACGCCCTCGCCTGGGCGCTGTACCGCGCCGGCAAGCCCCGGGAGGCGCTCGCCCACGCCCGGCAGGCGACCGCCACCGGATATCGCAACGCGGTGTTCCTCTACCACCGGGGGGCGATCGAACGCGCCGTGGGCGACACGGCCGCCGCACGGGGTTCGCTGTCCCGCGCCCTGGCGCTCAACCCGCACTTCTCACCGCTCGGTGCCCGTGAGGCACGGCGGATGCTCGACGGTCTGGAGGGTTCATGAGGGCCTACTTCGGGAGTGGGTTCGCCGCCGTGGCCGTCGCCCTCGCGGCCCTGCTGGCCGGGGTACGCGGACGCGTGTCCCGCGTGGGGGCACGGAGCACGACCGCCTCGCCGTCACCGCGCACCGCTCCGGCGGTGCCGCCGCGCAAGGCTGGGGATCTCCCGGCGCGGGGGCGGCGGGGCGGCTCCCCCGCGGCGCCGCCGCGACACCGCCCGACGCCGCCGTCCCCACGGCACGGTGCCGACGCGCCGCACCACGCCGGCGTGCCGTCGGAGATCCGCACCCAAAACTGCGCACTGTCCGAGCAGGCACCCGGCCCCGGCGCCACGGCGCGTACCACGAAGCGCCGTGCCGCGGCGCCGACCGCCCCTGCGCGGGGCCCCCTGCCCCCCACAGAGGACCCCCACCCTTCGCCCCCAACACGGAGGGGGCCCGCCCGGCGGACCCC
>NZ_JBHZCF010000005.1:0-107526 GCF_042755225.1 Streptomyces sp. NPDC059169 | reverse complement strand
CGAAAAAAAAAATGGGAAACGGAACGAGGAGGCCCCGGACCGCGGCGCGAGGGGGGGAACCAGAAAAGGCGGTCTTGCGCGAGCGCCCCCCTCGGAGGGGGCCCCCCTGCCCCGCGCAGGGGCCCCCGACTCTGCGCCCCCGGCCCGGAGGGGCCCCGCCGGGCGGACCACCGCGGGCGCGAGGTCCTCGGGCCCGGGCGGTTGCACCGCACGCCCCGCCGTCCCCTCCTCGGCGGCGCGGGTTCCGTCCGCCGGTTCGCCGCTGCCCGCGGCACCGTCCGCACGGACGCCTGGTTCCGGCCCGGCCCGTGCCGCGCGCCGGCGTGCCGGCGCCGCGATGGCGGCCCTCGGGATCGCGATCGTCGCACTGGTGGCCGGCGCGACGTCCGCCTCCGCCCACCCGCTGGGGAACTTCACGATCAACCGCTACGACGGACTCGTCGTCGGCGAGGACGCGTTGAGGGTGGACCACGTCGAGGACCTGGCGGAGATCCCCACTGCCAGGATCCGGCCGGAGTCAATGCCCCCGGGCGGGCTCGTCGCGTGGGCGCGGGCGCGATGCGCCTCGGCAGCCGACGAGGCGCGCCTCCTGGTGGACGGGCGCACGGTGCCCCTCACGCCCGGGACGTCACGCGCCGAGACACGACCGGGCCAGGCCGGGCTGCCCACGCTCCGGGTGGAGTGCGCGATGACCGCGCCGCTGCCGCAGGGGAGGGTGCGGATCGACTTCCGGGCCGGCGGTGCCGAGGGGGCGGGCTGGCGGGAGGTCACGGCACGGGGCGACCGCACGACGCTGACGTCGTCGGACGTTCCGGAGGACTCCGTGTCGCGCAGGTTGTCCACGTATCCGGAAGGTCTCCTCGAGTCTCCGCCGGACCGTACGACTGCGGCGCTCGAAGTCGAACCGGGCGGCCCCGCGCTGTCCGGCGAACCCGTCCGGGAGGCACCCGCCTCGGCGTTGCCGCGGGGGGTCGACCGGTGGACGCAGATGCTGACCGGCCTCGTCGAACGGCGTGATCTCACGTTGCCGTTCGCGGTCATGGCCCTCGGGATCGCTCTCGTCCTCGGAGCGTTCCACGCGCTTGCGCCCGGTCACGGCAAGACCCTGATGGCCGCGGCCGCGGCGGCCGGTGGCCGAAGCTCGCTCCGCGAGGTGCTGACGCTTGGCGCCTCGGTCACGGTGACGCACACCCTGGGCGTCTTCGTCCTCGGGGGCGTCATCGCGGCGGGGTCGGCCGTCACCCCCTCGATCGTGGGCTGGCTGAGCGTGGCCAGCGGAATCCTGGTCACCGCGACCGGCGCGCTTCTGGTGCGGCGCGCCTGGCACAACCGTGCGCACCAGCACGGGCACTCCCACGTCCACTGGTTCGGCCAAGGACACCACCATCACCATGACCATCACGACGGTGATCACGAACACGGCCAGGGGCGGGCCACCGACGGGACCGCACAGGAGCACCCGCACCCGCACCCGCACGGTCATGACCACGGACACTCCCCCGCGCGAGGAAAGCCCGCGGCCTCCCCCGCCGGCGGAACGCACCCTCTGCGCCGCAGCGTGCTGTTGGGGTTCGCCGGGGGCATGGTGCCCAGCCCTTCCGCCGTGGTCGTCCTGGTCGGTGCCGCCGCTCTGGGACACGCCTGGTTCGGCTTCCTGTTGGTCGTCGCCTACGGGGCCGGGCTGGCCCTCACCCTCACTGCGGCCGGGTTCGCCGTCGTCCGCGTCGGGGAGCGGGTCGCCGCGAGACTGGCGCGCCGGCGCACCACCGGGCGGCTCACCGGCCTCGTGTACCGCCTCGCACCACTGAGCACCGCCATGGCTGTCTTCGTACTCGGCTGCGGATTGGTCCTCAAGGGGGCTGCAGGAGCGCTGAGTTGAGCTAGCTTGGAAGGGTTTCCACCGTGATGGTCGCTCTGCTGCGAATGGGGGGCTCGTCATGAGCGAAGTGCCGGGCGCCGGTCGGGACGACGCCCAACTGGTAGCGGGGCGGTACCGACTGCTCGGCCGCCTCGGCGAGGGCGGCATGGGCGTCGTGTGGCGGGCCCGGGACGAGCTGTTGGGCCGGGAGGTCGCGGTCAAGGAGGTCCGCGCGCCCGCCGCGCTGGGCACCGCGGACGTGCGGCGGCTCTACGCGCGCCTGGAGCGCGAGGGGTGGGCCGCCGCCCGGATCTCGCACCGCAACGTGGTCACTGTCTACGACGTGGCGACCCACGACGGACGCCCGTGGATCGTGATGGAACTGGTCCGCGGACTCGCCCTGTCCGACGTGCTGGAGGCGGAGGGGCCGTTGGCTCCGCAGCGCGCCGCACACATCGGGGCCGAGGTCCTCGCCGCCCTGCGCAGCGCCCACGAGGCGGGGGTGCTGCACCGTGACGTGAAGCCGGGCAACGTCCTCATGGCCAACGACGGTCGGGTCGTCCTGACGGACTTCGGGATCGCCGCGGTCGAAGGCACGTCCGACCTGACGATGACCGGTGAGTTGGTCGGCTCCCCGGAGTACCTCGCGCCGGAGCGTGCACTGGGGCGCAGGCCGGGGCCGGAGTCGGACCTCTGGTCTCTGGGGGTGCTCCTGTACGCAGCCGTCGAGGGGCGTTCGCCGTTCCGCCAGACCACCCCGCTCAGCACACTGCGCGCGGTGGTCGACGAGGAGTTGCCGCCACCACGCAGGGCGGGCCCGCTGGAGCCGGTGATCGCGGGGCTGCTGCGGAAGGACCCGGCGCAGCGGCTGTCCGCCGCTGAGGCCGAACGCCGTCTTCGGGTCGTCGGAGCGGGCGGCACGCCGCAGACCGCCGACCCGCCGGCCTACGGGCCGGGAGCCGTCACGCTCACGGCCTCCACGCCCGTCACACCGGTGGCGACCATGGCGTCGTTCGGGCCTCCCCCGTCCGACCCCTCCACCGCCGACGACGCCACGCGGCGACGGCCCCGGCGTGCCGCCGTCGTGCTCGCCGCGGGGATCGCCGCGCTCCTGCTCTCCCTCGGCGGACTCACCTACGCGGTCCTGGACGACGACGCCGCGGGCAGCGGCGGGAAGCCCGGGCACGGAACGGCGAACGGCGGTTCGACGGGCAGCTCCACGGAGGGCTCAGCGGCGGGCGGTCGAGCAAACGGGGACGCCACGGCCGGTTCCGGGGCTCCGGTGGACGACCCGACCACGGGTTCGCCCGGCACCACCGGCGGCACCACCCCGGACGGACACGACCAGGAGACGGCGGAGCATCCGCAGAGCGTGAAGGTCCGCGTCCGTGCGGTGCGCGACGGTTACCGCGGCGCATGCCCGCCGCGCGAAGCCGAAGCGCCCGCCTTCACGGCGACGGTCACGGTGGGCCGTGCCCCCGCCTCCGTCGCATACCGCTGGGCGACCGCGAGCGGCCGGGGATCCGACGCGCACTGGCAGACCTTGGACTTCCCTTCCGGGGACGGGACGTCGCGGCGGACCGATCACACCGTGCGGGTGTACGCGCCGGCCGGCGCCCACCACGACCGGGTCCGGTTGGAGGTCCGAAGCCCGGTCGTGGTCCGGTCGAACTGGGTGGCGTTCTCGGTGACGTGCGAGGAGGAGTCCCCGACGGACAGGCCCACGGGAAGCCCGACGGGCGGCTCCACGGACGGCCCCACGGCGGGTTCCACCGGGGGGTCCTCCTACGAAGGGGCCGGGGCGGCCCCTCCCGGGCGGCCGGCGGCTGCTACGCCACCCCCGTGAAGGCGGGCAGGTAACCGCCCGACTGCCCCGCCGCGGTGGGGTGGTAGGAGTCGCCGAGGCTCAGCCAGTTGAGGCTGTGGAGCCACGCCGACCCGGAGCAGATCTCGTGCCCCGTGAAGGTCGGCACCACGTCCGCGAAGGCGAAGCCGTGGTCGGCGGCGCGCTTGGCCGTGGCGGCGTTGAGGTAGTCGGCACCGCTGTTGATCGCCGCGCGCTTCCGCTCGCTGAGTCCGCCGAAGCAGCTGCCCGAGAGCTTGTAGAACCGGGGGTAGCCGAGGACCACCACGCGGGCGGACGGCGCCTTGGCTCTGATCGCGTCGTACACCGAGTCGAGGCGGCCGGGCAGGGTCGTGTCGACGTAGCCCTTCGCCTGCTCGACACGGGCGACGCAGGTGGCTTCGGACTGCAGGACACAGGTCGTCATGACGTCGGTGAAACCGGCGTCATTGCCTCCGATGGTCAGGGAGACGAGGTCGGTCGCGGCGCTGAGCGGTGCGAGCTGGTTGGCCGTCACATCACTCGTACGAGCGCCCGCGCAAGCGGTGAAGGCGAACGAAGCGGGTGAATGGGCGGCCGCCCAGAGCGCGGGGTAGGCCCGATTGGTGCGCTTGCAGTTGCCGCTGCTGCCGATGTACGCGCCGGCTCCGACGCCCGAGGAGTACGAGTCGCCGAGTGCCACGTAGTCGACGGCCGCCGTGGCCTGGGCGGCCTGCGCCTGGCCCGCTCCGGTGAGAGCGAGGACGGCGCCGAAGAGGAGTGAGGAGGAGAATGCCGCGATTCGGGACAGTTTCATGGAACCTCCCATTAGCAGGATCTCTGCTCAACTGTCGTAGCATGTACGCCAGTTGTCTGGAAGTGTCCATGCCAAGAACAAATGGCGAGGAGTGTCGGTCGACACTTCTTGACGGACTTCGGACGCCGCGGGGCACGGGCGGGTCCGGACATCCACGCATCCGGCACCACGGGGGCGACGGCGCCCATGCAGACGACCACCGGCAAACCGTCCCGGATGCGGACGGACGCCCTTCCGGTGTCCACCGGAGCGACCCCCGCCGCTTCAGCGGTGGGCGCCGCCCTGGCGCCCGAAGACGTCGAGCCCTCCGTGCGCGCGCCGTTCGCGCTCTTCCACCCCCTCGCCGCACCGGCGGCAGAGCTGGGCGCGTCGCCGACAGCCCGGATCCGCACGGTCAGCGGCCGGCGCGAACCTGATCGACCTGACGGTCACTCAGGCACTGCGGACGCTGCCCCCCCTCTTTTTCCGCCGATCGCAGCGTAACCACCGTCACAGCAATCACTTTCCCCCTGTTGCATTTCGCCCTGCGGAACAGATGTGCGCATCTCATCCCGTGGAGGAAAAAGAAGTAAAAAAGTGAGCCACCGTTCCAGGTCTTGCCATACAGTCCTAATCATCAATACCGTCGTACATCCACCCGCAACGGTCCATCATGCAGAGCGACTCCAGGGGAGGGGTCTCACGTCGCGACGGGTCCGGGGCGGGGCGCGGTAGGGGGGTGCCGTGCTCGGTCATCGCACTTGTGCCGAGTCGCGTGCCGCGCGGCCAGCAATGCCAGCTCACCCAACCTGCACGGAGATCGATGCCGTCATGGCCGGGGTGAGAACCCCCCTTTCGAACCGGACACACATCCGGACCGCCCGGGGGTGGGCGGTCCACCGGACGAGAGGGAAACCGACTCATGAGCTCGTTCCTGCGCCCGGCGGTCCCGGGTCACGACCCACTGACCACACAGACGCCCGTCGCTCCGGCGACCACCAGGGCGACGGCCACGGCGACGCTCGGCCGAATACCGGCCCAGTACCGCCCCATCTCCTCCCATCTCGCGATCGCACCACCGGTCAGCGTGGTGATCCCCGCCATGAACGAGGCGGAGAACCTCCCGCACGTCTTCAAGACGCTGCCCGACTGGATCCATGAAGTCGTCCTGGTCGACGGCAACTCCACGGACGACACCATCGACGTCGCCCGGGAACTGCGGCCCGACGTCAAGGTCGTCAAACAGGTCGGCAAGGGCAAGGGCGACGCCCTGATCAGCGGCTTCGCCGCCTGCACAGGCGACATCATCGTCATGGTCGACGCCGACGGCTCAGCGGACGGCCAGGAGATCGTCTCCTACGTCTCGGCCCTGGTCGGGGGCGCCGACTTCGCCAAGGGCTCGCGGTTCGCCAACGGCGGCGGCACGGACGACATGACGCCCGTCCGCAAGCTCGGCAACCGCGTGCTCTGCGGCATCGTCAACGCCAAGTTCGGCGCCCGCTACACCGACCTCTGCTACGGCTACAACGCCTTCTGGCGCCACTGCCTCGACAGGATCACCCTGGACTGCACCGGTTTCGAGATCGAGACCCTGATGAACATCCGGGTCGTCAAAGCCGGACTGCGGGTCCAGGAGGTACCCAGCCACGAGTACCTGCGCATCCACGGCGTCAGCAACCTCAGCGCCGTGCGGGACGGGCTCCGCGTCCTCAGGGTGATCCTCCAGGAGAAGGCCGTGCGCAGGCGGGCGTCGGAACGGCGTCCTGCCCTCACCCTCAAGGCCCCACGGGGAGAGCTCTCTTGAGCGATCGGAGCCGCGGCGGCCACCGGGGCTTCTCCGTGGTGATCTGCGCCTACACCGAGGACCGCTGGGAGGACATCCTCGCGGCGGTCTCCTCGGTACGGGACCAATCGCTGCCGCCGCTGGAGGTCCTCCTGGTCGTGGACCACAACGCCGCTCTACTGGACCGGCTGGCGAAGGAGTACGACGAGCCCGCGGAACGCGGGGAGGTTCGGGTGCTCGCCAACGCGGGCCCCCGCGGTCTCTCCGCCGGCCGGAACACCGGGATCGCCGCCGCCCGGGGCCAGATCGTGGCCTTCCTCGACGACGACGCCGTGGCCGAACGGCACTGGCTCCGCTACTTCGACGAGGCCTACGACGACCCGCGGGTGATGGCCGTCGGGGGCAGGACGCTGCCCGCCTGGCCGTCGGGACGCAGACCCGTGTGGTTCCCCGAGGAGTTCGACTGGGTCGTCGGCTGCACCTACCGTGGGCTGCCCCGCGGCCGGGTCCGGGTCCGCAACGTGCTCGGCGGCAACGCCTCGTTCCGGCGCACGGCCTTCGATTCGACCGGCGGCTTCGCCACGGGCATCGGACGCGACGCCGACAGACGACCGCTGGGCTGCGAGGAGACCGAGCTGTGCATCCGGCTCGGCCGGGCCCTCCCGCACGCCGTGCTGCTCATCGACGACCGCGCCGTCATCCACCACAAGGTCCCCGCCGGACGCGCGCGCTTCGGCTACTTCCGGACCCGCACCTACGCGGAAGGGCTCTCCAAGGCCCTGGTCGCCCGAAGCGTCGGGAGCGGGAAGGGGCTCGAGACCGAGCGGCACTACACCATCCGGGTGCTGCCCGCGGGCGTCGTACGCGGACTGCGCGACGCCCTCCTGGGCCGTCGGGGCGGCGCGGGGCGAGCCGGTGCGATCATCGCCGGAGCCGCCACCGCCGCGGCCGGATACGCGGTGGCCCGCCTCCGCACGCGCTCCGGCACGGCGTTCTCGCACCGACCCGTCAGCGCGTACGTGCCGGACGGAGGAGGTGCGCCGTCACGGTGAGCCAGGCCGTACCGATCCTGATGTACCACGCCGTGGGACACCGGCCCGCGACCGCAACCCACCGACTGTCGGTGTCGCCCGAGGCGTTCGCCGAGCAGATGGAGCTCCTCGGTGACCGGGGCTTCACCCCGGTCACCACGGCGCGCCTCGGACGGGCGTGGCGACGGGGCGAGCCGCTGCCGCCGCGGCCGGTGTTGATCACCTTCGACGACGGTTACGAGGGCGTGCACCGACACGCCCTACCCGTCCTCGTCGAACACGGCTTCGTCGCGACCCTCTTCGTGTCGACGGGATGGCTGCGCGGCGCGCACGAGGAGGGCGGCGCGCTCGACACCATGCTCGACTGGGACCAGGTGCGCGCCCTCGCCGCCGCGGGAACGGAGGTCGGGGGCCATACCCACACGCACCCCCAGCTCGATCAGGTGGACGACCGGCGGCTGCGGTTCGAGACCCTCCGCTGCCGAGAAATCATCGCGGGGGAACTGGGCGAGGCCCCGGTCTCCTTCGCCTACCCGTACGGCTACTCCACCCGGCGGGTGCGGCAGATGGTGCGCGCCGCGGGCTTCGCGCAGTCGCTCGCGGTGGGCAATTCCCTGGCCCGCAGACACCAGGGACCGTATGCGCTCGAACGGGTCACCGTACGCCGCACCACCGGCATCGAGGAGTTCGAACGGCTCGTCGAAGGCCGAGCCGTGGCGCGCACCTTCGCGGGCGACAGGGCGCTGACGAAGGGGTACGCAGTGGTACGCAAGACCCGGAGGGCGGCCCGTTTGCTCCGTATGTGAGGGTGCATCGGGGATGCGGCGCCACACGTCAAAACACCGTGCGCGGAATGCGGCGGTGACGGATCATGGCGCCATGACTGCCACCCCTGAAGACGCTCTGCCGATCAGGCTCAACGTCGACGACAGCGATTCACCGTCTGATGTCGTCGACGCACTGTTCCTCGGCCGCTTCGCGACGGGCGAGCAGCCGTACTCCCACAGTTCCACGATCGACCGCGTGAAAGCCGGGGCCACGTTGCTGCCGCCGGGCGCCCGGGTCCTGCGGATCGCACGCGACGACGACCGCAGCGCCACCCTCGCCGAGGGCGAGGGCTGGACGCTGCTCGTCTCCCGCTGGAACCGCGGCGCCGACGTCACGGTGACCGCCGTCAGCTCGGAACTCGCCGAGGGGGTCCACCGGCAGGTGACGGAAGGCGTCCAGGACGAGCCCGAGCCACAGCCGGACAACGTGACGATGGGCTTCTGGTACGTCTCGCCGCGCCGCGGCCCCCACCGCACCACACGCCAGATCAGCGCGGGCGCCTGGACCGAGGTCCGGCGCAACTACACGGCTCCCGTGGCCGACGCCATGGACCGGCTGATGAAGGTGACCCCCGACGACATCGCGGGGCGGCTGCTCCTGCTTCACGGCCCGCCGGGCACGGGCAAGACGACGGCCTTGCGGACGCTCGCCCGCTCCTGGCGGGACTGGTGCCAGGTCGACTGCGTCCTCGACCCGGAGCGGCTGTTCAACGACGTGGGTTATCTGATGGACATCGCGATCGGCGAGGACGAGGGAACGGCGAAGAGCCGCTGGCGGCTCCTGCTGCTGGAGGACTGCGACGAACTGATCCGCGGCGAAGCCCGGCACACCGCCGGCCAAGCGCTGTCCAGACTGCTGAACCTGACGGACGGTCTGCTGGGCCAGGGCAGGAACGTGCTCGTGGGCGTCACCACCAACGAAGACCTGGAGCGGCTCCATCCGGCGGTGGTACGGCCGGGGCGCTGTCTGGCCCGCATCGAGGTGGGCCCGCTGACCCGCCCGGAGGCGGTGTCCTGGCTGGGCACCGAGGACGGGGTCGGGCGCGACGGCGCGACCCTGGCGGAGCTCTACGCGCTCCAGCGCGGAACGACTCCCGCGAACGTGCCCGCCCAGCACGCCGGGCCGGACGCCGGGCTGTACCTGTAGTCCCGCACGTCGCTCCTCCGCCCCGCTCGCCGCGCGCCCGGAGCTGGTTCCCACAAGGTTCCGGCGGCGGCCCGAGGGGCAGCCGTCGGAACCGGACGGGCTCCACTCCCCCGTTCGCCCTGGCACGACCCGTGCGTCACGCCTCGTACGCCGCCCGCAGGGCGTCCTCCACCGTGGACCCGGCGTCCGCCCGCGACAGCCCGAGCCGACGCGCCTGTTCGGCGTAGGCCTGCGCGGCCGCCGCGGCCTGGCGCTCCGCCGCGTCACCGGCGGCTGCGACGAACGTGCCGTTGCGCCCCCGCGTCTCGATCACCCCGTCGCTCTCCAGGGCGCGGTAGGCCTTGGCGACGGTGTTCGCTGCGAGACCGAGGTCCTCCGCGAGTCCCCGCACGGTCGGCAGTTTGTAGCCGACGGGGAGTCCGCCCGAACGGGCTTGTGCCGAGATCTGGGAGCGGAGCTGCTCGTAGGGCGCGGAGGAAGAGTCCGCATCGATGATGATTTTCAGGGCCACGGCCTGATTGTCCCCCACTTCGCCGCCGCGGGCATGCGGTCCGGGAAGACCGGGCCACCCGGCGGAAGATGGGAGGCGGCACCCGTGGTGTGCCCGTAGCGTGGCGCTCCATGACCGTGATCGTCCGCGACTTCCGGGCGGCGGACGCCGAGGCGTCCGCCCGGGTGCAGCGCGCGGCCCTCCCGTTCCTGCCCGCCAACGCCGCGTCCGTGCTCTCCGAGACGGCCCGTGCGCACCCGGACGCACGGGCCCGGACGGTGGTCGCCGAGGAGGACGGTGACGTCATCGGCACGGCTCAGCTGGGCGTGGCCCACGACAGTCCGACGCCGGGCGTCGGCGACGCCCACGTCTACGTCCACCCCGAGCGCCGCGGGCGGGGTGCGGGATCGCCGGCTCTGCGCACTGCCGAGGAGTACCTCGCGGAGATCGGGGCGGCTCGCGTGTACACCTGGGTACAGGACGAACCGGCCCACCGTGCCTTCGCCGAGCGGTACGGCTACCGGCCGAGCCGCTCGGCGCACTTCCTGCGCCTCGATCTTTCGGGCGGTATGCTGCCGCCGCTCCAACGGCCGCCCGCCGGGGTGGAGATCGTCCCCGGCAGCGCCTTCTCCGATGACCCGCGGCCGCTGTTCGCGCTCGACGCGGAGGCGACCGCGGACGGACCAGGCGACGTCGAAGCGGAGCTCACGGACTACGACCGCTGGCTCGCCGAGACCTGGAATCACCCGCTGTTCAGCTGCGACCTGGCCTCGGTTGCCGTGGTGGACGACCGGCCCGTGGCGTTCAGCGCCGCCCGTACGGACGGTTCGACCCGCTACGGCACGGGCATGACGGGCACCGCCCGGGCCTTCCGCGGCCGTGGCCTGGCCAAGCTCGCCAAGAACGACTCCCTGCACCGCGCCCGTGCCGCCGGGTTCACCCGGGCAGTGACGGGCAACGACACCGGCAACGGAGCCATGTTGGCGATCGACCGCCAATTCGGCTACGAGATCTGCGCGACGGAGGTCCGGCATGTCCGCGCGCTCGGCTGAGACAACCGTCGAGGTGGTGCTGGTCAAGGCCGGCCGTACGAAGATCCGTTACGCGGCCGAGCTCCTCGCGGACGACGGTACCCGGATCACCGTCCGGGCGCCGTGGGCCAGTGAAGGCGTGCGGGACTTCGGCTTCGTCCGCTTCGAACCGGGCGACGTGTTCACGGAGCACTACTGGCGGAACACCCCTCCGGGCCGTCCGGACACACCGCCCGTGCCCTGGTGCTCCGTGAAGGAAGTACGTTCGGGCGACGGCACGTTGAAGGGCTGGTACTGCGACGTCACGCGCCCGGCCGTGTGCGACGGGGGCCGGCTCGTGGTCGAGGACCTCGATCTGGACCTGTGGGTGTCCGCGGACGGTGCGCGGATCCTTCGCCTGGACGAGGACGAGTTCGCCGAGAGCGGTCTCGCGGAGACCGATGCACAAGCGGCCCGATCGGCCGTACGCGCCCTGGACTCCCTCGAACTCCTCGCCCGGGAAGGTCGCTTGACGTCCTTGATCGACTGAGGAGCACGCGGCCCTGCACCGGGCGACGCGACTCACGGGCGCTCGGCGACGGGCAGGTGAACCGCCCGGTCGGGCAGGCGCGGATCATGCCCCACGGGATCACCCTCCTCGTGCCAGTGGACGACGAAACGCACGCCCGAGCGGTATGCCTCGAAGCCGGCACGACAGTAGGCGACCATGTCGTCCGGCAGTGCCGCGAGCGGGTACCAGCCGAGCTCGGAGCACTTGTGCGGCTCGCAGTTGCGGGGCTCGCCACCCGTCCCGTAGGCCGCCTCGAAGAACCAACCGGTCCTGGTCTCCCCGTCCGGCCCCCGGTGCTGCATCACGAGCGCGACGCGCAGGTCGTCCGGCGTCAGGGCCACGCCGATCTCCTCGTGGGCCTCGCGCACCATGGCCGTGCGCACGTCCTCGCCGCGCTCGAGGTGTCCGGAGGGCCCGTGCCACAGACCGTCCGCGTAGCCGGTGCCCGCCCTCCGGGCCAACAGGACCTCGTCTTCCCGGCGCAGGACGAGGTGGACGTCCACCACCTCGCCGTACCGGGTGGGCGCGGGGTCCCGCCGTCCCGGATCGGAGGAGGTGGCGCAGGGGGCGTCGCGATCGGGCGTCGTCATGACCCGATCGTGACACGCACCACTGACAACCCGTCCCGGGCGGGGGTGCGGCCCGGCAGGCCGTCAGGACAACCGTTTGCGGTAGTGGATGCGGTCGTACGGGCCGTCCATGCGCCGCTCGACGACGTCGTAGCCGTACCGGGCGTACATCTTCTGGTTCTCCCACATCATCGCGTTCGTCAGGAGCCGGACTTCCGGCAGCCCGAGTTCCCGCGCGTAGCACTCCACGAACGCCAGCAGCCGACGGCCCAGCCCGGTTCCCTGGGCGTCGGGGTGCACCGCGATCGAGTCCAGGTAGAGGTGGTCGGCTGCGGGGACGAGCACCAGCACGCCCACCACGGGATCGCCCGCGACGAACACCCGTCCGGCTGCGACGTTCGCCTCGTGGTCCGCCCGCATGGGGGCCGGCACGAGTCCGATCCGTTCGACGTAGTGGCGGAAGGCCGCGTCGGTCACGGCCTTCACCGCGGGTTCGTCGTGGGCCGTCGCGGGACGGGGGCGTTGCGGGGGGCCGTCCGCCGCAGGCGCGGACCCGGTGCCGTCGGTCATCACCGCACCCTACGGGGGCAGTTGGTCGGACGGCACCGCTGCCGTCCCGAGGTCCCGCTGCTCGATCAGGTCCAGTGCCTGCTCCCAGCGGAAACCGTCCATCTCGGCGTACGAGTCGGGGCTGTACGGCGCGCAGTCCCCGACGAGGACACCCATCGCCCGCAGCCGGTCCAGGCTCTGCGCGTACGCGGGGTGCGCGGCCTGCGCCACGCTCAGGCAGGGGAGCACGGCCGTGGGGATCCCGGTGCCGTACGCCTCGCAGAGGATGCCGAGCGCGAGGGTGTCCGAGATGCCCGATGCCCATTTGTTGATCGTGTTGAAGGTGGCCGGGGCGACGGCGACGGCGTCCGCGGGCGGCAGCGGGCGCGGCTCGCCCGGCAGGCGCCACGCGGAGCGGATCGGGTACCCGGTCTGCGCCTCGACGGCGGTCCGGTCGATGAACCCGAGTCCCTGGGGGGTGGCGACGACCCCGACGTCCCAGTTCCGCCCGTGCGCCGCGGTGATGAGCTTGCCGACGTTTCCGGCGATCCCGGCCGCGCAGACGACGACGTACAGAAACGGCTTGTCCGGTTGGTCACTCATGTATGAACTCCAGGTCGGCGACTGGCGTCGTGGGGCGTGACCGGACACGGCCGGCCGCCGCCCCGCCGACTGTAGACGCGGGGCCTCCCCCACCGCACGGCGCACCTCGCGGAGGCCCGCCGGGACGGGGCACGGAGAGGGTCCGCACCGCGGGAGCCGTGTGCGCCGGCGCGGCTCTCGGCGCCCACGGGACGACTCCCCCGTGCCCACTTCGTGTTCGAAGGGAAACTCGTCGGTCTGCGGGCCCGACCGTCAGGCGCCGCTGGCCGGGAGCTCCAGGCGGAGTTCGTAGCCGCCCTCGCCCGTCGGTCCCGAGCTGACCGTGCCACCGAGGAGTTCCGCCCGCTGACGCAGTCCGACCAGTCCGTAATGCGTGCTGGGCAGGCTGAGGGACGGTCGGGTCGGTGCCGTGTTGGTGACCGTGACGCGGACGGCGCCACCGGAGTTGTGGATCCGCACCGTCGCGCTGGCCCCGGGGGCGTGCTTGCGCACATTGGTCAGCGCTTCCTGGACGGTGCGGTAGATCGCGCGCTGGACGGTCGGCGGAAGCCCGGCGGGCAGGTCCGTCTGCAGTCTCGCCTCGATGCCGCTGTTGTCGACCAGCTTCTGGAGGTCGGCGAGGGAAGGCTGCGGGGTCAGCTCCGTGAGGCGGCCGCCGGAGGCACGCAGAACGCTGACCATGTGCCGTAGCTCGTCCAGGGTCTGGACGCTCAGCCGCCGGATCGTGGCCGCGGCCTCCTTGGTGTCGGCGTCCCGCGTACCGACCTGGAGGGCACCGGCCCGCACCGCGATCAGGCTGACCTGGTGGGACACCACGTCGTGCATCTCCCGGGCGAGCTGTGCGCGTTCCTTGGCCAGTACGGTCTGGGCGGTCAACAGCCGCTCGTGGTCCCGTGCCTCCGAGATCTCGGCGAGCCGCAGGGACAGGTCGCGCCGGGTCTGCACCAGCTGGCCGAGGAAGACGGCGGCGGCCGCCGTGGCTGCGCTGTAGCCCAACGACACGAAGAACGTGGGCTCCGACACGGCGAAGTGCAGCGACGGCCACAACGTCTGGTCACTGATCGTGAACGCCGCGGCGCACACCACCAGCAGGATGCGGCGGCGAGTGACCGACGAGAGCGTGTACAGCGCGGCCAACGCGGCGAAGATCGCGTCCGAGAGCACGACCGCGGGCAAGGTCAACAGGAACGTGAGCAGCGGCAGACGCCGGCGCAGTACCAGCGCGACCGCGGCGACCAGGGCGAAGACCAGGCGAAACGGCTCTTCGGTGCCGACGTGGAACCAGCCGTCGAGCAGCGCGGCTCCGACGAGGGCGGCGTCCAACAGGAGCGCGGGCAGTCGGCGCGGGACCATCACTCCTCCTCGTGCCGCGGCGGTTTGAGGAGTCCCGCCCGTTCGGCGAGCAGGGCGGCCTGCACCCGGCCGCCCACCTCCAACTTGGTCAGGATGGCGCTCACGTGGTCCTTGACCGTCCCCGTACCCAGGTGCATCCGGGTGGCGATGTCGGCGTTGGACAGCCCTTCGGCGATCAGCACGAGGACGGCTCGTTCCCGGTCCGTCAGCCGGGCGATGCTGTTGGCGGCCGGCTCGTGGGAGTCCGCTCCCAGATAGCCGGCCACGACCGTTCGGGTGACCTCCGACGAAAGGACGGTGCCGCCGCCCGCCAGGGACCGCACCAGGTACGGGAGCGCTTCCGGATCGGTGTCCTTGAGTAGGAATCCCGCGGCGCCCTGCCGCAGGGCGGTCGTCACGTACTCGTCCATGTCGAAGGTCGTGAGCATGGCCACGACCGGCGGTTCCGGCAGGCGGCGGAGACCGGCCAGGACGGTGAGCCCGTCCACGTCCGGCATCCGGATGTCCAGCAGCACGACGTCGGGACGCATCTCCTGTGCCGTCGGGAGCGCCTGGCC
The DNA here is from genome assembly GCF_042755225.1 of Streptomyces sp. NPDC059169. Lineage (NCBI taxonomy): Bacteria > Bacillati > Actinomycetota > Actinomycetes > Kitasatosporales > Streptomycetaceae > Streptomyces > Streptomyces sp. NPDC059169. The sequence continues at coordinate 92,560 of NZ_JBHZCF010000005.1, read as the reverse complement.
GCCGGGGACAGCGGCGACGACCTCGATGTCGTCCGCCGCGTCGAGGATGTGCTGGAAGCCCATGCGGATCAGGGCTTCGTCGTCGACCACCAGTACCCGGATCACGCGTGCTCCACTCGCCATCGGACCACTGTCCGATTCGTACCACGCCGTGCGGCGCCCGGCGGGTGCCCGACACCGGGTCCGGCCGGGCGGCGGGTCCGCGCCAGCCGGTCGGCGGGGTACGGGCCCGGACACCTGCCGGATGGTTGTATCGACAAGTTTCCCCGACCCTGGGAGATATGGCGCACGACACAGCGGCGGCGGCGCCGACCGGGGCGGTGCCCACGGCCGGGTCACGCCGCTGCGCGCTGTCCCTCACGGCGGTGCCGGGACGACTGATCGGCCTCGATCTGGCCAGGGGGGTCGCGATCCTCGGCATGTTCGCCGCCCACCTCGGCCCCGATCCTTCGGTGGGCGGACCGCTGGGCTGGCTGATGGAGGTGGCGCGAGGCCGGTCCTCCGCACTGTTCGCCCTCCTCGCCGGGTTCACCCTGGTGCTGCTCACCGGAAGACCCGAGCCGCGGACGGGGCGGGCGGGACGGCAGGCCGTCGGGCGGGTGCTCATCCGCGCTGCCGTCCTCATAGGACTGGGGTACGTCCTGGCGGCGCTGGACACCTCGGTGGACGTGATCCTGGCCGCCTACGGGATGATCTTCGTGTTGGCCCTGCCGCTGTACCGGTTGAGAGCGTCCGCGCTGGCCGCCGTCGCAGCGGCCGCGGCACTCGTCCTCCCCCAGGTTCTGTACCTCTTGCGGACTGCGGTCGACGGCGGGAGCTGGGCGGACACCGCCATCGCCGTCGACCCGCTGGCCCGGGTCACCGGCTCGGACGGGGTGCTCGAACTCTTCGTGACCGGCGCCTACCCCGTGCTGACCTGGTTGCCGTTCATCATCGCCGGGATGGCCGTGGCGAAGGTCGACCTGACCCGCCCCTGCGCACCCGTCGGGGTCGCCCTGTGCGGCGGCGCGCTGGCGGTGCTCGGCTACGGGGGCTCGTGGCTGGCACTGCACCTGGTCCCGGGAGCGCAGTCCGCCGTGAGCGCGGCCACGGACGGTGGGCAGGCCGCGTCCGCCTGGTGGTCCGACGCGGTCGGCGATCCGTCCTCCCCGACGCCCTCCTGGTTGCTCGTGGCCGCACCGCACAGTCAGACGACCTGGTCCGTCCTGGGCAACACCGGCGTCGCCCTGGTGGTGCTGGCCGTCTGTCTGGTCGCCACGGAGCGGTCGGCACGGCTGCGGTGGATCGCCGCGCCCGTCATCGCGGTCGGCTCGATGTCCCTGACCGCGTACGTGGCCCACATCCTCGCCATCAGCGCCTTCGATACCGACGACCTGCCTGCTTCCGCCGGGCTCCCGGTCTTCTTCGGCTTCTGCGCGGCGGCCGTGTTCCTCGCTCTCGCCTGGACCAGGTTCTTCCGGCGCGGACCGCTGGAGTACGCGATGCGCACGGTCACGGCCCCCGCCCGCCTGCTCCGGTGACTGCCCTGTCCGCTGCACGGACCGGCGCGAGGAGGTGCTCTGTGGGGCCCTGTGCTCGCATAGCTACGGCGAAGTGACAAGTAGCTCTCTGTAGCCGATCAGACGGTCTGTTGTCATAGGTTCGGGTGTTTTCGTCCTCGCCCTGGCGTGTCCGCACCACCCTGACCGATGTAACAGCGCTCTGTGGTGGGAGAGGGGCTTGGCGTGCGGCAGGAGTGGGAGCCGGAGGACCTGATCGAGGTCTGGACGCTGCTCGAAGACGACATGACGAGGCTGCGGAACAAGTCCGGGGCGAACCGGCTGGGCTTCGCGCTGCTGCTGAAGTTCTTCGAGGTGGAGGTCCGGTTCCCGGAGACCCCGGAGGAGGTTCCGCAGGCGGCGGTCGCGTATGTGGCTCAGCAGGTGAAGGTGTCGGCCGAGGAGTGGGCGGCCTACGACTGGGTCAGCCGGACGATCAAGCGGCACCGGATGGAGATTCGGGAGGGCTTCCGGTTCCGGGAGAACTCCGAGGATGACCAGGCGAAGCTGGCCGAGTGGCTGACGGCGGAGCTGTGCCCGGTGGAGCTGTCCCGCGAGCGCCTGGCCGAGGCGGTGGTGGCCCGGTGCCGCAACGACCGCATCGAGCCGCCGACCCCGGGGCAAGTGCGGCGGCTGGTGGGCAAGGCAGTCAAGGACTTCGAGACGCAGTTCTGCCGCCGGACCGTGGGCAGGCTGTCGCACATCACCCGCTCGCGGCTGGACGACCTGGTGACCGGCACCGAGCAGGAGGACGGGGCGAACGGCGATCAGGCGGCGGTGGGCGGCGGGCGGGTGTTCTTCGCCGAGTTGAAGGCCGACCCCGGGGCGCCGGGCCTGGAGAGCCTGCTCGCGGAGATCGACAAGCTGGGGCGGGTGCGGAGGCTGGGGCTGTCGGCGGACCTGTTCGCGGACGTGTCGGAGAAGCTGGTGGACTCCTGGCGGGCTCGGGCCTCGAAGGAGTATCCGGCAGACCTGCTGCCTCCCAGGATGAAGCAGGAGATGCGCTGGACGCTGCTGTCCGCGCTGTGCCACGTGCGGGAGTCCGAGATCACCGACTCGCTGGTGGACCTGTTCACCCAGCTGGTGCTGCGGATCAACACCCGGGCGGAGAAGAGGGTGGACAAGGAGTTCACCAGCGAGCTGAAGAAGGTCCGCGGCAAGGACGCGATGATGCTGCGGGTCGCGGAGGCCGCGCTGGCCGAGCCGTCCGGGATGGTTCGCCGGGTGATCTACCCCGTGGTGGGCGGGAAGCGCACGCTGAAGGCGCTGGCGGCCGAGGCGGCTGCAAACGAACGCAAGTACCAGGCCCGGGTGCGGACCGTGCTGCGGTCCTCGTACTCGGGGCACTGGCGGCGGATGCTCTCGCCGCTGCTGCGGGCGCTCACGCTGAAGTGCAACAACGACCACTACCGGCCGGTGATGGACGCGATCGACCTGCTGGAGCGGTACCTGGAACAGCCGCTGAAGGAGGGCGCGTTCTTCGACCCGGCGGAGACGATCCCGCTGGAGGACGTGGTGCCCGACCACTGGCGGGCGGCGGTGGTGGACGACAAGGGCCGGGTCGAGCGCATCCCGTACGAGCTGTGCGTGCTGGTCGCGCTGCGCGATGCCCTGCGCCGGCGGGAGATCTGGGTGGAGGGCGCGAACCGGTGGCGCAACCCGGACCTCGACCTGCCGCAGGACTTCGATGACAACCGCGACGTCCACTACGACGCGATCAGCCAGCCGCAGGACCCGGCGAAGTTCATCGAGGCCCTGAAGAAGAAACACCGCGAGGCGCTGGACCGCTTCGAGCAGGCTTTGGCGACAGACACCACCGGAGGGGTGTCGATCACCACGAAGCACGGAAACCCGTGGATCAAGGTGTCTCCCCTGGCCAAGCAGGAGGAGCCGGAGAACCTGGTGGCCGTCAAGGGTGAGATCGAGAGGCGCTGGGGGACGATCGACCTCCTGGACATGCTGAAGTACGCGGAGTTCGAAACCGACTTCACCAGCGAGTTCACTTCGGTGGCCACCCGCGAGACCACGTCCAAGGAGGTGCTGCGGCGCCGGCTGCTGCTGGTGCTGTTCGGGCTGGGCACCAACATGGGGATCAAGCGGGTCGCGGTGACCGGTAAGCACGGCGAGAGCGAGGCGACGCTGCGGCGGGTGCGGCACCTGTTCGTGAACCGGGCCAACATGCGCGCCGCGGTGGTGAAGCTGGTGAACGCCACCTTCGCCGCCCGCGACGAGATGTGGTGGGGCACCGGGACGGCGTGCGCCTCCGACAGCCGCAAGTTCGGCTCCTGGTCCTCGAACCTGATGACGGAGTGGCACCAGCGGTACCGCGGACCCGGCGTGATGATCTACTGGCACGTCGAGCGGAAGTCGGTGTGCATCTACTCCCAGCTGAAGTCCTGCTCGGCCTCCGAGGTCGCCTCGATGATCGAGGGCGTGCTGCGGCACTGCACCGACATGGAGGTCGACCGGCAGTACACCGACACCCACGGCGCGTCCATCGTCGGGTTCGCGTTCGCGCACATGCTCGACTTCAAGCTGATGCCACGGCTGAAGAACATCGGCAGGTCGCGGCTGTACCGGCCGGCAGCCGGTGAGGACGCGAACTGGCCCCACCTCGCCCCGGTGCTGTCCACCAAGACGATCGACTGGGAGCTGATCGCCCAGCAGTACGACCAGATCGTGAAGTACACCACCGCCCTGCGCCTGGGCACCGCCGAGGCCGAGCAGGTGCTGCGGCGCTTTACCAAGGGCGGCCCCAAGCACCCGACCTACCAGGCGATCGAGGAGCTGGGCCGGGTGGTGCGCACGGCGTTCATATCAGTTACGTGGAATCTGACCGCAGCGGAGATCATCTCCGTGCGGTACGACCACGGACTGAGGAGATGTGTTGGGCACGGTGGTGCTGGACGAGAAGTGGCCGGTGCTCGGCAGGCACGAGCAGGCGGCCGGGTGGTTGCAGGTGTGGAACGACCTGGGTCGGGCTCCCCGGACGATCGACGCCTACGCTCGGGGGCTGGCCGAGTACCTGGAGATGTGCGAGCGGGAGAATGTCGACCCACTGACCGCGAACCGGGCACACATCGCCGTCTATGTACGGGAGTTGACATCGCGGCCGAGTCGCCGGGGCGCGAATGTGGTCTCGATCGACTCGGGCTCGGGCCTGGCCAATGCCACGATTCAGCAGCGCCTGGTGCCGGTCCGGCTGTTCTACGACTTCCTCATGGAGGACGGGCAGCGCGACTCCAACCCGGTCGGCCGGGGCCGCTACACGCCCGGCCGCCAACGCGGCGGGCACGAGCACGGCCTCGTTCCGAGGCTCACGAAGCTGCCGTGGATACCCACCGAACAGCAGTGGATGGACGTCCTCGCGGTCGCCGCCGAGGAGCCGGTCCGCAACTGCGTGATGCTCGCTCTCGCCTACGACGCCGCACTGCGCCGCGAGGAGCTGTGCTCGCTGCGTACCGACGACCTCGACCCGGCTCACCGAACGCTGCGGGTGCGGGCTGAGACGACCAAGAACCGGCTGGAGCGCGTCGTCCCGTACTCCGCGCCGACCGGCGTCCTGCTGTCGGGCTACCTCGCACACCGGGCGACGATCAGCCGGGCCCGCGGACCGCTGTTCCTGTCGGAATCCCGGCGGAACCACGCCCAGCCGCTGAGCCTGTGGACCTGGTCGAAGGTGGTCCGCCGGATCGCGCTGGCCGCCGATGTCCCGCGGTTCTCCACGCACACCACGCGACACCTGTGCTTGACCGACCTGGCCCGGATGGGCTGGGAACTACACGCCATCGCCACCTTCGCCGGCCACCGGCACACCGACTCCACACTCACCTACATCCACCTGTCGGGCCGGGACCTGGCCGACAAGCTCAGCCGTGGCATGGAACAGATCCACGGCTGGCGGGTGCAGATGCTGGCCCGCCTCGGCGAGCAGGCGACCGGGACGGTCGCCCTGTGACCGCGGCGATATCGACGGCCGCTTCCGAGACGGCCACGGCCCCTTCCTGGCCTTGGCCCATTGACCTGGCCCGATACGACCGTCGACCCGAACTCACCGAACGCGAGCGTGCAGCACTGACCAGCCTGGGCTGGGAAGTCCGCCGACGCCGCGGCTATGCCCGGGACCGGGTCGAGTGGCGGGCGATCTCCCGTCTGCTCCGCCCGCTCGACGATGCACGAGCCGCGCTTCGGTGGTGCCCGGACACGCCCGCCCATCGCCGGGCCGTGACTGACGCCATCGGCCTCGTCCTGCGGCGCTGCCTGGAAGACGGCACGTCGTTCTGGGCGTGGTCGGCAGACGACTGGGTCCGCCTCATCGCCCCTGGCCACAAGGAGTTCGAGGCCGCCTGGCCGAGTGGATCGACGGCTCGGTCCGGCCCTACGTGGCCGCGTTCGCCTACCTGCTCGGCGACTTCACTGACTTCCACCGAATCGGCGGGTTCATCCGCCGCTCGCTTGCCTGGCGCGTCTTCGGCCAGGAGCCGGTCGAGGAGACGATCGCGCAGGTGGCTGCCACCCTCCAGGGCTGGGGTTACCACCCCTCGAACGGCGCCTTCGGCCAGTTCCGCACCGTGCTGGTCCAGATCATGCTGATCAACCGCAGCCCGCTCCTGCAGGACATGACCACCGACGCTTTGCAACGGGCCCGCGAGAGCCCTGCGCTCCCGTCCGGGGCCCGGCGCGGAAACCTCCACGGTGTCCACCGGGCGATCGCCGCCCTCGGACACGCCGGCCCACCGCCCAAGCCCATCCACGCCGTGATGCCCGATCTCGAAGGCGTTCCCGAGCCCTGGGCCGCGATGGTGGAGCGCTGGCACGACACCTCGACGCTCACACCGAAGGTCAGAGGCGGGTTCCGGTCCATCGTGGCCAAAGCAGGCCGGTGGCTGGCCGCCGAGCACCCCGAGATCGTCGAACCCGCCCAGTGGACCCGCGAGACCTGCGCGGCCTGGGTCGCGGCGCTGGACCGGATGACCGTCGGCGAGCACGTGCAGCGCCGGGCGGGACTCGACAAGCGCGGCGGCAAACCGCTGTCCCCTCGCACGAAGGCCGGCTACCTCACCGCGACCAGGACGTTCTTCAGGGACTGCCAGGAGTGGGAGTGGATTCCCCGCCGCTTCGACCCCGTTCGCGCGCTGGCCACGCCCAGGAGCGTCGCGGCGCTGATCGGCCCCAACCCCCGGGTGATCGCCGACGACATATGGGCGAAGCTGCTGTGGGCCGGGCTCAACGTCGATCCCGAGGACTTCCCGACCAACACCTACGGACTGTGCTACCCGATCGAACTCATCCGGGCCGTCACCCTGACCTGGCTGTTCGGCGGCCTGCGCAGCGACGAGATATCCCGCCTCCGCACGGGCTGCATCCGCTGGCAGCACAACGGCTTCCCCATCCCCGGCGATTCCGACGAGGTGCTGGCGCGTGACGCCGTCTGCCTGCTGGACGTCCCCACCCACAAGACCGGCACCTCCTTCACCAAGCCCATCGATCCCCTGCTGGGCAAGGCGATCGAGGCATGGCAGGAGCTCCGGCCGCAGCAGCCGAAGATGTTCGACCGCAAGACCAGCGAGCAGGTGGACTTCCTGTTCGCACACCGGGCCAAACGCCTCGCCAACACCTACATCAACACCGCGGTCATCCCCTCGCTCTGCCGCAAGGCCGGCGTCCCGACCGCCGATGTCCGGGGCAACATCACCAGCCACCGGGCCCGCTCCACGATCGCCAGCCAGCTCTACAACGCCAAGGAGCCGATGACGCTGTTCGAGCTGCAAGCCTGGCTCGGTCACCGGAGCCCGGAGGCTACTCAGCATTACGCCAAGATCACACCGAACACGCTGGCCAAGGCCTACAACGATGCCGGGTACTTCGAGCGCAACGTCCGGACAATCGAGGTCCTGGTCGACCGGGACGCGGTTACCTCCGGAGCGGCCGCGTCGGGTGAGCCGTGGCAGTACTACGACATGGGCCACGGCTACTGCACCTACACGTTCTTCGAGCAGTGTCAGCACCGGATGGCCTGCGCCCGGTGCGACTTCTACACGCCGAAGGCGTCGTCAAAGGGTCAGCTGCTGGAGGCCAAGGACAACCTTCAACGGATGCTGGCCAGCATCCCGCTCACCGACGACGAGCGCGCCGCAGTAGATGACGGCCAGGTCGCCCTCGACCAGCTGCTGGAACGGCTCGTCGACGTCCCCACCCCAACCGGCGCCACACCACGTGAGATCGGCATCCCGGCGACTGCGACACTTCTACCGATCATCAACGTCACTACCGGCAAGTCGCGAGAGGAGCCCGATGGAACCCGCTGAGGCCATGGACACCTGTCCGACCTGTGGTGAAAGGTTGGCCGGCCGCGCTCTGTCGCAGTCTTCACCTGCTCAGCATCCACGCCGACGCCGAGGACCCACCCGCGAGCTTCGGCGATGCCCGGCCTGCCGCCGACTCGCCACGCGAGATGCTGGGTCCTCACAGCCGTGGACGGATAGCGGGCTGGATCCCAGCATTGACTACCTGTTCGATTGGGAGCCTCGTCCGCTGCCGGAGCCGTGGGTGCTGCTGCCTGACGCACGGGCCAGAGAGATCCTCGAAGCCCAGCTCCGCCTGGAGGTCAGCGAAGGGCATCCGCTGTTCGGAAAGCCCGTCATCGCTTTCGCTCGTTGCAGTCGCTGCGACGAAGTCTTGTTCAGCGTCGAGGACGACCCTGCACGTTTCGTCCAGGTGCATCTCACATGGCGTCAGGGCCCTGAGACTCCGCCATGGCCCGCAACGGAAGAACTGTCGTTCCCGCTGGTAGACAGCCTCTCCGAGCACCACTGATCGGGCGGCAGCAGCGCGACCTACCCGGGCATCACTTGACAAAACAGATTCCACAGAATCTGCGACTACCTGGCCGACGCGGACATGCGGCAGGAGATCAACGAGGGCCTGCAGGTGGTCGAGAACTGGAACTCGGCCAACCAGGACCTGTTCTACGGCAAGGACGGCGACCTGACCGGCAAGGACAAGGAGAGCCAGGAGGTCAGCATGCTGGCCCTGCACCTGCTCCAGTCCGCCCTAGTCCACGTCAACACCCTGCTCGTGCAGCAGGTCCTGGCCGACCCCAAGTGGGCCGACCGGCTCACCGACGCCGACCGCAGGGGCCTGTCGCCGCTGTTCTGGACGCACGTGAACCCGTACGGCCGGTTCGAGCTCGACATGACCTCCCGCCTCGACCTCGGCCCGGCATCGGCGGCCACCGTGCCGGGGCAGCGGACCGCCGAACCGCAGCCGACCCCGGCGAGCTGATCCGTGGTCGGTGATCGATGTGATCGGGGACGGATCGCACCCTTATACGGGCGGGCCAGCCGTCGACGTACCAGCCGTCGAGACGACCATCGCGGGTTCAGTGATGCTCGGTCGCTCGCTTGCCTGCCGCAGGGCGGCATAGATCAGGATGGCGAACGCAGCTATGGCAGTGCAGGTACGGGCGTCGTTGAACAGTTCCCAGCGGCGCAGGATCTCTGCATGGTCGGCTGGCGGCGTGGTGGCGGCCCACTGTTTGATGCGTCCGTTGATCGGGACATTCCCGAACCGGGTGATCAGGAAGGACGTGACGGTCAGGAGCCCTGCCGTTGTTGCGAGGGCCCGGGCCCGGTCGCGTGTCAGGGCGGCCAGGGCGAGGGTGCTGAGAGCCGAGACCGCCATCGCCCCCTGCATGGTGATCCCGTTCATCTTCATCAGCTCGGTGTGGAAGTGGAGTCTCATGTCGATCGGCACGGCGTTGAAGGTCGGGACGAGGTTGGCGGCGCCGTAGCCGAAGGCTCCGGCGAGCAGACCAGTGGACAGCAGGGACATGCCCAGGAGGATCCGGGTGCGCATGGTTCATGCTTCCTTGGCGGGTCGGGTGAAACGGTTGCTCGGCTCTCCTCGGAGCCGGTCGTCTGGAAGTCTGCGACCATAGGCCAGCAGCAGGAGGTCCTGGGCGGGGCCGTACACCGGCGAGCCGGAGCCGTACGACCAGTCGAGGTCCTCGGCGCATAGCTGCACTCCGTCGAGGTCGGCGCCGAAGAACTTCAGGCTGCTGGGCCGGATCTCGTCGAGCAGGATGCGCAGCCGGTCCTCGGGGACGCGCCGGTCGAGGCCGAGAGTGACGGTGATGTCCAGCCCGTGCACCACGTCGTGGCCGAGCGCCGCCGCGAACCCGCCGACCGGTGGTGTCCAGGGGTGGTCGGCGTTGTCCCGCAGGAAGGCGGCGAGTGCGGTGGTGGAATGGGCGGCCGCATCCCTGCGCGCGACCCGGTCGGTCATGCGGTGAAGGTTCCCGCGCGCCTTGACCAACTCGCCGAGCGTCACGGGCAAAGAGAGCCGGAACCCCATCGACATATGCGCCGCGACCTCGCGAACCCGCCATCCCGCGCAGAGGCTCTGCTCGTTCCACTGGTCGGCTCGCAGCGTGTCGAGCAGGTCGGCCAGTTCTTGGCGTTCCGCCGCGATAGCGGCCCTGACCTCGGCCTTCTTCCCGTTGCGGGCTGTCGCGTTCTCCATGCGATCAAGCGTGCCGCCGACCGGTGTATATATCAAATAGATGGCTCTGCTGGCACCTAGAATCATTGGTTATGGAACTTCGTCAGCTGCGCTACTTCGCCTCCGTGGTCGAGGAAGGCGGTTTCACCCGCGCCGCAGCCCGGCTGCACCTGGCCCAGCCCGGCCTGAGCGCCCAGATCCGCCAGCTGGAGAAGGAGCTGGGGCAGCCGCTACTCGACCGCTCTGGCCGGTCGGTGACGTTGACCGAGGTGGGCCGGGCGGTCCTGCCGCATGCCCGCGCCGCACTGGCCGCTGCGGAGGCGGTGCAGCAGACGGTGGATGCGTACACAGGGCTGCTGCGCGGCCGGGTCACGCTCGGGCTGGTCTCCGGCGCCACCGGCCACGCCTTCGACATCGCCGCTTTACTCGCGGACTTCCACGACGCCCACCCCTCAGTCGAGTTGGCACTCACCGAGGACACCACCGAGCGGATGCAGGCCTCGCTTCTGGCCGGCGAGCTCGATATCGCCGTCCTCGGGCTGGTAGAAGAGGTGCCACCGCCCGGAGTGGCCTTCCAGACGGTGATCGACGTCCCGCTGGTTGCCGCTGTTGCGCCCGGCGTTCCGTTTCTCGACCGCATTGATGGCACGAGCGTCCCGCTTGTCGATCTCCGCGATAGGCCGCTGATCTGCCTGCCGCGGGGCACCGGGGTGCGCGCGGCGCTCGAACGCGGCTGTGCGCAGGCGGGATTCCGGCCCCGGGTTACCTTCGAGGCGGCAGCCCCGCACGTGCTCGCACGGCTCGCCGCGCGGGGCCTGGGCATTGCCGTGCTGCCCGCTGGAGAGGACGAATCACCCCTCGACGGACAGCTCCGAACCCTGCGGATCGTCCGGCCTGAGATGCGTGCCCGCATCGCGCTCGCCTGGCAGGCCACCGGCCCCTCAAGCCCCGCGGCCCGGGCACTCCTCGACCGCCTGCGCGAAGCCCTCCCGAAGCCGCCCGAGAACTAGGTTCTGCCTCTCTCCATGGTCATCGTCGTGTCCAGATGGGGATGGCGGCGAGGTGTAGTGACGGCCTGGTAGGCGAGGGCGAGTTTGTCGGTCCGCATGGCCAGGCCGCGCCAACACGGTGGGATCAGGCCTTGCCCACACGGGTGCGCCAACCTGATGCGTCAAACGCGTTGATCGACCACAGTTCGCTGCCCGGATGGATGACCTACTCGATTTCGGCACCGAGGCCCGAAGACAACCCACGATCTTCAAATAACCTTTGTTTGTTGAAGATCGCGGATCCAAGATCGAAAAGGCCCCCAGGGCCTTTCAAAAACTCCTTCAGAAACCCGAGCCGTTCAACAACCCCCGGCCACCGTTTTCTGACAGGATTCCGGGCGTGAGCACGCCATTTGAGGACGCACAGTTCGAACTCCTGGTCGCCGAACCGGCCGTGCGGACCGAGATCCGCATCGGCTACGCACGGGTGTCCACCGGCGGACAGAAGCTCGACCGCCAGCTCGACGCCCTCACCGAAGCCGGGTGCCGGCGCATCTTTGCCGACAAGAAGTCCGGCAAAGACGACCTGCGCCCGGAGTTGAAGGCCTGCCACGCCTTCCTGCGGCCCGGCGACACCCTGGTGGTCCCCGCGCTCGACCGCTACGGCCGCTCCCTCAAGGACCTGGTGAACATGGTCGGCGAACTGCGCGCCCGCGGAATCGGCTTCACCTCGCTGCACGAGCGCCTGGACACCACCACCGCCGGCGGTCGGCTCATCTTCCACGTCTTCGCCGCCCTGGCCGAGTTCATCCGCGAGCTGATCGTCTCCGGCACCCGCGAGGGCCTGGCCGCTGCGAGGGCCCGGGGCAACGTCGGCGGCCGGCCCGTCGTCGCCACCGCCGAGATCATCCAGGCCGCCCGCACGCTGCTGCACAATCCCGAGCAGTCCATCACCTCGATCGCCAAGCTCCTCGGGGTGAGCCCCGGCACCCTCTACAACCACATCCCCGACCTGCAGGAGCTGCGCGAGGCTGGACACGCCGCCATCCCCGCCCAGACCGAGGCGGGCGCCCGGTGATCTCTGGTCCCCACCGGCTCAAGGGTGGAGCCCCCCAGCTCGGCGATGGTCACAGAGAGCTACTTGTCACTTCGCCGTAGCTACCCGAGCGCAGGGCCTGTGGGAGCGCGACACCGGTCCGCCCACGAGCGGGAGGGCGGCGCCGGCGGAAGGGCGTGCTCGCGTACGGGAGACCCGCCAGGCGGGTCGGGGCCCTGAACCGCAGACGCCCACGGACGGTGCCGCACGAGACCCGTGGCCGGGCGCACACGCTCCGCGGCGTTCCTGAGCCCGCCCTTACCCGTCCCTTAAAGGGACCATAAGGATCGCCTCCACCCACCCCGAGCAGGCCGTTTCATCGTCCGGAAGGGCTAGCTTGCTGATCGCCGGCGCCGGTCCGGACGTCGGTGCGGTGGGTGATCCGGGGGTTGCGCCACCGGAACGGGCCCCGCTCTCCGGATCCCCCACCCCCGTGTACCACCGTGTGAAGGAGATCGTCCTCATGACCGCTCGCCGCAAGGCCGCCGCCGTCGCCGTACTCGGCTTCGGGCCGCTCGCGCTGACTGCGCTCGCCGCCCCGCCTGCCGCCGCGCACGGGTCGTTGACGGATCCGGTGAGCCGGGTGTCCGCCTGTTACGCCGAGGGGCCGGAGAGTCCGAAGTCCGCGGCGTGCAAGGCGGTCGTGGCGGCCGGCGGCACCCAGCCGTTGTACGACTGGAACGAGGTCAACATCGCCGACGCGGCCGGCAAGCACGAACAGCTCATCCCGAACGGCAAGCTCTGCAGCGCGGGTCGGGACAAGTACAAGGGGCTTGACCTGCCTCGTGCGGACTGGCCGGCGTCGAAGCTGACGGCGGGCCAGCACACCTTCCGCTACAAGGCGACCGCCCCGCACAAGGGCTCGTTCGAGCTGTACGTCACGAAGAACGGGTACGACCCGTCGAAGCCGCTGAAGTGGTCCGACCTCGAGGACGAGCCGTTCGCGAAGGTCACCGACCCGAAGCTGGTGAACGGGGAGTACGTCTTCGACGGCACCGTGCCCGGCAGGTCGGGCAGGCACCTGATCTACTCCATCTGGCAGCGGTCCGACTCCCCCGAGGCGTTCTACACCTGCTCGGACGTGGTCTTCGGGAAGGACAGCGGCGGTTCCGCCCCGGCGCCGACGGCCTCCGCGCCCTCGCAGGAGCAGATAGCCGACGGGGCGGGCAAGTCCACCGTCGACCACGGGGGGCACGGCGGCGACGACCACACCGCGCCCGGGGGATCCGCACCGGGCGTCCCGCGGACCAAGGCGACCGGGGACGCCGCGCGGTCGGCGGACGCCGACGCGCCCCGGACCAATGGGAGCGGTGAGGAGCTCGCCACGACGGGCGGTGACGCCAGCACCCCGTACGTCGCCGTCGGTGGTGCCGCCGTACTCGCCCTCGGTTCCGTGGTCACATTCGCGGCGGTCCGCCGCAAGACCACGCGCTGACGCACCGCAGGGGTGCCACCGCCTGTGGGCGGTGGCACCCCGTCGGCATCACTCGAAGACGGACGCGCAGGTCGTGCGCGAAGCGTGCGCCGGGTCAAGGGCGTTGACCACCTCGTGGAACGCGATGCGATCGAACAGGGCGATCGCCACGTGCTCCGAGAGGTCGAGGGGGCACAGGTCCTGGAGCGTCACGTTCCGGACGTTCGGTCCGGTGAGGAAGGCCGTGCGGTACGGGGTGGCCACCTCGTCGTACTTGGTGGCGAGCACGGTGTAGCTCACTCCGGGAACGGTCTCCCCGCCTTCATTGAGCTTGGTGATGAACGACGATCCCGCCATCTGGTCGGTGAGGGCGGGCGTCGACTGCTTCAGCAGGTCGATGGCACCCGGGAAGAACCGCGCGAGTTGGGTGAGGCCGCTCAGGGTGGTCCCGTGGTTGGGGGGCGCGAGGCCGATGAGGGCGTTCACCTTCGCCGCGCCACCGAGGTACTTGAGGTAGTAGCGAGGCATCATGCCGCCCTGCGAGTGGCCGACCAGGTCAACCTTCTTCGCACCGGTCGCGGCGAGCACGTCGTCGACGAACGCGTCCAGTTGCCCGGCCGATTTGTCGACGGGGCCGAGCCCGTGGAACAGCGGCACGTTCGGGAGCTGGCCGTAGTCCAGCGAGAAGACGCAGTAGCCGCGGTGTACCAGGTACGGGGCGAGGGCGAGCCAGTTGTCGATCGAGTTCCCGAGGGTCCCGTGCACCAGGACGACCGGACGCGGGTGGGCGGTGGACGGCTTGCAGGAGTAGTTGTTCCAGCCGCTGCTCGGTGCAGCGGCGGCGGTGGCGGTGGCTGCGGGGGTGAAGCAGAGCACCACCGCGAAGAACAGGGCGGTCAGCGGTCTGAGGACACGCTTCCAGGACAGCATCGTGCGATCTCCTTGCGGCTCAAGGGAAATGCGAGGCTGAGATGGGGATATGGGGATTTGCCCTGCGGCCCGGACCACAAGAGAGAGCTGTGCTGCCCTTCAAGCTACGCACGAGTAACCAGAACTGGGAAGTTACGCGTCAGTAAAAACTGAAACACCGTCAAGATCCGTCACTGTGTGGTTACTCACAGATACAACGTCCGCCCCATCGCCGCACTCCCGGACGTTCCGCCACACCCCCACACGAGCGACGCGTCCGTACGCACAACAGGCGAGGCAACCCCCATCGACACCGACGCGGAGTCAACTACCGCCGGACGACGCCCCATCGGGCGGTGAACGACGACCTGCGGCCGACCTCCCCCGGCGCGACCACCGACACCACCCCGCCCGGACGCCGAGGCACACGCCGGGACCCTCCGGGCAGAGAGGGGCGCCACACCCCTGTCGGCGCACCGCCCACAGCACCCGCCGAGCACTACAGCGCCCGCCCCTCGACGGCGCACGACCAAGCCCCCACCCCCTGCCGCCGCACCTCCGGACCGACCCCGGCACCGCCGGCCCGTATACGACACGCCCGGCGGCGACGGGGTCCGCCAGCAGCACCACCCGCACTGTCCAGACCACCCACCACCGGGACACCGCCCACCCTGCGACGCGGATCCCGACTGAACCCCGGGGGCAACCGCACGGCGCCCCGATCACACGACGCGGCCCCACGGCGCCACCCCGCCCCGACGGGGCGCCGCGCCCCCCACGCAACCACCCTCACCCGAGTCGGGTGGCCCACGGAGCACCGCTCCGTTTCAGCCACCGCCCACCTCGTCGATAAATCGCCAATACGTTCGAATACAAGTCGCTGACCGGGACCGATGAGGCTAGAGTAATCGAACGAGCGTACGATGAACATATCGGGTCTATGTCCGAAAAGGGGTGGAGTGATGGAGGTGCGACATGGCGGGCTTCGCCCATCTACACGTCGCGTCCGGTTACTCCGCCCGCTACGGCGCCGCCCACCCCGAGCACCTCGTCCAGCGGGCGGCCGAGCGGGGCATGACGACGCTCGCGCTCACCGACCGCGACACCGTCACCGGGGTCGTTCGGTTCGCGCAGGCGTGCGCCGACGCCGGCGTACGGCCGATCTTCGGAGTCGACCTGGCGGTGGAGCCTCTCGCACCCCCGCCGCCCGCCCGGCGGCGGCGCACCCCGGCGCGCGGTGGCGCACACGTGGTCGAGCCGCCGCTGCGGTTCGTGCTGCTCGCACAGGACCGGAGGGGCTGGGCCCGCCTGTGCCGCATCACGTCGGCCGCCCACGCCGGCGCCGCGCCCGGTACGGCACCGGTGGTGCCGTGGGAGGCACTGCGCGAGCACGGCGGCCCCGGTCTGACCGTGCTGCTCGGACCGCTCTCCGAGCCGGTGCGGGCCCTGTCGGCCGGCCGGGAGGACATCGCGAGGAAACTGTTGGCGCCGTGGCGGGAGGTCTTCGGCAAGGGGGTCAGGCTGGAAGCCGTCACGCACAAACGTTTCGGCAACGATCCCGGATCGCTCCGCCTGGCCGCCCGCACCCTCGCCCTGGCCGACCTGACCCGTACCACCGCCGTGCTCTCCAATGCCGTCCGCTACGCCGACCCCGACCAGCACCGGCTCGCCGACGTCCTGGACGCAGCCCGGCTGCTGCGACCGATCGACCGGCACGGCCTGGACAGCGGGCAGCGCTGGCTCAAGGACGAGAGGGCGATGACGGTCGTCGCACGGATGGTCGCCGAATGCGCCGGAACGGATGCCAGACGGGCGCACCACCTGATGGCGGACACCACCGCCACGGCGGCCGCGTGCGTCGTCGCCCCCGGAGCGGACCTCGGGCTCGGCACGCCGCACTTCCCGGAACCGGCGCTCTTCGGTGCCGGTCCCGGAGCGGGAGGGGCCGCACGACTGTTGCGTCGGCAGTGCGAGACAGGAATGGCCCGGCAGGGCCTCGACCGGGACCGGGCGGCACTCGACCGGCTGGACGAAGAGCTCAAGGTGATCTCCACGCTGGACTACGACTCGTACTTCCTCGCCGTCGGCCACGTCGTGGCCGACATCCGGGCCAAGGGCATCAGGGTCGCGGCCCGCGGCTCGGGCGCCGGGTCGATGGTCTGCCACGCACTGGGCATCGCCACGGCCAACCCGCTCGACCACCGCCTGCTGTTCGAACGCTTCCTGAGCGTGCGCAGGGCTTCGCTGCCCGACATCGACATCGACGTGGAATCCGCCCGACGGCTGGAGTGCTACGACGCGATCTTCGAGCGGTTCGGCAAGGAACGCGTCGCGGTCACCGCGATGCCCGAGACCTACCGGGCCCGTCGTGCCCTGCGGGACACCGGACTCGCCCTCGGCATCGCGCCCGCGGACGTCGACCGGATCGCCAAGAGCTTCCCCCACCTGCGGGCCTCGGACATCACCGGCGCGCTCGCCGAGCTGCCCGAGCTGCGGCAGCTGGCGTCCGAGGCCCACCGGTACGGGCCGCTGTGGAAGCTCGCCGAGGGCCTCGACTCCCTGGTGCACGGCATGGCCATGCACCCCTGCGGGGTGGTCATCAGCGACGCCACCCTCCTCGACCGACTGCCGGTGCAACCCACGCCCCAGGGCGACTACCCCATGGCCATGGCCGCGAAGGAGGAGATCGAAGCGCTGGGCAACATCAAGCTCGACGTCCTGGGTGTCCGGATGCAGTCCGCGATGGCCCATGCCGTCGCCGAGATCGAACGGACGACCGGTGACCACATCGATCTGGACAACCCACGACAGGTGCCGCTCGACGACGTCTTCGCGTTCAAGCTCATCCAGGAGAGCCAAACCCTGGGCCTGTTCCAACTGGAGTCGCCCGGCCAGCAGGACCTCCTGTCCCGGCTACAGCCGCGCGATGTACAGGACGTCATCGCGGACATCAGCCTCTTCCGTCCCGGTCCGGTCGCCGGCGGTATGCCCGAGCGCTACATCGCCGCCCGGCACGGCGGCGCACCGTCGTACGCCCACCCCGACCTCGAACCGGTGCTCGCCGACACCTACGGCGTGACCATCTGGCACGAGCAGATCATCGAGACGCTGTCGGTCATGACCGGCTGCGACTACGCGCTGGCCGAGATCGCCCGGCGTGCACTCGGCGACAGGGACCGGCTGCCCAGGATCAAGGACTGGTTCGACCGCCAGGCGCGCGCCCGCGGATACGAGGCGCAGGTCCGGGCCGAGGTCTGGAGGACCGTCGAGGCCTTCGGCGCGTACGGCTTCTGCCGGGCCCACGCGGTCGCGTTCGCCGTACCCGCTCTGCAGAGCGCCTGGCTCAAGGCCCACTACCCGGCGTTCCTACTGGCCGGTCTGCTCGAACACGACCCCGGCATGTGGCCCAAGCGGGTCCTGGTCTCCGACGCCCGGCGCCGCGGTGTGCCGGTCCTGCCCGTCGACGTCAACCGCTCCCAGGTGAAGCACACCGCGGAGAAGACCGACGGGGACCAGTGGGGCGTGCGCCTCGCCCTCTCCGCGGTGCACGGCATCGGCGAGGACGAGTGCACACGGATCGAGGAGGGCCAGCCGTACGGATCGCTGTCGGACTTCTGGCAGCGGGCCCGTCCCAGCAGGCCGATCGCCGAACGCCTCGCCGAGATCGGCGCCCTCAACTGCCTCCACGACGGACGGCTCACCCGGCGTGATCTCCTGCTCCAGGTCGCCGAGCTGCACCGGCAGTCCCGGACCCGGTCCGCGGGCAGGGGTCAACTTCCCCTCGACGCAGGTGCCGTCGGCGGGGCGGAGCCGAGCGGCCTGCCGGAGATGACCGGACGCGAGGCCCTGAGCGCCGAACTGAGCACCCTCGGCATCGACGTCTCCAAGCACCTGATGGAGCACCACCACCGGCTGCTGCGGGAGATCGGCGCGACCGACGCGGCACACCTGGCCGGCATGCAGACCGGCCGGCAGGTCCTCGTCGCCGGTGTACGGGCATCGACCCAGACCCCACCGATCGCCAGCGGCAAGCGCATCATCTTCGTCACCCTGGAGGACGGCTCCGGCCTGGTCGACCTGGCCTTCTTCGAGGACTCCCACCCGGCCTGCGCACACACCGTCTTCCACAGCGGGCTGCTGCTGGTGCGCGGCACGGTCCAGGTGCGCGGCACCCGCCGCACCGTCGTCGGCACCATGGCCTGGGACCTGGACGAGATCGCCGCCGCCCGCCGCGACAACGGTCCCGAGGCCGCACTCGCCCTCCTCGGCGGGAGCCGTCCGCACCCGACCCCCGCGCAGCCGCAGCGCACCCTGGTCGACGGCACCACCGGCGCCCGACTCCACCCGTACGCCGACCTCCAGCCCGCCGGCACCCGTTCGGCCGACCTGAAGAAGTTCGGCCACCGCAGCCCTGGGAGCGCGGGATGACGGTGAAGACGACCACGCGCCGACGGCACATGGCCCATCTCTACCTGCACGCCGCCCTTTCCGAGGACCAGTACGACGATGTGATCGAACTGATGCATGGAATCACCCCGCACGTCCAAGCAGTCCCCCCCGACGCCGTTCAACTGGACCTGACGTCGGCGCTCCGGTACTTCGGCTTGTCCCCCTACGACATGGTCCAGCTGGCGAAGATCCGGCTGAAGGCCCTCTACGGCATCGACAGCAGCGCCGGGCTCGCGGGCAACCGCATGCTGGCAGCCATGGCCGCCGACGCGTCCGCGCCGGGAGAGACCACGTGGGTCCCCGCCGAGCAGGCAGCCGCATGGCTCCACCCCCGCCCGGTCACCGCGCTCCCCGGTGTCGGCCGCACCACGGCGTCGGCGCTCGGCCGATACGGCCTGCACACGATCGGCCAGGTCGTCGACGTGCCGCCGGCCACCCTGCAGCGCCTCCTCGGTGCCGGCCAGGCCCGGCTGCTGACCGAACGCGCCCGCGGACACGACCCCCGCCCGGTCACCCCCACGGAACCGGCGGCGTACCTGACCGCCGATCTCGCGCTCGACCGGGACTGCCTCGACCCGGCCCTGCACCACCGATCCGTCCTGGGGCTCGCCGACCGCATCGGTCAGCGCCTGCGCGGTGACCGCCGGGTCGCCGGCCGCATCACCCTCACCGTGCGGTACGCCGACCGCAGCACCACCACGCGCATGCGCACGTTGCCGGAACCCACCGACCACTCACCGGCCCTCGCCGCCACCGCTCTGGACCTACTGGCCTCCCTCGGGCTGCAGCGAGCGAGGGTCCGTGCCTTCACGATCCGCGCCGACGCCCTGCTACCGGCGAGCGGCGCCTACCGCCAGCTCTCCCTGGACCCCCGCGACGCCCGTGCCCGAGCCGCCGAAGCCGCCGCGGACGGGGCCCGCAGGCGCTTCGGGGCCCAGGCCGTACGGCCGGCCGGCGGCGTGGGCCCGGGTGCACGGATGACACCGCGTGCCGGGAGGTGACGCCCAGCTCCCCTGAACGGCCCGTTCCCCGGAGCAGGTCGGGGCGGCCCGGTCCCGTTCGAGGGCTCGAGAGCCGGCCCCCCGCACCTCCGGTCCGGCAACCGCACTGCTGCGACGGGCCTGCCGACACTCCTGCCGCGTGCGTACCGCGCCACCATGCCGAGCCGCCGCCCCACGGCACCGGCCCCCTCCGGCCACCGCCCGCGCCTCCGCCCGCTCCGTGCCGCGCAGCCGGGATCGCGTGCGGTGTCCTGACGGCTGTGTCGCGGCAGCGGTGACGGGCCGGTGGCCCCGGGCCCGTACGGCGACGCCCACGGGGAACGCGGGCGGGGGAAGTCGGCGGCGCGGGCTCTTGCGGGGCCCGCGGGACTCCCCGGGTGCCATCGGGCGAATGTGGGGGCGGGCGCGTTCCCCGCCGCACGCCGGGTGGTACGAGTCGGGCGTACCGGGAGGTGGTGACGGCCGATGCCGAGGCGATCCGCTCCGCGACGCGGCGACGGCCGGCACCGGCCGTCGCCGCGTACGGCGCGACGGATGACACCGGCTGCCGAGCCCCGGGGCCGCGGTGGCCAGCCGGCGGTGTCCCCCCTCCTACGGACCGCCGCCGCGTACTCCTGGCGGCTGCTGGCCGTCGGCGCGGTCGTGTACGCCGTCTTCTCGGCCCTCGGTCGCTTCCACGAACTGGCCGTGGCCGTCTTCCTCGGGCTCGTCGGTACGGCGATGCTGCGGCCGGTGGCGAACCTACTGGCCCGGTGGATCCCCCGGCCGCTCGCCGTCGCGCTCGCCCTGATCGGCAGCATCGTCGTGGCCCTCGGCATCCTCGCGCTGGTCGCCGAGACGGTCGTCGCGGAGTGGGTGATGCTGCAGCGGGAGTTCGGCGCCGGCGTCGGCAGGATCGAGCACTGGCTGGAGGACCCCCCGTTCCACCTCGACCCCAAGGCCCTCACGGACATCCAGTCACGGATCGGGCGTTTCCTTGCCGAGCACCGGTCGACGGTGGTCAGTCAGGCCCTGACCGCAGGCGGGCGGCTGGTGGAAGTGGTGACGACCCTGGCACTCGCGCTGTTCTGCTCGGTGTTCTTCATCCACTCGGGAGACCGGCAGTGGGCGTGGTTCGTCTCGCAGCTCCCGGAGTCGGCGCGGGACCGGGTGGCGGTGGCCGGCCGGGCGGGATGGCGGACGTTCACCGGCTACACGCACGGCATCGTGCTGGTGGCGGCGACGAACGCGGTCCTGGTCGGCGTGGCGCTGTTCGCCCTCGGTGTTCCGCTGGCCGTACCGCTGGCGCTGCTCGAGTTCTTCGCCGCCTTCATCCCGCTGATCGGTTCGCCCATCGCACTCGCCATCGCGGCCGTCGTGGCCCTCGCGGCCAAGGGCCCGTTCGTCGCCGGCGTGGTCATCGCCCTGATCGTGGTCATCGGCCAGATCGAGGGGCACGTGCTGCATCCGATCGTGATGAGCTGGGCCGTCCGGCTGCACCCGGTCGTCGTCGCGCTCACGGTGATCGGCGGCGCCATTGCCGCCGGTGTGATCGGTGCGATCGTGGCCGTGCCGCTGGTCTCCGTCCTGTGGTCGGTGCGACAGGCGCTGCGCCGTGCCGACGAGCGGGGCACCGCCTGAGCGGAGCACCACCTGAGCGGGGTGCCGGGAACGGGTGCGCGTCGCCCGGTCCGCCCCGGACCGGCGGACCGGGTCGAAGGGTCCCGCCGGTTCAGCCGATCTCGGCGCCGAACGCCTCCAGCGCTTCCGGAACCGGCTGGAAGAACGTCTCGCCCCCGGCGGAGCAGTCCCCGCTGCCCCCCGAGGTCAGCCCGACCGCCGTGTCGCCCGCGAAGAGCGCGCCACCGCTGTCCCCGGGCTCGGCGCAGACCGTCGTCTGGCTGAGCCCGTTGACGATCCGCCCGTCGCCGTAGTTCACGGTGGCGTCGAGCCCGGTGACCTGGGCCTCGTGCACCTGCGAGGTGGAACCGCTGCGGCTCACCTTCATGCCGACGGTGGCCTCCCCGGGTATGGTCGCGCGGTCGGTGAGGGTCTGCCGGGCCGACTTCAGCTCGGCGAAGGAGTTCTCGACGATTCTCGCCTTGCCGCCGGCCTTGCGGACGGCATCGGCGGCGGCCGCGTCCACCACGTTCATCACCAGGGCCTTGACCTTGGCGTCGTAGTACGCACCGGCGGCGTCACCGCCCACGTCCTTCCCCAGGGTGGATGCGAGGTTTCCGGCCGCAGACGCCGACAGCGTCCTGACGGTGAACGAGGGTTCCTCCTGGCTGGCGTTCGCAGTCTGGAAGGTGACTCCCGCCGCCACGACCGCGGCGACGGCACCGATCGCCATCGTCACTCGCTTCTTCGACGTACGCCGGTGGTTCACGATCGACCCCCTGTGGGGGGGCCGTACCCGGGCAAGTGGGGTGCCAGGACACGGAAGATGAGGCGCCCACTCTTCCGACGCCCGCTGCCAGCGCACAAGGTCGGCTCCAGGACGCGCATACGACACCACGAAATGCGCCCCCTGCTCCTTCACTACCGGAGGCCGCCACGGGTGGGTCCCGATTGCGAACATCCAACGCCATGGGGCCGTGGGCCGTGCGCAAGGACCAGTCCTGTCCGGTTCTCTGCGCCAGGGAGGCGCACCGGGGTCTTTCGCCGGACATCCTCTGATGGGTATTCATCGAGGTTGCGGGGAATGCCAAGTCAGTATTGCTGTACACGACACATACGAATTCCCCGGCGAACGGGACACGGGGAGCGACCCCACGGCGAAGGAGGCGGCGGGTGCGACGTCGGGTGCACGCGTCGGACGGACGGCATCTGATGGTGGAGCGCCTCGGCGATCCGCGGGGCAGGCCCGTCTTCCTGCTGCACGGCACCCCGGGCAGCAGGCTGGGTCCGGCTCCGCGCGGCATGGTGCTCTACCAGCGCGGGATGCAGCTGATCGCGCACGACCGTCCCGGATACGGCGGTTCCGACCGGCTGGCCGGGCGCAGCGTCGCCGACGTCGCCCAGGACGTCGCAACGATCGCCGACGCTCTGGGGCTCGACCGCTTCGCCGTGGTGGGCCGCTCCGGCGGCGCGCCGCACGCCCTGGCGTGCGCCGCGTTGATGCCGGACCGGGTGACGAAGGCGGCGGCGCTGGTCGCCCTCGCGCCGCGGGACGCGGACGGACTGGACTGGTTCGAGGGAATGGCCGCGTCCAACGTGCTCGAGTACACCACGGCCAGTGCCGACCCGGACCGGCTCACCGCGCGCTTCATCCTGCGTTCGGCCGAGATCCGGCGCGATCCGGTGCGGCTGCTCGACGATCTGCGCCGCGAGCTGACCGACTCCGACCGGATGGTCGTCGCCGACGCCGGTGTGCGGTCGATGCTGCTGCGCAACTACCAGGAGGCATTGCGGAGTTCGGCCTACGGCTGGATCGACGACGCGCTGGCCTTCTGCAGTCCCTGGGGATTCGACCCGGCGGAGATCAAACCACCGGTGATGTTGTGGCACGGGGAGAAGGACGTCTTCTCCCCGGTCGGCCACTCCCGCTGGCTGGCACAGCGCATCCCCGGCGTCACGGCGGTACTCGAGCCCGCCGCCGCGCACTTCGACGCACTGCACGCACTCCCCCGGATCCTCACCTGGCTGCTGGAGGAATCCCCCTACCCCGGCCGATGAGTCCCGCACACCCGCGGGCAACGCGCCGGCGGACCCCTCGTGCCTCGTGGGCGGGGGTCCGCCGGCCGCCGACGTCCGCTAAACGGCCAGCGGCTCCAGGTCGCGGTGGATCCTGCGCTCGTCCCGGGCGATCCGGGTCAGCGCGTGGTCCTCGCCCAGCAGACGCCCCAACTCGTCCACGGTCTCCGCGCGCAGCGCCGCGGCCTCGTCCTTGCGTCCCAGCGCGCCGAGCGTGACGGCCATGTTGGACGCAACGGCGAGCACCTCCGGGTGGTGCGCGCCGAGGACTTCGCGGAGCCTCATGACGGCCCGCCGTTCGGTGTCCAGGGCCGCCTCGAGCTCTCCCAGGTCCGCACGCGCGTTGGCGAGGTTGACGATGCAGAAGAGGGTGTGCGGGTGCGCGGTACCGAGGACGTCGGACATCCTGCGGATCGCGGGGAGCAGGAGTTCCACGGCGAGCTCGGGATCACCGCAACCCCACTGGAAGGTACCGAGGTTGTTGATCGCGGCGAGGGTGTACGGGTGCTTCTCACCCGGCACCTCCGTGTACTGGTCCACGACCTCCTGGGCCAGGTCTCGGGCCGCCACCGGCTCCCCCGCCGCGAACATGTCCGCCGCCAGGTTGAGGTCGCACGCCAGTGAGTCCGGGTGGGCGTAGGTGTACCTGGCACGGTACCGGTTGCGGGTGGCGGTGGTCAGCCGGCGGGCGTCCTCCAGCCGGCCCGAACGACGCAGCGACACCGCGAGGCTCTTGCCCGCCGCGAGCGTGCCGGGGAACGCCCGCCCCAGCGTCTCCTTGTAGCTCTCGTAGGTGCGGGACAACAGGGCGACGGAGTCCTCGTACCTGCCCACCTCGCGCAGGTCACGGGCGAGCGACGTGGCCGAGGACAGGGTGTAGGGGTGCTCGGGGCCGAGCACCTCGGTGCGCCGGTCGAAGACGTCCTGGTCGATTTCGCGGGCCCGCGCGTACTGGCCGACCATCCGCAGGTTCAGCGCGAGGTTGTTGGCCGCGGCCAGGGTGCGCGGGTGGGACTCGTGGAAGATCTGGCTGAAGCCCTCGTGGGCCTCGGTCGCCAGTTCCATGGCCTTGCCGTACTGACCGAGCGTGCCGAGGTCCATCGCGAGGCCGCTCGTGGTCATGTACGTGTGCGGGTGCGAGGGGCCGAGCACGGCGCGCTGCCGTTCCAGGGTGACCTCGTCCAGTTCCCGCGCCTCCACGTAACGGCCCTGGGAGCGCATGATGTTGGAGAGGTGGAAGCGCAGGTACAGGTACTGCAGGTCGTCGTTGCCGAGCATGTCCCGCCAGGCGTCGCGTAATTCCTCGGCGAGCGCCCCCGCGGTCTGCCAGTCACCGCGCTTCCAGAGGTAGCGGACCCGGTCGATGAGCAACCTGCGGGTCTCCGGCTCCTTGCAGAACCGGGCCTCCGAGGGGCCGAGGTGCGGCCAGATGGTGTTGAACCGCGGCCAGGTCTCGGGGTTGTCGATCGGTTCGTCGTCGTCGGGGCGGGCACCGGCCAGGATCCGGTGGACGGCGTGCCGGGCGTCGCGCTGCTCCTCCTCGTCGAGCTGCGCCCGGATGACCGCCTGCACGAGCCGGTGCACCTGGATGGAGTTGGAGACCTGGTCGACCTTGGCGAGGGCGAACCGGCCGATCTCCCGGATGACGCGGCCGAGGACGAGCTTCTCCTGGAGGGACGCGTCGTACGGTTTGAGCGCCTCGATCATCTCCTTGCTGTACAGCAGGTTCGCCGAGATCGGTTCGGGTGCGAAGAAGGCGCAGAGCTGCAGCAGCCGCACCGCGGCGGGAGATCGCTCCTTGAGGCGTTCGATGGAGACGTTCCAGGTCGCCGCGACGGGCTCGGGGTAGCCGGCGGGCTGGTTGAGCGCCAGGACGCTCGAGGCCTGGCGTCCGAGCTGTTCCAGGTAGGTCGCGACGGGGGTCGCGGTCTCGGCGATCCAGGCGGCGGCCTGTTCGACGGCGAGCGGCAGGTCACCGACGGCGCTGGCGACCTGGTCCGCGTCGTCGAGGCTGAGACCGGGGGCACGCCGCTGGAGGTGTTCGACCGACTCCTCGCGCAGGAACACGTCGACGGGGAGCGCGTCACCGTACTGGGACCAGGTCTGGTTCCTGGAGGTGACCAGGATGTGCCCGCCGGTCGGGAAGAAGCGCTTGAGTTGCTCGGGGTCGTCGGCGTTGTCGAAGACCAGTAGCCAGCGGGACGAAGGCACGCCGCGCCGCAGCAGGTCGATGGCCTCCTGGGAGGCGGCGGCCATGTCGTCGCCGCCCTGTGCGCCGAGCCGCACGGCGAGTTCGGCGAGTGCGGCGATGACGTCGTCGGTCTGTTCCGCGGAGATCCACCACACCAGGTCGTAGTCGGCCATGAAGCGGTGTACGTACTCCAGCGCGACCTGCGTCTTGCCGACACCGCCGAGCCCGTACAGGGTCTGCGGCTGCGGCAGGACCACGGCCATCCCGCCGCCGAGCTGGTCGCGCATGCGCTCCAGGACGACGGAGCGCCCCGTGAAACCGGGGTTGCGCGCCGGAGCGTTCCAGATCTTGGGGACGGTGCCGGGGAACCGCGGCCCGGGCGAGACCCCGTCCCCGAGTTGGACGGGCCGGTCGAGGGCGCGGAGCAGCGCGGTGGTGGCGTGCACCTCGTCGAGCCGGAAGAGGTCGACGGGGTTGCGGTCGATGTAGGGGGTGGTGAGCCGGACGTCGCCGACGCGCAGCGGCAGCAAGTGCCGACGGCCCCCACCGGGGTCTTCTGCGGCGGCGCGATCCCACACTTCGACGGCCCGTGCCGACTTGAGGTAGGCACTGGAGAGCAGGACGACCGTGCGGGCTGCGATCTCGGGCGCGGCGGCGCCCGCGTCGTCCAACGGTTCGGCCGACACGTCGCGCGGGACGACACGGAAGCCGGCACGGGTGAGGACCGACTCGATCCAGTCGGCCCACATCCGGTTCTCGGCCACGTAGCTGAGGAAGAGATCGGCGGGCAGGGCGGGGCGGCGGCGGGTGAAGGCGTCCCTGATCCGCAGCCTGATCTCCTCGCTCACCGTCGGCATGGCGGTGATCTCCCCGTCGGTGATGACGGAGGTGAGCCGTTCGAAGGCGGAGAGCAGGGAGTTGGTCAGTCCGGCCTCGTCCCCGAAGGTGGCGAGGGTTTCCTCGTAGGCGTAGTAGGGGCGGTAGGGAATCTCCACCGCACCCCAGTAGGAGGTGAGCTCCTCACCGGAGAGTCCGGTCGGGAAACGGTCGAACTTCAGCCGGGCAAGGGCCCGTCCGGCGTCGGCCTTCTCCTTCTCCCCCTCGTCGATGCGCATCGGCACGGGGAGGATCCGGATGCCACGGCCGCCGTAGCGTTCGTCGATCTGGCGGGCCACTGCCGCCGCACCGTCGATGGACTGGTCGCTGAGCGTGAAGCAGTCGACCAGGACGTCGGGCAGGTGGACGGTGCAGATGTCGGCGATGTCGCTGAGGCCGGTCCGGCTGTCGATGAGGACGTAGTCGTAGTGGGCCTTCATGTCGTCGCGCAGTGCGTCGAAGAAGTGCCCGCCGCCGAGGCGGTCGTAGAAGTTGTCCCAGTCGAACGTGGAGACGGTCGCCGAGTACTCGCGGTTCTGCTTGCCCGCGGAGACGAAGTCCAGGGTGCCGCCCTCGGGGAACTCCCACCCGAGGCTCTCCGGCGTGAGGGAGACGGCGTGCGGCTGGATGCGGGCGTAGTCCCGGTGCCAGTCGTCCGCTCGCTGCACGGGGCTGGTCGCGGCCCAGGCGTACTCGGTGATCAGGTCGATGACCCCGGTGGTGGCCCCGAGGGTGGAGGGGTCGAGGAAGGGGTGGAAGAAGCGGTGCAGACCGGGGGCTTCCAGGTCCCAGTCGAGGGCGAGGACCCGCTTGCCGTTCGCGGCGAGGATCCAGGCCGTATTGGCCATCGCCATCGTCCGCCCCGTGCCCCCCTTGTAGGAGTAGAAGGTGACGATGCGTCCGTTATGACTGGCTGTCATCCGAGTCCTCCGCGTCGGGCGCGTGGTCAAGCATGTCAGGGATGAAGTGGGTGGTGGCGTACTCGGCCGCCATCGGACCGCGCAGCCTGGGACGTTCCGTGTGACTGCCGCCCGCGGGCGGGTAGACCTGTGCGTGTCTCAGGTACTGCTGGGCGGCCGCCTCCACCACCTGGGGAAGGATCTGCCCGAAGGCCTCCATGCTCGGCACCCCGCGGGCCGCTGCTCGGCAGGCGGCCCGGCCCTGACTGAGCTTCGTCGGCATGGTCTGTTCCAACTTGGCGCTCAGCTCGCCCTCAGCGGCGCGACTCTGGTGGTCGTCGCGGTTCCAGGGGACGATGACACTCACCCAGGGGCGGTTCTCGGCGTCGAAGGCGGCGAGCCGTTCCCTTCGCTCCTCGTCCTCCAGGGCCCACCGGTCGATGATCAGCAGTTCCGGCCGGGTGGGGGGCTGTTTGCTGTCGAGGGTGGAGTCATGGTCGAACGACGTCACCGTCGCCTGGTAGTTGAGGGCCCGCACCAGGTCCCGGGCCACATAGGACAGCGGCCGGTGGGCGTCCGGGTAGTACGGGTTCCAGTCCTGGGGCGTGTCGCCGTAGAACCCCGGATCCCGCCCGGGTGGCAGGTCGTGGCGGGTGGGGGCGGCCACGGTCACGTGGATGGGGCGCGGTCCGGTGCGGGGCGATCCGGCCGGTGCGGGTGCGCCGAAGGCGCTGGGGGCCTGGCGGTAGTCGAGGGGCCTGCTCGGTCCCACCTCCGCGGTGTCGGCGACGCTGACGATGCGTTTGGCGAGTTCGTAGACCGCACGCTCGTACTCCTCGGCGAATATGCGCAGTTTGATGAGTCCGTAGAGCCCGTCGGTCACGTACCGGTCGCCGAAGGC
This sequence comes from Streptomyces sp. NPDC059169, assembly GCF_042755225.1. Classification (NCBI taxonomy): domain Bacteria; kingdom Bacillati; phylum Actinomycetota; class Actinomycetes; order Kitasatosporales; family Streptomycetaceae; genus Streptomyces; species Streptomyces sp. NPDC059169. The sequence goes on along the minus strand of NZ_JBHZCF010000005.1, from coordinate 64,120 downwards.
CCTGTGGTTGAACTGCAACCGCTCGGCTGGGCCGGGGAGTTGCTCGGGAGGCACCGGCACCCAGAGGGCGGGCACGATGGCCTCGGCCAGCCGGTTGCTCTTGGCCTGGTGGTAGATCTCCCGCTGGGCGAACGCGTACCATTCCTTGCCGCACATCTCACTGGCGAAGTAGCGCGGCGAGAAAAGAGGGACGAAGACCCGGCAGGTGGCGAGCACTTCACCCAGCCGTTCCGACCACCCCTCTCCCGAGCGTATCTCGCGGTCCATGAATCCGGCAGGGGCTCCGGCCGGAAGATCGGTCATGGCCATCACATGGCCGCACAAATCCCGGAACAACCGCTCGACCCACATATCGGGGTCGGGGCCACCGGCTCCGTACCTCGGTGTGTGCGCATAGCTCAAGAAGAAGTACGGCCGATGGTCCGCCGCTCGCTGCTGCGATGACGCGTGCACACGACCCCCGTCCTGTATGAACACCCACACTCATGGCTGATGACGTGCGAGCGAAATAATCATTCCGGAGCGAAGCTCGCTCCATCCCCTCATCGTTCAGTCAATCAGCACCGCTTTTCAGACATCCACTTCACGGCGTGGTCCACGGCGTCCCTGATCGACAACAACCTTGCGGTTGTTCCTCCCAGTTGTCCCTTCTGTTCGAGATTCCCGTCGAACGCGGCTCCGACGGCTTCGAAATCACTGTCGTCCAGCGATACGTCCTCATATTCCGTCCATTCCGACCCACTAACCCCGCGCACCACACAGGCATACCGCCGCAACGGCGCGCCGGTTCGGTATTCCGCGAGGTGGAAGGCGGTGCAGACGGAGAAGCCCACATTGACCATGAGCACCCTTGCCCCCGCCCGGTAGAGAGCCCCGAGCGGGGACTCCTCCCCGAGGTGACAGCTGAGGGGGTGATACCGCAGAAGTTCGGCCGCCCTCCTGCCGAGGGCCGCGAAGGACGTCTGCGGATGGGCACTGCGCACCGCGCCCCGGGTGGTCCGCACGGACTCGGCCAACCGGCCCATCGCCACGCACGGCGTCGTCGCCGGGTCGAAGGCCGGCATCGTGGACCGGAAGGACGCCGCCTGAGTGGGTGTCATTCCGGCGACGCGCCTCAGGTGTGCGGAGGACGAGTCCGAGTTCTCCGGCGTGAATGCGGGTACCACGAGTGTGCCCCGCGGTCCCAGCGCGGCCAGCAGCGCGTCGCGCAGCACCGGTGCGGCAAGGCCCGTGCCGGCGAGCGCGGCGTGCACGAGGACCGTGTCCCCGTTCCGCAATCCGAGTGACCGCAGTCGCCCGACGAGACCGTCCCGCTCAGCGGCTACGTCGGTCATGGTCCGCCTCTTCCCGGATCAGCGCCACCAGACGCTTCCCGTCGACGGTCAGTTCCGCGGCGCGCTCCAGCGCGTCCACCGCCCGCAGGGCCTGTTCCACCCCGTCCGGGTCGAACGCCCCGAGACCGGCGCGTTCGTACGCCCCGGCGAGGAGCTCCGACACGGGCACGGGCTCGTCCTGCCAAGGCGCGGCGTGGGTCCACCAGCCGTCGTCGGCGTAGAGGTCGGTGACTTCCCTCACCGCCTGGAGCCGAGCCCTGCGATGACCGCGCAGCAGCGCGACGGCCAACGCGGCGTCGTCGCCCCGGACCGGGACGCCGAGGGCACCGGGGCCGTGCCGGCCGACGGAGGACGCACGGCCGCCGACGGGGGTGAGGGTCGTCAGGGATCCGGCGGCCACCGCGGCCTGTTCCGGAGCGCGCCGGCGCAGCAGGCCCCATGCGGCGGCGAGGCGCGCGGTCCAGTCGGCGGCCTGGGCGTGTCCGAGCCGGGGCAGCACCGGCACTCCGAAGCAGTCCCGGTAGGGGTCGAGGTCGTCGACGGCGAGGTCCGGGGCCCCGTCCCTGCCGAGCCTGCGCAGGGGCAGCCAGCGGCCGTCCGGTTCGTCGAGCCGGGCGACCCGCTGCTCGACGGCGCCCGTCCGCACCAGGAAGCCCTTCTCGACCGGGCGCACTTCGGCGGTGCCGCAGCGCTGCGCGCCGACCAGCCGCAGTTCGCCGAGCGTCGGCAACAGCAGCGCCCCGTGCTCGTACGGCACCTGCACGGACAGGTCGAGGCCTCCCCGCAGCACGGCGGCGGCGACCGACGAAGCCAGTCGGGCGGCCGGGGCGACGAAGGGGGCCGCCGGTTCCTTGTGGAGGGCGTCGAGAGCGGCCAGCAGCCAGCTGCGGGTGTAGGGATGGCCCAGTACGGCGTCGAGCCCCGAGCAGAGCCGGTCGACGGTGCCGGCGGCTTCCCAGGCCCGGGGCCACTCCTCACCGCACCGGCCGTCCAGTTCGCTGTTGAGGTCGGCGAGGAGGAGCCTGGTGAGTTCGTGCTGCTCCGCACCCAGCGCTTCCTCGTCGGTCACCACCGGGGACACCGCACCGGTGGCGCGCCGCTCGATGCCACGCACCAGCGCTTCGAGGTCGGTGCAGTAGACGGAGGGGTTGTCGAAGTCCGCGCCGGAGCGGTAGCGGTGGGTGTAGAGGCCGCCACCGCAGGACCGGACGACGGGGCACCGCCGGCAGGTACCGCTGACGCCGGCGAGCCCGAGCTGACGGGCCCGGATGCCGGGGTGCGCGGCGACCTCGTCGAAGGCGTGGTCGAACACGGTGAATCCGGTTGCGGCCGCACCGTCGTAGGCGCTCTTGAGCGAGTCGACCTGCTCCAGGCTGCCGTCCGTCTCCACGACGACGAGGTCGGTGGGCGCGAGGCCGAGCGACTCCGTGAGTGCGGGCCCGCCGGTCAGGGTGGACAGGACGGAGTCGAAGAGCCGGACCGGCACGCGGCGGCCCTGACGGTCCCAGCGGTCGAAGACCGTGAGGATCCAGTCGGCGTACGCGGTCGGGGACCCGCTCGGCCGCGGTGGCGGCTCGTCCCAGGTGGCGTGCGGCAGCAGGAAGTCGATGCGCGGGGGGGCGAGCTCCATCAACGCGTCGTGGACGGCGACCGGGTCGTTGGCCACGTCGATGGTGCACAGCAAGCCCAGGTTGAGGTGGCGGTAGCGGTCCTGCCCGAGGAGCTCGACGGCCCGTAGGACGAGGGGGTGGCTGCTGCGGCCGTCCGCGAAGCGGCGGTGGCGGTCGTTGGCGGCCTTGTCGCCGTCGAGGGAGATGCCCACCCGGACGCCGAACTCGTCGAAGAGGTCGAGGTAGCGGGGGCTGAGTTGCAGGCCGTTGGTGTGGATGCGCAGGTCGAGGGCGGCGATGCCGTCGAGGGCCGCCGTCAGCTCCTCGCAGATGCGTCGTAATCGGGAAGGGCCGGCGAGTAGAGGCTCCCCTCCGTGCAGGATCACTGACACGGAGGGCAGGGCATGGTTCTTCGCATGCTCAGCCAGTCGCAGAGCTGTCCAGAAAATCGCCTCGTCAGAGATTGCTTTCGGGCGGGTACGCCAGCTCTGATCAGCGTGTTCGTAGATATAGCAGTGGTCGCAAGCAAGATCACATCTGCTGTGGACCTTCAGTACGATCTCGCGGAATGGGACCACGGGTCGGGTCATTCCACACAGTCTAGAGGCAGGCCCAGCGGCCTGGAGCCCGACTAGAGCGCAGAGTTGAAAGTGGACATTCGTGCGGTGCGGTCGTAGGCCGCGGGCCGCAGCCGGCCCAGCTTCTTGGCGGCGTCCACGCCGCGCACGTCGATCTCGGTGACCGGCACGCGATTCTTCTTCGCGCCGGCAAAGCTGACTGAGGTCTGGAAGGTCACGACGGCCGTCCTAGAGGAGTAGTGCGAACAGGGGGGCGCCGTGCACCGTTGCAGTGTCGGCGGCACGACTTTACCCTCATGGCCACCCACAGCAACTCGGCACGTAGAGCTGAAACAAAAGCGTTGCGCGAGTATTCCCCACTCCGAACGGAACACGCCATTCCATCGAACGAGTGAAGTCATATCCGCAGAGGGGGGCGCATGGCCAGGATTCCCGGCCATCTGCAAAGCATGGTCTTCCGAAACGCTGATCTGCCGGTTCTCTTTCACCGCACGGACGAGGCAGCCATCGCACGACAACGGCAGGCGGTGGGCAGCACCCGGCAGCAGCTGCTCCTGCTGGTCCTGGGCGCGACACTGGCCGTGCTGCCGTGGCGGGGGAGGATCGGAGACTCCTTCCAACTCATGGGCTTGCTCAGCGCGTTGGCGTACGCCGGTGTGCTCGTGGTGAGCCTGCGCGGCTCGCGCCACCGCGCAAAGTCGCATTGGCAACTCAACCGTTCCGCAGCGGAGTTCATCCGCTCGATGTGTTGGCGCTACGCCGTGCACGGCGCCCCCTTCGACTCCGACTGCTCTGATCCGGACGCCCTGTTCAACACGAGGATCGACGAAGGACTCCAGGAGCTCCGGAAGGTCGGCTGGGTCGATCCGCGCGAGGACGGGGGGAACGCCGCCTCCACGGAACTGATCACGACACCGATGCGACTGCTGCGGGAGAAGGTCTTCAGTGTCCGCAAGGAGACGTACGTGCGGGACCGTCTGATCGAGCAGCGCAACTGGTACCACCGGCGGGCCGAGGTCTCCCGGCGCGCCACCGTCCTGTGGACGGTCACGATCAGCCTGCTCACCCTGCTCGCGCTGTTGTTCGGGCTGCTGCGCACCTTCTCCGTCAGCGATTCCGCCGAACCGGCGGGGCTGCTGTCCGCCGCGGCCGCGGCCTGCCTCGCGTGGAGCGAGATCCGCAGGCACCAGCCGCTGATAGCGGCCCACTCACTGGTGGAGGAGGACCTGGCGGCGATCCACATCGCCATGGAGACCTCCGTGACCGAGCACCAGTGGCCCTCCGCGGTCTACGAGACCGAACGGATCGTGTCGCCCCAGCACACCGACTGGCTTGTGCAACACCGAAGTTGAGGGAACATCAGCTTCGTTCCACGCCGTCTCGCCAGATCACCGTGACGGGCTTGCCCCGCTCCCGGGCGTACCGGACGATGTCGCCGGTGCCGCCGAGTCCGCGGGCGGGGCGACCGTCCCAGACCGCGAGCAGACGGTCGCAGTGATCGGCGATGTAGGCGCCGGCGGCGTAGTAGGCCTCGTCCGTGGAGTGGGGGAAGGCCATCCTGACCTCCTGACTGGCCCGACCCTTGAGCCGCCGGTAGCCAGCCAGGACCTGCGGGTCCTCGAAGCCGGCCTCGTAGTCGCCGCTCGGAATCACCACGGTCAGCTCGGCACCACAGTCCAGGGCGATGTCGGCGAAGAGTTGGTCGGCTCCCTCGGCGAGGCTGGACAGCGCTTCCACCGCCCCTGCGTTGCGACACATCACCGCCTTGATCACCGCCTGCACATGACCGAGGACCTCTGGCGGGATGCTCCTGTGGCCGGTCACTCCGATGCGCTTCATCCACCCCGCTCCTTCGACGACCGACCGCGATGTCGATCCCCACGGAAGTGTGCAGCACGTCGAGCCCCGCCGTCAGATCGCGGCAGGGGCTCAGTGGAGCGCGGAATTGACTGTGCGTCAGCGGACGCCGTACTCCGTGCACGCCCAGTGCATCGGAGAACGGTTCCGAGCCGAGCGAGCATGGTCGACCGCTCGCGCAGACGGCCGTCGCGCCGGACGGCAACGGCCCGCGTGGGCCGTGGGCCGTGGAGAGGCTGGCGACACATCCGGTGGGACCCGAACCGATGACGACGGCGTCGTAGGGCTCACGCCGCCGTTTTCGTGCCCCTGACCGCCCTGCGCACCGACCACCTGGTGGCACCGCGCCCCTGTCCTACTGACCGGCGTCCTCCCCTCCGACGCCGTTCCCGCCCCCGCCCGGGCGACGCGCACCGCGCCCGAAGCCCCGGTCGGCTCCGGCTCCGGCTCCACGGTTGCCGGCACCGTCGCGTCGGCCGCAGCCGCCCCTTTCCTACCGCTGGCCGGCGCCCCCACACTGTCGGCCTTCGCGGTTGCACGCCGCCGCCGCCGTCGCCACCCTCGCTCCGCTCCTCCTGGACGCGGCCACACCACGGGAGGCGGCCTCGATCCTCGGGCTCAGGGGTGCCGGACGGGCACCCGGCCGCACTCTGCACGCCGCCCTCGCCGGTCGCGCCGGCGCCCGGTCCGCACGCCCCCCGATCTCGATGGGGAGCCTCTCCACGGCGGCCTTCGCCACGTCGACGGCCCGTACAGCGTGGTCGTCGTGGTGCCGACCAGCGCCGTCATGGTCCAGGGCCACCCGACCCCGCTCCAGGCCACCGTCGTCACCGACCGTCGGGTCCCGCCGTCGCACGACACGTCCGTGACGGTCGTCAGCAACCGTCGCAGGGACAGCAGCAGTCGCACCCGCTCAGATTGCAGTCGCCGCAGTCGCAGTTGCGGCAGCAGCCCTCGCGCTTCTTCCGCGACCACGGCCCTTCGTACGCGTTCGCACAGCAGATCCGGCACGTGCAGAAGAGCCCGATGAAGACCGCACAACCCGCCAGGAACCCCCGGGGCTCGGGCTTCGGCTGCCGGCCGCCGAACTGCGGCGGCGGCTCCCCGGGACCACCGGGACCACCGGGACCACCGGGACCACCGGGACCACCGGGACCACCCGGATGGCGCCCACCGCCGTGCGGGTGGCCCGAACCGTACGGGCCGGCCGGTCGTGCTCCGCCACCGTGGGGACCGCCTTGCGGCGGCTGCTGGTCATGGCCCTGGTGGGAGCAGGTCGTCGTGCCGAACGCGCGGTTCACGGACTGCCGCAGCTCGTGCGCGAGCAACACGTGGACGAGCCTGTCGTCGACGAATTCCGCGTCCCGCAAGGCGAGCCGGACGCCGTGCACCGCGTCGTCGGCGAGGCGGCGCGCCTCGGACAGGGTCGTACCCGTCGCCGTCAGCGGGTTCCAGGTGCCCGACGCCGCGTCAGTTTCCAGGTCCTCCACAGCGTCAAGCAGGTGGGCGAGCCGTCCGAACAGTTTTCCGGCCTCGGCGAGGGGGGCGACGTTCTGCAGCCTGCCGGCCAGGACCGCGGTGTGTGCGAAGGCCGCCGCCGTTGCGGTCTCCGTCGGCTCGGTCACCACGAGCAACGGGGTGCCCGGACCGGCGAGTGACTCGATCCCGGCTTGGCGGTCCACCGCGTCGACCAGCACCGCCGTGTCGAAGCCGAGCTCGGCACCGGCCCTGGCGCCCGCACGGTCCCAGCCCGCCGCGACCCGGCGGGCCGCCCTGGCGACCGGCTTGTGCGCCAACACCCCGTCCCGGTCGGCGACGTGGTCCTGCACCTTCGCGGACGCCAGCACCAGGGAAACGGCAGCGGCGAGCCTCGCCCCCTCACCCCGCGCGACCGGCGCGGTCCGCATCGCGCGCAACGGGCACGGCCCCGCCGTGCGCCGCTGCTCCGGCGCGCGCTTGACCTGAGCCTCCGTCAGGACGGAGACGATCAGGCCGTCGTAGTTGGTGACGACCCTGGCGAACTGGCCGTGCTCCGAACGGAGGGCCAGACAGAGTCCGCAGAGATGAGCCACCCACTCGGCCTTGAGGCCGTCCGTGAGCCGATGGGTACATGGCCTGACGATTCCGAACAAGACGGTCCCCCGGGAGTCGTTCGCGTGCGCGGCCACGCATCGTACCGAGGCCTGTCGTTCACCCGTACGCACCCTCGATCACCCGTCTGGAGGGAGATTCATATTTTGCTTCCATATGAGCCCGACAGGGCCCCTACGCTGGACAAATCTTGACGAATCATCACATCTTCTGCACCAGTCCCGTCACGAATCCCGCGCGCGGCGACTATCCACTTGGCGCTCAATCCGCATTATGGACGACCATAGGGATGCGGAACCACGAGTGACCGCGGTTGAAAGGAGGCGTCCATGGGATCGGTGCGCAAGGCGAGTGCATGGCTGGGTCTCGTCGAGGACAACGACGAGCGTTACTACGACGACGAGTACGCCGAGGGTTCTGGAACGAGCGACCAGTGGGTCACCGACCCGCGGGTCAAGGTGGCCTCCGAGTCGGCCGAGGAGCAGGGCCGCAGGATCGCGACCATCGCCCCGGACGGCTTCCGTGACGCGCGGGCGATCGGGGAGCTCTTCCGTGACGGCGTCCCGGTCATCATCAACCTGACCTCCATGGAGCCTTCCGACGCCAAGCGGGTCGTCGACTTCGCAGCCGGGCTGACCTTCGGGCTGCGCGGATCGATCGAGCGCGTGGCCACCCGGGTCTTCCTGCTGACCCCCGCCGACACCGAGATCGTCAACGGGGAGTCCACGGGCCAGGGGCAGGACAGCTTCTTCAACCAGAGCTGAGCAGGGCGCTCGCCGGTCTACCGGAAGGCGTCGAGGCCGGTGAGCGCCTTGCCCAGGACCAACTGGTGCATCTCGACGGTGCCTTCGTAGGTGAGCACCGACTCGAGGTTGGTCGCGTGACGCATCACGGGGTACTCGAGCGAGATGCCGTTCGCACCGAGGATGGTGCGCGCGGTGCGGCAGATCTCGATCGCTTCCCGCACGTTGTTGAGCTTCCCGAAACTGACCTGCTCCGGCCGGAGCGTTCCCGCGTCCATCCGCCGGCCCAGGTGGTGGGCGAGCAGGATCCCCTTGTGCAGTTCGAGGGCCATGTCGGCGAGCTTGGCCTGGGTGAGCTGGAAACCCCCGATGGGCTTCCCGAACTGCTCGCGCGTCATGGCGTAGTCGCGGGCGGCCTCGAAGCTGGAGCGCGCCGCGCCCATCGCCCCCCAGACGATTCCGTAGCGGGCGTGGTTCAGGCAGCCGAGCGGACCGCGCAGTCCGCTGACCTGCGGGAGCACCGCGTCGGCGGGCAGCCTGACGTCGTCCATGACCAATTCGCTGGTGACACTGGCACGCAGCGACCATTTGTGCCTGATCTCGGGCGCCGAGAAGCCCGGGGCGTCGGTCGGCACGACGAAGCCGCGGATGCCCTCGTCCGTCTGCGCCCACACCACCGCCACCCCGGCCACCGAGCCGTTGGTGATCCACATCTTGCGACCGGTCAGCACCCAGTCGGAGCCGTCGCGCTTGGCGTACGTGCGCATGCCCGCCGGGTCCGAGCCGTGGTCGGGCTCGGTCAGCCCGAAGCAGCCGATGGTCTCGCCCGCCGCCATGGACGGCAGCCAGCGCTGCTTCTGCGCCTCCGAGCCGAAGCGGTGGATCGCGTACATGGCGAGCGAGCCCTGGACGGACACCAGGGAGCGGATACCGGAGTCGGCGGCTTCCAGTTCCAGGCAGGCCAATCCGTACTGGACCGCGGTGGCACCCGCGCAGCCGTACCCGGTCAGGGACATCCCGAGGGCTCCGATCGAACCGAGCTCGCGGGCGAGTTCGCGGATGGCGGGGAGTTCACCGCGCTCGTACCAGTCGGCCACCTGCGGCAGCACCCGGTCGGCGGCCCAGGCACGGACGGTGTCACGGATCGCCAGGTCCTCCGGGCCCAGGAGGTCGTCGATGCCGAGCGGATCGGCGGGGTCGAAGGGCGGCGGCTTCGAGGATGCGGACATGGGGTGCCTCCGACGGCTCACGCGGGCTGGGCCAGAACCTAGCAGTGGTAGTTAATGCTCGGCGCTGACGTTACGGCTCAGTGTGCCGTGCGTCCAGAGCGGGCGGGAGCAGCTGCTTCCGCGGGCGTGCGGCGTGCCGGGACGGACACTTCACGACGGGCCGGCGGTACGTCCGGCCGGCGACCGGCCATCGACACGTCCGACTCGCGACGGGTCTTCTCGCACACGGAGCCGTCGTAGGTCTGAGCGCCCGTCGGCTGCTCGGGCACACCCGGCAGTTCGGACGGCTCCGCCTCACGGGCCGCGCACTCCATGACCGTCGGGAGCCGGAGGGCCGCCAGCGCTCCTGCGAGCAACAGGCCGGCGCTGACGAAGAGCGTCACGTGGAGGCCGTGGACGAAGGAACGGCGCGCCGCGAGGTGCAGCGCCTCGCCGACCGGGCCGCCCAGCTGCGCCGCCACCTGGTAGGCCTCGCCCAACGAGTTGGCCGCGGCGGACCGGGCCGCCTGCGGGGCGCTCGTCACCACATCGAGGCCAGGCGCGTAGGAGGCGTTCATGACGCTGCCGAGCAGCGCGATCCCCATCCCTGCACCCAGCTGGTAGGAAGTCTCGCCGATGGCCGCGGCACCGCCGGCCTGCTCGGCGGGTGCTTCACTGAGCATCGACTCGTAGGCGGCGAAGAGCGTGGTCTGCAGGCCGAAACCGAGCAGGACGAACCCGCAGGTGAGCAACAGCGGCCGGTCGTGCTGCCCCATCAAGGTCAGCAGCAGCACGGCTGCAGCGGTCAGGACGAAACCCCAGCCGACCATCCGGCGTGGCCCGAGGCGCCCCAGGGTGAACGAGCCGGTGGCACCCGCCGCCATGGCCGCGAAGGTCAGCGGAAGCAGCCGCAGACCGGTCTCGAGCGGGCTCAGTCCGAGGACGAGCTGGAGGTACTGGACGGCGATCAGTTCCAGGCCGACCAGCGCCAGCATCGCGAGGACGATGCAGCCGACCGAAGTGGAGAACGTCGCCCGCGCGAACATGCGGATGTCGATGAGCGGGTGGGTACGGCGCTTCTGGCGGCGGACGAACAGGGCGACCAGCAGGGCACCCACGACCAGCGGGCCCGTGGTCCACGGATCGGCGAGCCCGTCGCCGGCGCCGAGGCGCTTCACGCCGAGGACCACACCGAGGACGCCGGTCGCGGCCGTCAGAGCGCCGAGCACGTCCCAGGGACCATCACCGTTGCCCCGGGACTCGGGGAGCAGCCACCGTCCGACCGGCAGGATCAGCGCCATCAGGGGGATGTTGATCAGGAAGACCGAGCCCCACCAGAAGTGCTGGACGAGGAAGCCGCCCAGCACGGGCCCGGTCGCGGCACCCACCGCGGCGACGGCGGTCCAGATGCCGATGGCGGTGGCTCGTTCACGGCGGTCCGGGAAGACCGCCCGAAGTATGGAGAGCGTCGCCGGCATGATCATCGCGCCGCCGACGCCGAGCAGGGCCCTGGCGGCGACGAGCACCGTGGGGGTGGTCGCGAGCGCTGCGACGGCGGAGGCCACGCCGAAGAGCGCGTAGCCGAGCAGCAGGATGCGGCGGCGCCCCACCCGGTCGCCGAGCGTGCCGAAGAGGATCAGCAGCGACGCGCACACCAGGGGGTAGGCGTCGACGATCCAGAGCAGAGCGACCCCGCTGGGGCGCAGGTCCTCGGTGACGGCGGGTACGGCGACGTGCAGCACGGTCGCGTCCAGCGCGACGAACAGCAGGCTCACGCACAGGACGAGGAGGACGACCCAGCGGTTGGCACCGCCACCGGTGGCACGCGGGCGTGCGGCCGTGGTCGTCCGATTCATGTACGTACCTCCCAGGTGATTCCCTCGCGCTCGGCGGGCCCGACGGGGACCGGTCGGGTCCCTCGGTCGGCCCGGCATCGACGGGCGAGTGATCAGCCAGGGTACGCGAGTCCGGGGCGCCGGCGCGTGGTGCACCTCTCACCTCGTCCGGGACCACGGTGTGGCGTACGCCACGCCCGGGTACCCGGAGGGTGCCGCCCCAAGTGCTCCAAACGGCCCCGGAATCCGGTGGAGCAATCGCATGAACGCTTTTCTCCGTCTACAAACACATATCCGAAATGAGTCGCCCGAATTGACGGAACCCGGCCTCTCAGAATTCCCCCGCCCCTTTGAATGAATGTACGACTGAGACCTACTCCACATCACATCGTCATCACGAAGAGCCTGGTTCGGCCTGCCGCCACACTCACTCGCTGTAACGTCGATTGGGTGCGTACCGACATCTTTGCCCGTCTGGACCGGGAGCCGGAGCCGCCGAAGATAGAGATCCCGCGGATAAGCCGCACCCGTCTCGCCCTCTTCGGCGGGACGTCGGCGTTCTATCTGGCCATCGTCGTCGCCGTGCTCATCTCGTCCTGGCTGGTGATCGTCGACTGGAAGGTCATGCTCTTCCGGCCCTACCAGCAGTGGCCGGAACTCCATGCGTTCCTCGACTACTTCGTCGTCCTCGGACAGCGCGGCCCCACCGCCGTGATGGTGGCGGCATGGCTCGGCTGGCGCTCCTGGCGCCAGCACACCCTTCGCCCGCTGCTGGCCCTCGGCGCCTCGCTGCTCCTGCTGAACGCGACCGTGGGAGCGGTGAAGCTCGGGCTGGGCCGCCTCGGCCCCCACTACGCGACACAGATCGGCTCCGCCGAGCTCTTCGCCGGCGGCGATATATTTCCTTCAGGACACACCGCCAACGCCGTCGTGACCTGGGGAATCCTCGCGTACCTGGCCACCACCCCGAGAGCGAGGCGCTATCTGTCGGCGCTCTCGGCCGTGGTCGCCCTCGGCGTCGGGCTGACGACCGTCTACCTCGGCACGCACTGGCTGAGCGACGTGCTGCTCGGCTGGGCCGCGGGGCTGCTGATCCTGCTCGCCCTGCCGTGGTGCGAGCCGCTGATCGGCCACACCGAGTCCTTCATCCTCTCGCTGCGCGACCAGTGGCGCGCCCGCCGTCGGCCGGTGCCTTCGCTGCCGGTCGCTGCCGGTGGGCTGCGGCCCACGATGTTCGCCCAGCGCGCGGTGGCAGAAGGGAGCGGCGAGCCGGTGCGCCAGCCGGTCGGGGCCGGCTCGGGTCGGACGACCTCCCGGAGTGCCTCGGCGGCGCCGTCCGGCACCACGAAGGCCCAGCTCGCCCAGGCGCGCCAGCATCCGCACACGGTGCGCTCGGAGCGCACGCCCGTCACGCCGGTCGGCAGCCGCAGACCATCGCGTTCGCGTCACCTGGCGGGCGGCTGACGCCGGGTACGGCGATGCGGCACGCAGCCGCCCGGCTTCCCGCTGAAGGCCCCGACGGTCGTCGGGGCCTTCGCCTTTGGTGACGCCCGCACCGGCCCGCGGTGCGGGCCGGGCCGGCTCAGCCCTTCCAGCAGCGGACCACCGTGTCCTGGTCGACCTCGAAGTTCAGCCGGCCCTGCAGGTACTCCATCGTGATGATCGATCCCGGCGGGAGTGCCCTGACGGTGGTCCACCCCCGGCTGCGGGCGAGTTGCGCGGCCCGGTCGGCGTCGAGGCCGACGTACGACTCGGGTGCGTCGTCGGGTTGTTCCGGGGGTGTCGGTGTCGGTGCCATGGGATCACCGTAGGTGGCAGCGGACGGTGACGGAAGGCTGTCGCGTCGGGCCCCGCAGAGGCGTGCGCACACGCGCCAGACACCTCACATACCCCACCGGTCACACTTGTGTCACAAGATCAAGGCAAGCGTTTGACCGCGATTCGGGCAGCGACGCAGGCGAAACGGGGGCGCCGGTGCAGGAATTGCGCAGAATTCCCGCAGGCCGGGATCCGGCCGGGAAATGGATGCGGAATTCCGCCGCCCCGCTCACAATTCCGCGTTCGACCACCAGCCGAAAACGGACCTTCCTTACGCAGATCACACTTACGGATGAATCGGTCGATCACCCGTTCGCGTATCCCGTGCACGCGCAGCCGTGTCAGCGCCCGGTCGCACGGGGGCGCGTGACTAGCATCGTGCCTCCAGTCCGAGACCGAACCACTGCTGGACGAGGCCCCGTGCCGCGGACCGCGAGGGGGCAACGATGGGCACGGGCACCGCCGAGACCACCTCCTCGTCGGCGCCACCGCGCCCGAAGGGCCGAGTGGTGGTGGAGTGGCTCACGACCACCGATCACAAGAAGATCGGACACCTGTACCTGGTCACGTCGTTCGGCTTCTTCCTGATCGCCGGGCTCCTGGCCATGCTGATGCGCGCCGAGCTGGCCCGTCCCGGCCTCCAACTCCTGTCGAACCAGTCGTACAACCAGGCCATCACCCTGCACGGCGCGATCATGCTGTTGCTCTTCGCGACCCCTACCTTCGCCGGATTCGCCAACGAGATCGTGCCCCTGCAGATCGGCGCCCCCGACGTGGCCTTCCCCCGGCTGAACATGCTGTCGTACTGGCTGTTCCTCTTCGGCGGGCTGATGGTCCTCGCATCGCTGCTGGTACCGACCGGTCCCGCCGCCTTCGGGTGGACCGCGTACGCTCCGCTCAACAGTCTGGACCGCTCCCCCGGTACCGGAGTCGACCTCTGGATCATGGGACTGGCGCTCTCCGGCTTCGGCACGATCCTCACCTCGGTGAACTTCCTGGCGACGATCATCGGTATGCGCGCCCCTGGCATGACGATGTTCCGTCTGCCGATCTTCACCTGGAACGTGCTGTTCACCACCATCCTGGTGCTGGTGGCGTTCCCGGTGCTGGCGGCGGCGCTGCTGGTGCTGGAGTCCGATCGCCGGTTCGGCTCGGTGGTCTTCGAACCCGGCAACGGCGGCGCCCTGCTGTGGCAACACCTGTTCTGGTTCTTCGGCCACCCCGAGGTGTACATCATCGCCCTGCCGTTCTTCGGCATCATCACGGAGATCATCCCCGTCTTCTCCCGCAAGCCGATCTTCGGCTACGCGACGCTCGTGGGGGCCACGATGGCCATCACCGGGCTCTCGGTGGTGGTGTGGGCGCACCACATGTTCGCCACCGGCGCGGTCCTCCTCCCGTTCTTCTCCCTGCTGTCCTTCCTGATCGCCGTGCCGACGGGGGTGAAGTTCTTCAACTGGACCGGCACGATGCTGAACGGCTCGCTGTCGTTCGAGACGCCGATGCTGTGGTGCATCGGCTTCCTGGTGAGCTTCCTGTTCGGAGGGCTGACCGGGGTCATCATCGCCTCCCCGCCGATGGACTTCCCGACCACCGACAGCTACTTCATCGTGGGCCACTTCCACTACACGGTCTTCGGCACCGTCGTCTTCGCCATGTTCGCCGGCTTCTACTTCTGGTGGCCGAAGTTCACCGGCCGGATGCTCGACGAACGCCTCGGCAAGATCCACTTCTGGACGCTCTTCATCGGCTTCCAGATCACGTTCCTGGTACAACACTGGCTGGGGGCGGAGGGCATGCCCCGCCGGTACGCGGACTACCTGGCGGCCGACGGCTTCACCACGCTCAACACGGTCTCGACCATCGGCGCCTTCCTGCTGGGCTTCTCCACGCTGCCCTTCCTCTACAACGTCTGGAGGACGCAGAAGTACGGTGCCCGGGTCACCACCGACGACCCGTGGGGGTACGGACGATCGTTGGAGTGGGCGACCTCCTGCCCACCGCCCCGCCACAACTTCGAAGCCATCCCCCGGGTGCGCTCGGAGTCCCCGGCGTTCGACCTGAACCACCCCGGGTTCGCCACGGCCCCGGTACGACAGGTCACTCCCCGAGAGCCCGGGACAACCGGTCCCGGATCGCCCTGACGTGCAGCGTGAGCTCCGGCGGCTCGACCACCTCGAAGTCGAAACCCATGAGCGCCACGTGGATGACCATCACGTCCAGGTTGGCGGCACCCGTGTGCAGCAGACAGCTGTCCGGACCCTCGGGCTCGACGACCCCGGCTGACGGCGGCACCGCGTCCGCCGCCCGTTCCGCGGGAACGCGCAGCCTGATCACCGCCCGCTCCGCGTACGCGTCCGTCGACACGCCCTTCGACACGTACGCCGCAAGGTCCTCGGCCGGCGGCGTGCGCGGGGCGAACCGCGGACCGTGCGGCGGCCTGGGCGTGATCCGATCCACCCGGAACGTCCGCCAGTCGGCGCGCTCCACGTCCCAGGCGACGAGGTACCAGCGGCGTTCGGTACACACCAAGCGGTGCGGTTCCACCGTGCGGCGGGTCGCGGCCCCCTGGTGGTCGCGGTACTCGAAGCGCAGCCGCTCGCTGTCCCGGCAGGCGTTGGCGAGCTCGGTCAGCACGGAGGGGTCGGCCTGTGCCCGGGGGGCCCGCACCATCGGAACGGTGAAGGCGTTGAGCGCCGACACACGGCGGCGGAGCCGGTGGGGGAGCACCTGCTCCAGCTTCGCCAGGGCACGTACGGACGTCTCGCCGATGCCCTCGACGCCGTTGCCCGCGGCGGTCCGCAGGCCGACCGCGACGGCGACGGCCTCCTCGTCGTCGAGGAGCAGGGGCGGCAACTCCGCCCCCGCGCCGAGCTGGTAGCCGCCGCCGGTGCCCGGGCTCGCGTTGACGGGGTAGCCGAGCTCACGCAGCCGGTCGACGTCCCGCCGGACGGTGCGCGGCGTGACGCCGAGCCGCTCCGCCAGGTCGGCGCCCGACCATTCGCGATGAGCCTGCAACAGGGAGAGCAGACGCAGGAGTCGTGCCGAGGTTTCCAGCATGGGGTGAGTGTGCCAGCAGATCAGGACGGACGAGGTCCGCGAGGCCGTCTTCGCCCGCGCCCGCACCGGCGGCTTCGAGCGGCGTGATCCCCGGCCGCGAACGCGGGGTCGCCGGGAGGCCGCCCGGCCCGCCCACGGGACCCCACGACCGGCGTCGGCCCGGGTTCACCGGCGGTGGCTGACGGCGCCGTCGGCCACCGCCGGCGCCGTCAGCCGGATGCAGAGGTCGTTCTCGGCGTTGTAGCAGGGGACGGCCCGGTAGCCCTCGGTCTCGTGCACGGGATACACGTAGACGTTCCGACGGTCCCACACGTCGTCGAGGATGCGCGAGATCCGCACCGGTTCTGCGCCCGCCGCCGGCTGCAGCCAGAGCGTCCACTGCCGGTCGGTTCCTGTGGGCATCCCGTCCGGCTCACCGGCGAGCGTCGAGAACGACAGGGTGAAGGAGAACTCCCCGCCCGCACAGGCCGCCGCGGCCCGGTGCGTGGTGTCGCCCGACCTGGCCTCGACCGACGCTCCGTCCCCGGGCTCCGCTCCGTACAGCGCGCCCCGAACCGTGCACGCTCCCTGTTCGAAAGTGATGTCGCCGGCCTCGGCGTGCGGTTCGCGCACCCAGGAGCGGACGGCGAGGCGGCCCGTGGTCGTCGGGTACGGCACACGGGCGGCGACCCGCCCGGCGTCGGGCACCCGGTCGATGAGCGACCGCAGGTCGCGGATCCCGGACTCGACGGCCGTGTCGTCGTCGGTGTGCGCGTCCCAGTGGCCCTCGGCCAGCTCCATCGTGCTCGGCAGCACCGCACGCGAACGGTCCGTACCGGTGGGGGTGAGCGGCAGCCGCACGGTGTCCGTCGTGGCCGTGCCGCCCCGCCTGCGCAGTACGAGGGCGGCGCCGGGCCTCGCGAGCCCCGCTATGTCGAAGGTGATGCCGCCCGCGGAGTCGGCGATGCAATCGGCACGCGGCGTCCGCCGCCCGCTGGACGTGGTCATGCCGTCCTCCCCTTACGCATCACATCGGCGGCCTTGTACCTCAGGCCGTAGGCCGCGTCGAGCACCACACCGCGCGAGCGGTGCACGGCGTCCCGCAGGACGCCGCGGGTCCGGCCGTTCCCGCCCCGGGAGAGCAGCTCGGTGAAGAGCGCCTCGTGGCGTTCGGCGATCCGCTGCGGGTCGAACCGGGCCGATGCCGCGAGGGCCGCCTCGCCGGTCCGCCGCCGCAGTTCATCGTCGTTGATCAGGCCGAGGAGGGCGTCGGCGACCGCGTCCTCGTCGCCGACGGGAACGAGACGTCCGTCGACCCCGTCCTCGATGATCTCGCCGGGACCGTGTGGGCAGTCGGTGGAGACGACGGGCAGACCGCAGCGCATCGCCTCGACGATCGTCATCCCGAAGGACTCCATGCTCGATGTGACGGCGGCGAGCGAGCCCTTGACCCACTCCGGCTCCAGCGGGTTGGCGGGCCCCATCAGGAAGACGTGGTTGTGCAGTCCGCGTTGTTCGACGAGGGTCAGGAGGGAGTTCTTCTCGTTGCCGGTCGCATCGCCACTGCCGTAGATGCGCAGCCGCCAGTCGGGGCGCTCGGCGACCACCTTCGAGAAGGCCTTGACCAGCAGGTCATAGCGCTTGACCCGGGTGAGCCGACCGGCCGCGATCACCCACTTGCTCGTGGCGTCGCAGGGCGCGACGGTAGGCGCGGGCACGCTGTTGGGCACGGACTCGATCCGCACTCCGGGCAGCCTCAGCCGGGTGCGGTACGACTGCGCGTCGGCCCGGGTGACGGTGGTGATCGCGTCGAGTATGGCGTAGCGGTGACCGATCTCGCGGCGCAACCGGTACCCGTGGCTGTCCAGCGTGAGGTGTTCCTGCCCCACCCGGACGGGACCGCGGCGGGCCTGGCGGGCGATGTGGACGTTCAGTCCGGGTCGGGTGCCGACGACGACGTCGGCGTCGAGCGTCTTCAGGTGGGCGGCGATCCGGGCGTCGGTGAGGCGGCTGTACTGCTTCCAGCGGCCGTCGCCGCGCGGGAACACCCGTGCGGGCCGGGTGTAGTCGGGGTGCGTCCCGTCGTACGTGGGGCTGCCCCTGCGCAGGTCCAGGAGGTGGCGCATGCGGACTCCCGCGGGGGCGTCGAGCGTCGGCTCCTCGCGGTGGCGGAAGACCGAGACGATCTCCACGTCGTGGCGCTCGGCAAGGACCTCCGCCAGGTTGAAGGTGGAGCGGATCGTCCCGCCGATCCCGTAGGCGTTGTGGAGCAGGAACGAGATGTGCATGCGCCGGTGCACTCCCCTGGGGTTCATGGTCATCGACAAGCGACTGTACTGGGAGCCCGCAGTCCGGGGCCGAGCCGGGCCCGTAAGGACCCGTCGGATTCCCGGTTCGGCGCGCCGTTCGAGTGGCCGTCGCCGCGCGTGGACTCCCTCCGGGGACGTAGACCGCCTCGCCCTGTCGACGATTTGTCGATCTGTCACTGTGACGATCTGTCTCCTGCGGTCCGCTTCCCGCGTGACTCCCGCAGCGACTCGCCCGTTGTGCTCGTCATGAGCCGGGTACCGCCCGGCAGCAACCACGCACCGAGTCCGAGGAGCCACCCGTGCCGCGCATGCTCGACGTCAGCGAGGACGTACGCGCCGAGATCGGCGACGAAGAAGCCGACCGGCTGCTCGCCGGCGAGAACGCCCCGGGCAGCTACGACTGCACCTCCTGCCGCACCCCGGGAGACTCCGCGCAGGAACGCACCAGCACCGTGCTGTTCGTCGGCGAGGAGACCGCTGTCCTCGCCTTCGCCCACGCCAGCTGCATCCCCTCCCAGGTCGTCCAGGTCGCCGAGGAGCAACTCCGGGGAGCCGTCCGCTCCATCACCGGCGGGGCACAGGCCACCGCCGCACAGCCGTACGAGGGTCAGAACGCGCCGTTGGGCGGGGCGCCCGAGCAGGCCGTGCTCGGCGTGACGAGCGGACTGGTCCTGATCGAGGACGAGTTGCACCCTGCGCTCGTGGTCGAGCCGACGTCCCCGATCGCCCGTCCCGGGTCGGCCGGCGGTGGCGACGACTTCCTTCCGTTGCTGATCGAGCAGGGATTCCTGCCGGTCTCCGCCGTGAACCAGGTGCCGCGGACCCTGCCGGGATGGTCGGTGCTGCTCGCCATGGGCCAGCTGCACGCCGTGCTGCAGCCGGGGACCGGAGGCGCCGGTCAGGTCGCCTGGTGGCAGGCCCATCAGCCGCTCCAGGTCACCGAGGGATGGCGTACGGCGGCCAACAAGTCGCACACGGTGCTGGTGTTCGCCGCCCCGGTCGGATCCATCGGCCAGCAGCCGCGCGAGGACCTGCTGCGCGACGCACTGGACAAGGCCGCGGCGAACGGCCGGCTCGTGGCCGCCGCCATGCCCCTGGCCGGCACGTGAGGACCTCCGTGTCGCAGCATGACGCTTCCGACCCGCTATCCCCCGGACGCGACCGCATCCCAGTGGCATGCGGGTCGTTGGCTCAGACGTGCACACATACGACCCCAACCGGCAGCCGTACGAGGGCCTGATCCCTTCCATGCGCACGGCGCACGACGCCTCGGTGGAACCGTCCCCCACCCCCATCTACGACGCGCTGTGCTCCGAGTACCGCATGGCGTTCCGGACCCTGCCCGGGGACCGAAGTGGCGAGGAGGACCTGGAGTTCACGGCGTTCGACAGCGGCAGGTCGGGGGCGGTCGGCCGCGGCGGATTCACCGGTCAGGCAGGATTCGGCGGACACCCCTTCTGGCACACGGGCGCTCGGCACCCGCACACCCACACGGCCCTGCCGCCGGCACCCCGACGAAGCATGTGAGAAGACGCGAAGTGGCCGGGGCGGCAGCCCCCCCGCCCACTTCGTCGTGTGGGCTACTTCTTCTTCCCGCGCTTTTCGCGCACCCGCACCGAGATGTGGATCGGGGTGCCCTCGAAGCCGAACTCCTCGCGCAGCCGACGCTCGACGAAGCGTCGGTAGCCGTGCTCCAGGAAGCCGGAGGCGAACAGCACGAAGCGGGGCGGCTTCGTGCCCGCCTGGGTGCCGAAGAGGATGCGGGGCTGCTTGCCGCCGCGGATCGGGTGCGGGTGCGCCGCCACCAGCTCGCCGAGGAAGGCGTTGAGCCGCCCGGTCGGAACGCGGGTCTCCCAGCCTTCCAGCGCGGTTTCGATCGCCGGCACCAGCTTGTCCATGTGCCGGCCGGTGCGGGCCGAGACGTTGACCCGGGGCGCCCAGGAAACCTGCTGCATCTCGGTCTCGATCTCGCGCTCCAGGTAGTAGCGCCGCTCCTCGTCGAGGGTGTCCCACTTGTTGTAGGCGATGACGAGCGCCCGGCCCGCCTCGACGGCCATGGTGATGATCCGCTGGTCCTGGACCGAGATGGACTCGCTGGTGTCGATGAGGACGACGGCGACCTCCGCCTTCTCGACCGCGGCCGCGGTGCGCAGCGAGGCGTAGTAGTCGGCGCCCTCCTGGAGGTGGACGCGCTTGCGGATTCCCGCGGTGTCCACGAACTTCCAGGTGGTACCGCCGAGTTCGATGAGCTCGTCGACCGGGTCGCGGGTGGTGCCCGCCATCTCGTCGACGACGACGCGCTCTTCGCCCGCCACCTTGTTCAGCAGGGAGGACTTGCCGACGTTCGGGCGACCGATGAGCGCGATGCGGCGCGGGCCGCCGACCACGCTGCCGAAGGTCTGTGCGGGCGCGTCGGGAAGGGCTTTGAGGACCTCGTCGAGCAGGTCTCCGGTGCCCCGGCCGTGCAGTGCCGAGACCGGGAACGGCTCGCCCAGCCCCAACGACCAGAGCATGGCGGCATCCGCCTCGCCGGAGGGGCCGTCCACCTTGTTGGCGGCGAGCACGACCGGCTTGCCCGCGCGGCGCAGCAACTTGACGACGGCCTCGTCGGTATCGGTGGCCCCGACGGTCGCGTCCACGACGAAGACGACGGCGTCGGCGGCCTCGATGGCGAATTCGGCCTGGGCGGCGACGGAGGCGTCGATGCCGAGGACGTCCTGCTCCCAGCCGCCGGTGTCGACGACCTTGAAGCGGCGACCGGCCCACTCGGCCTCGTACGTGACGCGGTCGCGGGTGACGCCCGGCTTGTCCTCCACGACGGCCTCACGACGGCCGATGATGCGATTCACCAGGGTCGACTTGCCGACGTTCGGACGGCCGACGACGGCGAGGACGGGCAGCGGGCCGTGTCCCGCCTCCTCGATCGCGCCCTCGACGTCCGCGAGGTCGAAGCCCTCCTCCGCGGCGAGCTCCATGAACTCCGCGTACTCGGTGTCGCCGAGTGCCCCGTGGTCGTGCTGGTCGTTCATGAAGTCCGTTCCTCGTTCATTCGTGGTGGTCGGTGAGCGCTCGGCGGGAGCCGCGGGCCCACTACTGAAGTCTCGCTCAGCGGCCCGTGAGGCGCTTTGCGTTTTCCAGGTGGGCGGTGAGCCGCTCCTGGATGCGCACGGTCGCCTCGTCCAGCGCCTTGCGCGTACGGCGGCCGCTGCCGTCCCCGGCCCGGAACGCCTCGCCGAAGACGATGTCGCACCGGCTGCGCAGCGGCGGCAGGGCCGGTATCAGCCGCCCGCCGCGGGCGGACCGGTCGCCCGCCTCGTCGGATTCCCTGCCGTCGCGGCCCGTGGTGCCGAGCACGGCCACCGGCACGATCGGCGCGCCGGAGCGCACGGCGAAGTAGGCGAGGCCGGCGCGGATCGAGGTGAAGTCGCCCTGTCCGCGGGTCCCCTCGGGGAAGATCCCGAGGACGCCACCGCATTCGAGGACGCGGAGGGCATGGGTGACGGCGGCGCGGTCGGTGCTGTCGCGGTCCACCTCGAGTTGGCCGATCCCGCGGAGGAAACGGCCGAGGGGACCGACGAAGATCTCCTTCTTGATGAGGAAGTGCACCGGACGGGGGGCCGTACCCATGAGCATCGGCCCGTCGATGATGTGCGCGTGGTTGACGGCGAGGATGACCGGCCCGTCGGCCGGGACCTGCCAGGCTCCGAGGACCCGGGGCTTCCACAGCCCGTACATCAGGCCGATGCCGATCCGCCGGCCGACGGCGGCGCCCCTCGTGGACGGTACGGTCACCGGGCGGCCCGCTTCTCCTCGTACTCAGCCGTACCCCGGCGCTCCTCCACCAGGGTGACCACGCACTCGATGACCTGCGCGAGGGTGAGCTCGGTGGTGTCGACTTCGACGGCGTCTGCGGCCTTGGCCAGCGGAGAGGTCTTGCGGCTGGAGTCGGCCGCGTCCCTCTTGACCAGTGCTTCGCGGGTGGTGGCGAGGTCGGCCGCCTCCTTGCCCTTGAGCTCACCGCTGCGACGTGCGGCGCGGGCCTCCGGCGAGGCGGTGAGGAAGACCTTCAGGTCCGCGTCGGGCAGGACGGTGGTGCCGATGTCCCTGCCCTCGACGACGATGCCCTTCTCGGCGGCGGCGGCGATGGACCGCTGCAGCTCGGTGATCCTGGCGCGCACCTCGGGGACCGCGCTGACGGCGCTGACCTTGGCGGTCACCTCCTGCGTGCGGATCGGACCGGCGGCGTCCACCCCGTCGACGGTGATCGTCGGCGCGAGCGGATCGGTGCCCGACTCGATCGCGGGCTTCCCCGCGGCGTTGGCGATCGCCTCGGGATCGGCGACGTCGACGCCGTTGCTGATCATCCACCAGGTGATCGCCCGGTACTGCGCACCCGTGTCCAGGTAGCTCAGGCCCAGCTCTGCGGCGACCGCCTTGGAGGTGCTCGACTTGCCCGTGCCGGAGGGGCCGTCGATGGCGACGATCACGGATTCCACGGTGTCGGAGACCTTCCTCATACGCGTTTGCGGGCAGGCCGGAATGCCAAGGTGCCCCGCACAAGGTTACCGAGTGCGGCAACCTGCCATGCACCCGTGCGGGGGACCCCGGCCCGAGCCCGCGCCACGGGGCCGGGCCCGGGCGGTGCGCCCGGGGCCGGTGTCGGGCAGTGGGCGGGCCGGGGCGGGTGCCGGGCAGTGGGGGGGTCCTACTGACGCAGGGCCCAGCCGCGCTCCCGCAGGGCCGCGGACAGCACCGGAGCCGCGGCGGGCTCGACCATGAGCTGCACCAAGCCGGCCTGCTGGCCGGTGGCGTGCTCGATGCGGACGTCCTCGATGTTGACGCCCGCACGGCCGGTGTCCGCGAAGATGCGGGCGAGCTCACCCGGCTGGTCGCTGATGAGGACCGCGACGGTCTCGTAGGCGGTCGGGGCGGCCCCGTGCTTGCCGGGCACCCGCTCCCGACCGGCGTTGCCGCGTCGCAGCACGTCCTCGACGCCGTTCGTGCCGTCCTTGCGCTCGTCCTCGTCGGAGGACTGCAGGGCTCGTAGGGCGCGGACCGTCCCGTCGAGGTCGGCCGCGACGCCTGCGAGGACGTCGGCGACCGGCCCGGGGTTGGCCGAGAGGATCTCCAGCCACATCGAGGGGTCGGACGCCGCGATCCGCGTCACGTCCCGGATGCCCTGTCCGCACAGGCGCACCGCGGTCTCGTCGGCGTCCGCGAGGCGGGCCGCGACCATGGACGAGATCAGCTGCGGGGTGTGCGAAACGAGCGCGACCGCCCGGTCGTGGGCGTCGGCGTCCATCACCACCGGCACGGCGCGGCAGAGGGCGACCAGCTCCAGGGCCAGGTTCAGCACCTCGGTGTCGGTGTCCCGGGTCGGGGTGAGCACCCAGGGACGGCCCTCGAAGAGGTCGGCGGTCGCGGCCAGTGGTCCGGAGCGCTCCTTGCCGGACATCGGGTGCGTACCGATGTACGCAGACATGTCCACGCCGAGGGCCTCGAGCTCCCGACGCGGACCGCCCTTGACGCTGGCGACGTCGAGGTAGCCACGGGCGGTCGCGGCGCGCATCGCCTCGGCGAGGGTGGCGGGCACGTGGGCGGGCGGTACGGCGACGACGGCGAGGTCGACGGGCCCTTCGGGTGCTTCGTCCGTGCCCGCACCGAGCGCCGCCGCGGTCCTCGCACGAGCCGGGTCGTGGTCCCTGAGGTGCACCGTGACCCCGCGGCCGGACAGCGCCAGCGCCGCGGACGTGCCGATCAGTCCGGTTCCGATGACGACGGCGGTTCTCACTGGGCGATGTCCTTGCGGAGGGCGGCCGCGGCACCGAGGTACACGTGCGCGATCTTCGACTTGGGCACGTCGGACTCGATGTGCGCGAGGATCCGCACGACGCGCGGCATGGCACCGTCGACGTCCAGCTCCTGCGCGCAGATCAGCGGAACGTCGACGATCCCCAGCGCGCGGGCCGCCGCGGCCGGGAAGTCGCTGTGCAGATCGGGCGTGGCAGTGAACCAGATGCTGATCACATCGTCCGCCGCGAGCCGGTTGCGTTCCAGGATGGCGGTGAGCAACTCGCCGACCCGCTCGTCCATGTGACCGGACTCGTCCCGCTCCAGCTGGACGGCTCCCCGGACGGCTCGTACCGCCACTTCGTGCTCCTTCACGCTCGGCAAGTGCTCCGACCAGCCTAGTCAGCGGTCCGGGAACGCCGCCGCGGCGCCCGTCCTCCGAGACCGGGGGACGGTCGCCACGGCGCGTTCGAGTGCGGTCAGGACCGCCGCGCCCCGAAGAGCTCCTCCAGCGAGTGGGCCTGCGGGAGGTGCCCGTTCGGGGTCAGCCTGTCGACGGCCTTGGGCAGGAACTGGGCGATCTCGTCCGCGGCCTGCTGCGTGGACACACCCGCCTCCTGGGCGACCTTCTTCAGGGTGTCATCCGGCAGGGCTTCGGCGATCTGGGCACCGTTGACCGGCTTGTTCTCGCCCGTTCCGATCCAGGACTGGGCCTGTTCGACGAGTCCGGACCTGCTGAGGCTGTCCATGAGGCCGCTGAGCGGGCTGCCGTTGGACGACGCCGTCGTGGCCTCGTCACCTCCGTTGAACGCGGCGAGCAGTGCACCCAGGATCTTTCCCGCGCCGTTCTGACCGCTCTGACCGCTGCCCAGCAACGAGCCGATGAGGCTACCGAGATCGTTTCCCGCCATGGTCCTGCCTTTCGAGGGACGAAAAGGGAAAACATCGACAATGTCACCCGAGGCGAACACTGCCGCCACCCGGACCATCACGGAGCGCGATCGGTGGACACGTAACGTCGCGTCCGTTTCCATGGAGTCGCCCCTACCCGCCGTCCCTGCGGAAGACTCCGATGAAGCACCCAGGACCGCTGGTCACCCTGCTCGCCGGGCTGGTTCTCGGCCTGTTCATGCTGTCGCTCAACGCCACGACCGGTGAACCCGCGCCCTCGTCGGCGGCCAGCACGGCTCCCAGCACCCCTGGGCTGCCGAGCCCGAGCCCGAGTTCGAACCCCGCGTCGCCGACGCCTGCCCGCACCCCGCCGTCGACTGCGGTCTCCAGTGCCCTGCCGCAGGCCGAGTACACGGGCCGGACCGGGGACGGCACCGCGTCCGTCGCCGTTTCGGTCCGCGGCGACAAGGCCATCGCGTACTTCTGCGACGGCCGCACCCGGGAGGCGTGGTTGCGGGGCCCCGTCGAGGCCGACGGGGACATGCACCTGACGGGGGAGACCGGCGCCAGGCTGGACGGCAATCTGACCGGGGGCGAGGTCACCGGAGCAGTCAGGATCGGCGACCGGACCTGGCCGTTCACGGCCGCGGAGGCGAGGAAGCCGGCAGGGCTGTACCGGGCCGCCGCCGAAGTGCGCGGAGCCCGGCTCAAGGGCGGTTGGATCATCACCCGGGACGGCCGCCAGGTCGGCATCGTCAGCCGCGACGGCAAACCGGCAGCCGCTCCGCCGATCGACCCGGCCACCGGAGCCGTCACCGTGGACGGCACCCCGCTGACCGCACGACCCGTCGTCCCCTGACCATCCGACCGAGGTACCCCATGACCGTGGACCCGAATGCGCCGGGCGGCGCATACCCGCCACCGCCACCGCCGCCACCACGTCCGCCCGCGCCCGGGGCGGCAGCTCCCGGTGCGGCGCGCTATCTCGTCCCTGCACTGGTCGCGGCGGCCGTGGCGGTCGGTCTCGGGGCGTACGGAAGCGTGCACGCCCCGTCCGGGACCGCCTTCAATCTGGCCGGCTTCAGCAGCCCGAGTGCGGTGAAGGCCTGGCTCGCCACGGCGGCGCTCACCCTCGGACTCGTCCAGCTCGTCACCGCGCTCACGATGTACGGGCAGCTGCCGGGCGTGCGGGCCGGGGACTGGACGCCCGCACTGCACCGTTGGTCGGGCCGGGCGGCGTTCCTGGTGACCGTGCCCGTGGCCGTGCACTGCCTGTACGCACTGGGCTTCCAGACGGCGACCCCGCGGGCTCTGTGGCACTCGTTGCTCGGCTGCTTCTTCTTCGGCGCGTTCAGCGCGAAAATGTTGCTGTTGCGCATGGAGCGACTGCCGGGGTGGCTGGTGCCAGTCGTCGGCGGGCTGGTCTTCGCGTCGCTCGCGATGCTCTGGCTGACCTCGGCGCTTTGGTTCTTCCGCACGTTCGGAGTGACGAGATGAAGGAACGCGACCATGGGAGCGACCACGTGAGCGGCAGTGCGGCAACCACCCGCCGCACGGTCCTGGTGACCGGCGCCGCCGCCGTGGTGGCGGGGTGCACCCGGTACGGGGAGAAGAGCGGCGGCGAGTCCTTCGCCCCGGCCTCGCCGCCGTCGCCGCCCACCGCACGGACGCCGGGCAGCGCCCCGCCACCCGCGGGCGAGCCGTTGGGCACCACCGGGGAGGTGCCCGAAGGGGGCGGCAAGGTCTTCGCCGCACAGAAGGTCGTGGTGACCCAGCCGGTGCAGGGTGACTTCAAGGCGTTCAGTGCGATCTGCACCCACCAGGGCTGCACCGTGAACGAGGTGGCGAACGGCACCATCGACTGCCCGTGCCACGGCAGTAGGTTCCGCATCACGGACGGCTCGGTGGCCCGGGGACCCGCCCAGCGACCGCTGGCACCGAAGCGGATCACCGTGTCAGGGAACGAGATCCGCCTGGTGTAGGGCCTGGCGGGTGCCGCCCGTAGCCTTGCCGCATGACTCCCGAGGGCCTGGTGCGCGACCACATGATCTACTCCTGCGTCATGGGCTCCCGCGCCTTCGGCCTGGCGACGGACGACAGCGACACCGACCGCCGCGGCGTCTTCCTCGCCCCGACGCCGCTGTACTGGCGCTTCGACAAGCCCCCGACACACGTCGAGGGTCCCGCACCGGAGCAGTTCTCCTGGGAACTGGAGCGCTTCTGCGAGCTGGCGCTGCGCGCCAACCCGAACGTCCTGGAGTGCCTCCACTCCCCGCTCGTCGAGCACGTGGACGACACCGGACGTGAACTCCTGGCGCTGCGCGACGCGTTCCTGTCCCGCCAGGTCCACGTGACGTTCGCACGCTACGCGGCCGGGCAGCGCCGCAAACTGGAAGCGGACGTCCGACAGCACGGTGCGCCCCGTTGGAAGCACGCCATGCACCTGGTGCGCCTGCTGGCGAGCAGCCGCGACTTGCTGCGCACGGGCCGGCTCGCCGTCGACGTCGGCGGCGACCGCGACCGGCTGCTCGCGGTGAAGCGGGGCGAAGTGCCGTGGGAGGAGGTCGAGTCCCTGATGAACCGCCTCGTCGCGGAAGCGGACGCCGCCGCGCTCAACACCCCGCTCCCGGACGGGCCGGACCGGGCCCGCGTGGAGGACTTCCTGGTGCGCACACGGCGTGCATCAGCCGGCCTGTCCGGGCCCTGACCACACGGCTGCTGACGCCCCGTGACACGCGCACGGAGGTGTGCGCACGGGGACGACGCCCGTCGGCACCCGCCGCTGACGCCCCGTGGCACCGGCCCGGCGGCCGGCAGGAGGAACCGGATGGCGAGCCCCGGTGAGGGACGCCGGCCTCCGACTCAGGCAGGAGACGCGTCGCGCTGCGCGGGCACCGCAGCAGCGCGCTCGGTGCGGGCCCTCACCACGAAGTCGTGCAGGGCGGCGGTCGCCGACTGCTCGGCCGGCAGGGACGTCTCGGCCTGTGCCTCGTCCAGAGTGGCGTGCAGTGAGTCGACGTCCGTGCCGACGGAAGCGGTGTCGATCACCGCCCGGCCGTGTTCGGCGTCCGCCTTCGCCGCGATGAGCTCGGGCAGGTACGCCGGTGCCTTCACCTCCTGCAGGAGCGTGGGGAGGTGGGGCTGCACCTCGCCGGTGCGCATCAGGTGAATACCGGTGAGCAGCGCCCGGAACGTGTAGAGCAGCGCCTTCAGTTCGCCGTTCTTGTCGAAGAGACGCCGTTGGGTGCCCGCGAAGCCGCGGTAGTGGTGCGCGTGGTGGCTGGTCAGGACCGTAGGCGCGAGCGACACGAGCTCCGCGTGCGCGTCCGTCGTGTGGACCACGAGGGGGGAGAGCAACTGCTCCAGGACATAACCGTTGCGCCGCAGCATCAACCGGACGAACTTGCGCAGGTCGTGGCTGACGAGGTCCATCTCGATCCCGTCCCGTTCCCACATCCGGGACCGGGTCTCCTCCGGCTCGCGGAGCCCGATCAGCCGCTCCACGGGCAGCAGATGCGCTCCCCTGATGTCGACGTCCGAGTCCCTGGACGGAAATCCGTACAGGTGGGCACCCGAGACGGTGGCGAACAGCAGGGGATCGGGCTGCTCGTCGACGATGGGTGCGAGGTCCATGCCGAGGGCGTCCACCATGGATCAAGCATCCCAGAGCGCCCCCAGTGTCAACAGTTCGCTGCGGTACTCGATGCGCTCCGCCCATTCCTTGGGCCAGGCCGACGCCCCCAGGTGCGCCCCCGCGAACGCCCCGGCCAGGCAGGCGATCGAATCGGAGTCGCCCCGGGTGCAGGCCGCGCGCCGGAGCGCCGTGACGGGCCGCTCGGGGAAGAGCAGGAAGCAGTGCAGGGCGGTGGCGAGCGCTTCCTCCGCGACCCATCCGTCTCCGGTCGCCAGGCACGGGTCGGCCTCCGGGTCGGGGTCGCGCAGTGCGGAGGCGAGTCGTTCGAGGGCCACCAGGCACTCGTCCCAGCCGCGCTCGATGAACGCCTCGGGCGTCGCGTCGTGGGCGTACGCCCACAGGTCACCGAGCCAGAGGTGGTCGTAGCGGGATCGGTTCTCGTACGCGTAACCGCGTAGCCGCCCGACCAGACCCTGCGGTTCCGTGCCCTGTGCCAGCAGGAACACGGCGCGGGCCGTGAGGTCGGAGGCGGCGAGGGCGGTCGGATGGCCGTGGGTGAGTGCCGCCTGCAGCTGGGCGGCGCCGGATCGCTGTCCCTCACTGAGGCCCGGTACGAGCCCCACGGGTGCGACCCGCATGTTGGCACCGCAGCCCTTGGACGCGATCTGGCTGGCCTCCTGCCAGGGCATGTCGCTGTCCAGCTTGTGGCAGGCGACCAGGCAGGTGCGGCCGGGGGCCCGGTTGTTGGCCGGGGAGTGGTACCAGTCGACGAACTCCTCGCGCACGGGCCGGGTCAGTCGCAACGGAGTGAGCAGCCCCCGGCCCATCGCGGTGCGTATGCCGCGTGCGAGGGCCAGGGTCATCTGGGTGTCGTCGGTGACGACCGCGGGCTGCGGCAGCGCCATCTCGCGCCACGGCCCGCATTTGGCGAGGATCGACGGCACGTCGTTGAACTCGGTGGGGAAGCCCAGTGCGTCGCCGAGCGCCAGTCCGGTCAGGGTCCCGGTGGCAGCCTGCTTGGTGATGGTCCTCGTGGCGGTCATGTCGAATGCCGTCCTTCCGGTCGCAGCAGTGGAGGATGCAGGGCGTTCGCCGGCCCCGCCCGGTAGAGCGCGGCCGGTTTCCCACGGCCGCCGGTCAGGCGCGCTCCTCCCGCGACGGCCTCGACGAAGCCCGGTGTGGTGAGGACCTTGCGCCGGAAATTGGGACGGTCGAGTTCGACGCCCCAGACGGTCTCGTACACCTGCCGCAGCTCGCCGAGGGTGAACTCGGCGGGGCAGAAGGCAGTGGCGAGGCACGTGTACTCGAGCTTGGCACCGACGCGGTCGTGGGCGTCGGAGAGGATGCGGTCGTGGTCGAAGGCGAGCCGTCCGTGGCTCCGATAGGGCGTCCACTGGGCGTGAGCGGCATCGCCCCCGCCCTGCGGCTCGGGCAGATCGGGGACGAGGGCCGCGTACGCCACGGACACGACACGCATCCGGGGGTCGCGGTCCGGGTCGCTGTAGGTGCGCAGCTGTTCGAGGTGGAGTGCGGCAGCGGTGTCCGCCGCCAGGCCGGTTTCCTCGGCGAGTTCGCGGCGGGCGGCCTGGCCGGCCGATTCACCGGGCAGGATGAACCCCCCGGGAAGGGCCAAGTCGCCTTTGTACGGCTCCTGGCCGCGTTCGATGAGCAGCACCTGGAGCTCGCCGTCGCGCACCGTGAAGACGGCGAGGTCGACGGTGACGGCGAAGGGCGGGAAGGCGTGGGGGTCGTAGGTTGCGGGACCTGGTTGCTCGCTCACGGCCGTTCACCGCCTCTCGGGGAGCGGACCGGCGAACTGCCAGCCCTCCGCGAGGAGTTCGTCGACGGCCGACACCGCCTTCGCCAGGCGCTGCTCGCGCGAGCCGCTGAGGGTGGCGAACCTTCGGCCGGTGCGGGCGAGTCGGTCGGCGAAGCGCGCGGTCATCCAGGGCCGCAGGTGCTCGCCGTCCCGCAACCCGTCGTCCTCGAAGGGCACCCCCCGGTGGTCGGTGAGCAACCACAGGTCACCGCGGCCCCGCGCGGCGATCTCGGCGACCTCTTCGTGCGGGGCCCCCAGGTAGCGCTCGTGCCAGACGGTCGTGGCGAACGCGTCGGTGTCGCAGACCAGTACCGGTGAGCCGGTACGGGCCGCCGCGTCCTCCCGTTCGGTCTGCCGGCGTGCGATCAGCGGGAAGTCGTCGCTGTGGAACCGGACGTCGGACCAGGTCGCCCCGGGCTGTTCGGCCCGCAATGCGGCGAGCTTGTGCTCGCTGAACTCCCTGCCGTACTCGGCGACGCAGGCCGTGCGGGACCAGACGCCACCCCGTGCCCTGAAGTGCGCGGTGAGCGCCCTGGCCAGGGTCGTGGTGCCGGTCGATTCGGCTCCGAGGACGACGACCCGGCGGGCGAGGGCGGCGCGCACCGGAGGTTCGAGGTAGTCCCAGCAGCCGACCGGGTCCTTGCGCACGGCCGTGCCGGAGACGGGGAAGACCGTACGGTCGGCGTCGACGCAGACGGCGTCGGCGCGGAACCTGCGCCCCAGCTCGGGCCCGTACGGCTCGGAGGTGAAGACGGCGTCCACTCGGCCGGGAACGGCCGCGCGGAACACCGCCATGTGCGCGTCCCAGACGGCCGGGTCGGTCAGGTCGACGGGGGTGTTGTCGATGGCGCCCACGACCCGGACGTCGGGGTGCACTTCACCCATCCATGCCATGCGGTCTTCCAGGGGGACCGATTCGACGGAGGAGGCGCAGACGAGCACGGTGAGGCGCTCGCAGCGGTCACGCGCGGTGCGCACGAGGTGGTGGTGTCCCGCGTGGGGCGGGTAGAACTTGCCGAGCACCAGGCCGTGCCGGTAGCGCGTCATGCCGCCACCTCCACCGGACGTGGGTGCCCTGCGGTCAGATCACGGGACCAGGCGCGCAGTCCGTGTACGCACAGGGCCAGGAATCCCGCGTAGAGCAGTGCGGTGAGGTACAGCTCCTTGTACGCGTACAACGGTACGTACACGACGTCCGCGGCGATCCACAGCCACCAGGATTCCACCCGTTTGCGGCACTGTCCGTACGTCGCCACGAGGGAGAGCACGGTGGTGGTCGCGTCCCAGAAGGGGACGGTCGAGTCGGTGGTGCCGCGGAGGAGCAGCGTCAGGCCGAGGGTGCCCACCACCCCCGCCGCGAGCAGCCACGCCCATTCGGCGCGCGCGGTGCGACGTACCGGCAGGACGTCGGAGCCTGGTCCACCCCCGTGGGTCCAGGTCCACCAGCCGTAGGCGGCGAGGGTGATGAAGACGACCTGCAGCACCGCATCGGCGTACAGGCCGGCCTGGGTGAACAGCAGGACGAACAGGACGTTGTTGGCGATGCCGATGGGCCAGTTGGCGATGTGCTGACGGGCGACGAGCCAGACGCAGAGCGCACCGCTCGCGAAACCGAGGACTTCGGTCCAGCTGACCGGGGTGCCGAGCCAGGTGAACAGCGGTCGCTGCAAAGGCTCCACCACATCCGCGAGGCCCACTCCACCCTCCTTAAGAGTCAAGTTGACTATAAAGGCAAGGAGAGGTGAGGACAAGCGCCCGGGGAACCGGCGTCCGGGCCACGGGCAGCGACGTGCTCCTGTACGCCCCGGAGGGCCACCGCTAACCTGACCGGGCGCGCCAACCGACGAACCGCACCGTGCACACGCCCCGTGACATTTGGTGCGTCCCGCCGACCTCCCCGAAGGGACAGCCGGAATGACCGCGCTGCTGCACGGGCGGTGTCCGCAGTTGGCCGTTTCCCTGCCGC
The DNA here is from genome assembly GCF_042755225.1 of Streptomyces sp. NPDC059169. Classification (NCBI taxonomy): domain Bacteria; kingdom Bacillati; phylum Actinomycetota; class Actinomycetes; order Kitasatosporales; family Streptomycetaceae; genus Streptomyces; species Streptomyces sp. NPDC059169. The sequence goes on along the minus strand of NZ_JBHZCF010000005.1, from coordinate 31,598 downwards.
ACGTCCCGCTCGGCGACGGCCCGACCCCCGTGTTCGAGCTGCCCGGGGTCGCGGACGGCGCCTCGGTGTGGTGCAAGGACGAAAGCGGGTTCGGCTCGGGGGGTTGGGGCGGCAACAAGGTCCGCAAGCTGGAGTGGATCCTCCCCGACGTGCACCGACGGGGCGCCCGCACGATCCTCACCGTGGGTGGTCTCGGCACGAACTGGGGCCTGGCTACTGCCCTCTACGCCCGGGAGCAGGGACTGCACACCGCCATCGCGCTGATCGACCAGCCGGTCGACGACCACGTGCGGGAGCAACTCGCGCGGTTGCGGCGCTCGGGGGCGGCGTTGCACTTCACCCGCACCAAGGGCCGGACCGTCGCTTCCGCACCGTGGCTCTTCCTACGGCACACCAGGCGCGGCCGCCGGCCGTACTTCCTGCCGGCAGGCGGCTCCGCCCCGATCGGAACCCTCGGATACGTCGAAGCCGCCTTCGAGATCGCGGAGCAGGTGTCGACGGGGGTCCTCCCCGAACCCTCCCACGTGGTCACCGCCGTCGGCTCGGGCGGAACGGCCGCGGGCCTCGCTCTGGGACTGCGGCTCGCGGGGCTGGAGCGCACCCGAGTGGTCGGCGTGGTCGTCAACGACACGCTCCGGCTCGACGCGTACTCCGTCGTCACCCTGGCCCACCGGACGGAACGGCTGCTCCGCGACCGGGGCGCGGACCTTCCGCCGGCCCGACTCGCCCCCGGTGACGTGACGATGGTGCGGGACTGGTTGGGGCCGGGATACGGACGCACCACCCCGCAGGCCCGCGCGGCGCACCGCCTCGCGGAGGGCGGCGGGTGGTTGCGCCTCGAACCCGTCTACACGGCGAAGGCCTTCGCCGCGACCCTCGCCATGGCAGGGGACCGCCGCCTCGGCAGCGGCCCCGTCCTGTTCCTCCAGACGCACGGACCGCGGGACGAGGACCGCGGCGCCGGGCTCGCGCGGAAGCATGACGACGCCGCGGAATGACGGACGCGGCCCGGTCCGCCGCGCGGCCCGCCGGGGCAACGCTCCGCGGGACCCGGCCACGTTGCGACGCGCTCCAGCCCCACGGCACCGGCGGAGCTCCTCGCAGCCCCCCCTGCGCGTCCCGCGCCCACGAGCAGGGAGACGGGCCCACGCCCGAGCGGGCGCGGTGGCGGGCGCCCGTCTCCAGCCCGTCCGACGGGCACGGACCGGCACGCCGGCAGCGCCGACCGTGCGGACCCCGTTCCCGCCTTCGCAGACCGCTGGACCCGGACGGAGCCCAGGGGGCACGGCAGGCTCCCACCCGGAGGCGGCGCGCCCGCGTCCCGCCGGGAACCACGGCACCGTGCGAGCAGCAGGACCCGGCTGCTGTCGCCGGCCGTGCCCCGCGGGCAACGAAGTCACCCGCGGCTCGCTCCGCGACCGCGCCGGACGTTGCCGGACCTCGGTGCCGCGGCCCTGTTAGAGGCCGACCTCCTTCATCAGCATGCCGACCTCGGTGTTGGTCAGCCGGCGCAGCCAGCCCGACTTCTGGTCGCCGAGCGTGATCGGGCCGAAGGCGGTGCGGACGAGCTTGTCGACGGGGAATCCCGCCTCGGCCAGCATGCGGCGGACGATGTGCTTGCGGCCCTCGTGGAGCGTGACCTCGACCAGGTAGTTCTTGCCGGTCTGCTCGACGACCCGGAAGTGGTCGGCGCGCGCGTAACCGTCCTCCAGCTGGATGCCGTCCTTGAGCCGACGGCCCACCTCACGCGGAAGCGGTCCCTGGATGGCGGCCAGGTAGGTCTTCTGGACGCCGTACTTGGGGTGGGTCAGCCGGTGCGCGAGCTCGCCGTGGTTGGTGAGCAGGATGATGCCCTCGGTCTCGGTGTCCAGCCGGCCCACGTGGAAGAGGCGGGTCTCGCGGTTGGTGACGTAGTCACCGAGGCACTGGCGGCCGTCCGGGTCCTCCATGGTGGAGACGACACCGGCGGGCTTGTTCAGCGCGAAGAACAGGTACGACTGGGTGGCGACGGTGAGCCCGTCCACCTTGATCTCGTCCTTCTCCGGGTCGACCCGCACGCCCTGTTCGATGACGATCTTTCCGTTGACCTCGACGCGGCCGGCGTCGATCAGTTCTTCGCAGGCACGGCGAGAGCCCATGCCGGCCCTGGCGAGCACCTTCTGCAGCCGCTCGCCCTCCTGGTCACCGAAGGTCTTGGGCGTAGAGACGCGGGGCTTGTTCGCGTACCGCTCGCGGTTGCGCTCCTCCGAGCGGGCGTCGTACTCGCGGGAGCGAGCCGGGGCCGTGCGGCCGCCGCGCTGGGCGGGCTGCTTGGGCCCGCCCTTGGCGCCTCCGCGGGCGGCACTGCCCCTCCCCCGCTTCGGACCGTCGGACGAAGAACCGCCCACGTCGTAGCGGCGCTCCTCGGGACGGGGCTTGCCCGCACGCTTCTGCTTGTCGTCGCGCGATCCTCCGGCCTTCGGCCGGGCGGTGCCCCCTTCCGCCCCCCGGTGGTTGCCGCGTCCGCTGCTGTTCCTGCCGCTGCTTCGCATCAAAGTTCCGTCGTCGTCGTGTCGTCTGCATCGGTGTCCGGAGCGTCCGGATCGAACGACGGGACTCCTTCCAGCGTCTCGGCCTCGATCGCCTCCGCCTCGGGGAGGAAGGGCGCGAGCTCCGGGAGCTCGTCCAGGCCGCGCAGGCCCATCCGCTCCAGAAAGTAGTTCGTCGTCCTGTACAGGATCGCACCTGTTTCGGGTTCCGTGCCCGCCTCGTCGACCAGACCGCGCTGGAGGAGGGTGCGCATGACGCCGTCGCAGTTCACGCCGCGGACCGCGGAGACCCGGGAACGGCTGACCGGCTGGCGGTACGCGACCACGGCGAGGGTCTCCAGGGCGGCCTGGGTGAGCCGTGCCTGCTGCCCGTCGAGGACGAAGCGCTCGACCGCCGCGGCGTGCTCGGGGCGGGTGTAGAAGCGCCATCCGCCGGCGACGAGCCGCAGCTCGAAGCCGCGCCCCTGCACGGCGTACTCGTCCGCGAGCTCGCGGAGGGCGTCCGCGACCTGTCGCCTGGGCTGCTCCAGCACCTTGGCGAGGTGCTCTTCGGTGGCCGGCTCGTCGACGACCATGAGGACGGCTTCGAGGGCGGGCTTGAGGTCACTCATGCCGTGTCCTCCGTGTTCTCGGGGGCTCGGTCGAATTCATCGGTGACGGTGGCCGACGCATCGCCGCCGGACCAGGTGACGACGAGCTCCCCCAGCGCGTCCTCCTGGTCCAGGGCCACGGCCTTCTCCCGGTAGAGCTCCAGGAGGGCGAGGAAGCGGGCGACGATGGTGAGGGTGTCGCCGACGTCCGCGACGAGGTCGCGGAAGCTCGCCCTGCCGCGCTCCCGGAGCAGCCGGACGACCACTTCGGCCTGCTCCCGCACGCTCACCAGCGGCGCGTGGATGTGATCGACGTACACGGCGGGCTTCGGCCGGGGCTGCATCGCTTTGACCGCGAGCTTGGCGAAGCCCTCCGCGCCGATGTTGATGACCACGTCGGGCAGCAGCTCGGCGTGGTGGGGTTCCAGCCCGACGGTGCGGGGGTAGCGCTTGGCCTCCGCTTCGAGCCGGTCGTTGAAGATCTCGGCGATCTGCTTGTACGCGCGGTACTGGAGCAGCCGGGCGAAGAGCAGGTCCCGGGCTTCCAGCAGCGCGAGGTCGGCCTCGTCCTCCACCTCGGCGGCCGGGAGCAGTCTGGCCGCCTTCAGGTCGAGCAGGGTCGCGGCGACGACCAGGAACTCGGTGGTCTGGTCGAGGTCCCAGTCGGGACCCATGGCCCGGATGTGGGCCATGAACTCGTCGGTGACCTTGGAGAGGGCGACCTCGGTCACGTCCAGCTTGTGCTTGGAGATCAGCTGGAGCAGCAGGTCGAACGGTCCTTCGAAGTTCGCGAGCCGTACGGTGAAGCGGCCGTCGTCGGCCGGGCCGGGTTCCCTCTCACCGGGGCCTGCTGCGGCCACCGCGGGAACGTCGGCGGCCTCGTCCGCCGGGACCGGCGGGCCGGCGGGCACCACCGGCTCCCCCTCCTCGGGGCGCGTTGCGCCGCCGGTGGCGGCGGTGCCGGCCGCCGCCTGCGGGAGCACGCCATCCGCTTCACCGCTCCCGGGCGTCGGCGCTGCGACCGGCTCCCCGGACGAGTGGGGCGCCTCGGCCGGGGCCGACACGGCCTCGCCGGCTGCGTGGTCGGGGTGTGCGTCCACCTCCGGGACGAGTACCGCTCCGGGCGTCGTGGGACGGGGCGCGGTGCCCGGACCGCGGCCCAGGGAGCGGCGGCTCGGGCGCAACGGCGCGGGTGACCCCCCGCCCGGAGGCTCGGGGGTGGCTGCGGCGTCAGTCGGGGGCATCGTGGTCCAGGGGCGGAAGGAACGTCGCGCGCAGGCTACCCCGTCAGCGACCGCGCAGGCGCCGCACCAGGATGCTCGCGTCGCCCCGGGACTCCAGGTCTGCCAGGACGACCGCCACCGCTTCGCGGACGATGCGTCCGCGGTCGACGGCGAGACCGTGCTCGCCGCGGAGCACCAGACGTGCGTGCTCGAGGTCCATCAGTTCCTCGGCCGAGACGTAGACCGTGATCTTCTCGTCGTGCCGTTCGCGGCCGCTGGGCCGCCGGCCGGGGGTCCGGCCCCCGCGGCGGCGCGGCGCCGCGGGCTCCTGCGGGCGCCGGCCCTTCGTTCCTTCCGGCGCTCCGACTGCGGCACCGGCGGCTGCCGGCTTCTCGTCCTCCGCGGCGCGGCTCCGCGGTTCTGCCCCCTCCGCCTCGGTGGCGGAGGAATGTTCCTCCAGTGCGGTGGAGGAGGGTGGGGACGGGGCGTGCTCGACCGGGTCGCTCTCCCCCGCCGGCCCGGGTACGCGTGCCTCGCCGTTCGCGCCGGCCGCACCCCGCCGTGGGGAGGACGACTGCAGCGCCATGCCCCCGGTCGTACGGAACAACTCGTCGGCGCCGGGCAGACTCACTCGGCGTGACACCGGGCGAGCACCTCCCTGGCGAGCTGGCGATACGCGGCGGCGCCGACGGAGTTGGACGCGTACGTGGTGATGGGCTCGCCGGCGACCGTGGTCTCCGGGAAGCGCACGGTGCGACCGATGACGGTGTGGTAGACGTGGTCGTCGAAGGCCTCGACCACGCGCGCCAGCACCTCACGGCTGTGCACCGTGCGAGAGTCGTACATCGTGGCGAGGATGCCGTCGAGCTCCAGCTCGGGGTTGAGGCGCTCCTGGACCTTCTCGATCGTCTCGGTGAGCAGTGCGACGCCGCGCAGCGCGAAGAACTCGCATTCCAGCGGCACGATCACCTTGTGAGCGGCCGTCAGGGCGTTCACGGTCAGCAGACCGAGCGACGGCTGGCAGTCGATGACGATGTAGTCGTAGTCCTGCAACAGCGGCTTCAGCGCGCGCTGCAGCGTCGACTCGCGCGCGACCTCGCTCACCAACTGCACCTCGGCGGCCGAGAGGTCGATGTTGCTCGGCAGCAGGTCCATGTTGGGCACGGCGGTCTTCAGCAGGACCTCGTCCGCGGACATGCCCCGCTCCATGAGCAGGTTGTACACGGTGAGGTCGAGCTCCATCGGGTTCACGCCGAGGCCGACCGACAGGGCACCCTGCGGGTCGAAGTCGACGAGCAGCACCCGGCGTCCGTACTCGGCGAGCGCGGCACCCAGGTTGATGGTCGACGTCGTCTTGCCGACGCCGCCCTTCTGGTTGCACATCGCAATGATCTTCGCGGGACCGTGTTCGGTCAGCGGGCCCGGGATCGGGAAGTACGGGAGCGGCCGCCCGGTGGGACCGATGCGCTCGCGGCGCTGGCGGGCGGCGTCGGGGGCGAGCGTGGCCGCGTACTCGGGATCGGGCTCGTACTCGGCGTCGGGATCGTAGAAGTGCCCCTCGGGCACCTCGTCGCAGTCGGCGAAGTGGGTGGACTCTCGGCCACTCTCGTTGCCGGCCATGGCGTTCACGTGTTGGCCGTCCATCATCTTCATCGTGTGGGCTGTCGTCGTCATGTGCTGGCTGGTCGCGAGGGTTCGGACAGCGACGGAGCCGACAGCTTCGAGCCCGGACACAGGGCCCTGGTCCTGCGCTGGCATTCCTGCATGACCACCCCCGGGAGAAAATGTCGACTCATTCACAAGTCGTCTTACCTCCTTGGACGTGACCAGGAAACTTATCGATAGGTCAGCGTGGCACCATGCCGACGGTTGGCGACTCTATGGCGTGTCACCGCTCCGCAGCAACACAATCCGCCGGACCCGGCCCGATGTGTCGGCAACCGAACACCCCTCTGTCAAGGGTGCACAGCACACAGTCCGTGCGATTCGCACGTGTGCGAAACGGCTGAAGGGTTACGTTCGGGGCGAGTTGAGCAGGCGGCCCCAAAGTGGCCGGATACACATCGGGCCGGACCTCGCTCAGCAAGGTCCGGCCGTTTGCGCAATGTTGACCGCCCCGATTGACCGGGACTGCCGCTTGTGCATCGCTTCGTCAGCCGAGGAGCGTGCTCAGCTCGATCGACTCGAGACCGTGCGCCTCGGCGACCTCCTTGTAAACGACCTTGCCGTCATGGGTGTTGAGGCCCTTGGCCAGCGCCGGGTCGCGACGGAGCGCCTCGACCCAACCGTTGTTGGCCAGCGACACGATGTACGGCAGCGTGGCGTTGGTGAGTGCGTTGGTAGAGGTGTTCGGCACGGCACCGGGCATGTTGGCGACGCAGTAGAAGACCGAGTTGTGGACCTTGAAAGTCGGCTCGGCGTGCGTGGTGGGACGGGAGTCCTCGAAGCAACCGCCCTGGTCGATCGCGATGTCGACAAGGACACTTCCCGGCTTCATCCGGGAGACCAGCTCGTTGGTGACCAGCTTCGGGGCCTTGGCTCCGGGGATGAGCACCGCGCCGATGACCAGGTCGGCGTCGAGGACGGCCTTCTCCAGCTCGTAGGAGTTGGACATGACGGCCTTGACCTTGGTGCCGAAGATCTTGTCGGCCTCGCGCAGCTTGTTGATGTCGCGGTCCAGCAGGGTCACCTCGAAGCCCATGCCGACGGCGATCTGGGTGGCGTTCCAGCCGGAGACGCCACCGCCGATCACGACGGCCTTCGCGGGGGTGACACCCGGGACGCCACCCGGCAGCACGCCGCGGCCACCGGCCGGGCGCATCAGGTGGTAGGCACCGACCTGCGGGGCCAGCCGACCCGCGACCTCGGACATCGGGGCGAGCAGCGGCAGGGCGCGACTGGGGAGCTCGACCGTCTCGTAGGCGATGGCCGTCGTACCGGACTCGACGAGGGCGTCCGTGCACTCCTTGGAGGCGGCGAGGTGCAGGTAGGTGAAGAGGACCTGGTCCTTGCGGAGTCGGTGGTACTCCTCGGCGATGGGCTCCTTGACCTTCAGCAGCAGGTCAGCGGTGGCCCAGACCTCATCGGCGGTGGGCAGGATCTGCGCACCTGCGGCGACGAACTCCTCGTCCGTGATCGAGGAACCCACTCCGGCGTTGGCCTCGATGACGACCTGGTGGCCGTAGCGCACGAGCTCGTGCACTCCAGCAGGGGTGATAGCCACCCGGAACTCGTTGTTCTTGACCTCGCGGGGGATGCCGACCTTCACGTGGATCACGGTCCTTGGCTCAGGGGATTTGTGGTGCATTTCCATTCATACCCGGATGCGCACCGCGCAACGGGAGTCTCCGGGGGGACACCCGGCGCAGCCAGTCTAATGAAGGACGACGCACTGTCTAGCCTTGCAAAGCAAAATTCTCCGGCTGAACCACTACGGATTTCGCAGGCCGGAGGTCTCTCCTCCGAGCAACTGTTCCGCTACCGTGCGATGCATCCTGGCGGCGACCGGGTCCCCCAGCCGCTCCAGCGTGTCCGCCAGCCTGAGGCGCAGCGCTCCCTGGAGGCGGAGGTCGCCGGCCTGCCGCGCCAGCTCCACGGCCTCCTCGCAGGTGCGCAGCGACTCGTCGGGGCGGCCCGCGTACTCCTGCACCCGGGCGGCTTCGCTCAACGCCCTCGCATGGCCCGGGACGTCGCCGAGTCGTCGGTACCCGGCCGCGGCCGCCCGCCAGCTGCGCAGCGCCTCGCCGTAGCGGCCCGCGTAGGTGTGCACGGTGCCGAGCCGGCCGTACAGCCGGGCCTCGTCGGCCCGCTCCCCCCGCGCCAGCCGCTCGGAGAGCGCGCGACCGTACCAGTCGGCCGCCCGCTGCCAGTCCCCCAGCTCCTGGTAGGTGCCCCCGACGGATTCCACGGCCCGGCCGTACGCGTACGGGTCGTTCGCCCGCCGGGCGATCTCCAGGGCCGACCGGTAGCGGTCCAGAGCCTCGTCGGTGCGGCCCGTCCTGGCGTCCAGGTCTCCGAGGTTCAGCAGCGCGGCCGCCTGCTCCCGTCGGAGCTCCCGGCGCTCGGCAACGTCGAGGACCAACTGGTGCAGTGCGTAGAGCTCTCCGGCCACGGCTTCGGCACCCCGGTGTGCGATCAACGCCCTGACGAAGGCCGAGACCAGCCGGCGGGCCAGGGTGTCCAGCTCGCCGTCCCCCACGGCGGCGCGCGCTGCGGCCATCAGGGACTGCTGTCGGGACCGCAGCCATCCGTCCGCGGCGCCCGGGCCCGGGAACCGCATGGCCCGCGGCAGCCCGGCCAGCTTGCGTTGTGCCGCAGAGCCCTCGGGCTCGGTGATCGCCCAACAGGACTGCAGCAGCCGCACGGTCCGCTCCAGCATGCGGGCGCGGGCGAGCTGGATCTCGGCGGGCCGCTCCTCCTCGGTCACCAGCACGTGCAGCATGGGGGCGAGGCAGCCCGGAACCACGTACTGGCCGTGGGGGTGCGGGGCGTCCGGCACATGGCCGGGATCGTCCGCGGTGTGCTCCTGCAGGAGCCCGAGAGCGGCGAAGTCCTCCAGCAACGACCGGGCCGACGTGACCGAGCAGCCGATCAGGGCGGACGCGGTGTGCGCGTCGACCAGACCCGCCGGGGCGAGGGCGAGGAGCCGCAGCGCCCGGGCTGCCGACTGCGGCAGCGAACCGTAGACCAGCCGGAAGGCCCGGGACAGGGGCCGTGCGCCGGCCGGCTGCTCGGGGTCGTCGGGCAGCCCGCGCAGCCGCTTGGTCGCGTCGGCGACGGAGGCCTTGGGACGGGCGGCCAGCCAGCCACCGGCCAGCACCAGTGCGGCGGGCTGTCCGCCGCACTGTTCCACGAGCAGCTCCGCGGCCTGCGGATCCACGGTGACCCGTACCGAGTCGGTGAACCGGGTCAGCAGCTCGATGGCCGACTTCGGGTCCATGCCGCCGATCGTGCAGGGCCGCACGTCGGGGATTCCGGTGAGCGGCCCCTGTGTGACGGCGACGACCACGCAGTCGGAGTTGTCCGGGAGGAGCGGGTCCACCTGCTCCGCGTCGTCCGCGTCGTCGAGCAAGAGCAGGCAGCGGCGGTGCGCGAGTGCCGCGCGGAGCATCTCGGTGAGCACGTCCTCGTCCGCGCCCGGCGGTACGTCGGTCCCGAGGGCCGCGAGCAGGTCGCCAGCCGCACGACCGGGTGGGACGGGGCTCCCACCGGGCTCGGTGAGTCGGGCGTGGAGCACTCCGTCGGGGTAGTCGGGCGCCAGCTGGCGGACCAGTTCGCGGGCGAGGGCGGTCCGCCCGGAGCCGGGGCGCCCGGCGATGAGCAACACCCTGGCGCGCGGGGCCTTTCGCCCCGCGATCGTGTCCAGTCCGGCCCGCTCGATGTCCGCCCGCAGCGCCTTCAACTCGCGCTGACGTCCGATGAATTGCCCACCCACACCGCTTACGGTGCCACGCTCGGCGTCGCCCCCCGGTACCGGCCTGCCGGGTCCGGCCGGCGAAGCGTGGTCCTCGGTGGCCGGTTCGCCCGCCTCACCCGTCCGTTCGTGGCCGAAACCACCGACTACCTGATCCGTCACGGGCACGCTCCAGTCCGCCGGTGCACGAGCCGAGCCCGGCACGGGTCTACACGGGCGCTTCGAGCGTAGTCAGCCGGGCGGGCCTGCCGGCGGAGCGCGGCGGTGCGTGGCGACCGGATCGCTCGATCGGATCAACCGATCGTCGGACCAGCTACGCGGTCGGGCGGCCTCAGGCGTCGAACGGCCGGGCCGGCCAGGGCGCCTCGGCCGGCCGCAGTGACTCGACACCGTCGCCGGCCAGCGCGGCGGCCAGCGAGAGCACGCCGACCACCAGGCAGTTGTTGTGCAGGTCCCCGGCGAGAGCCCCGCGCACGAGGTCCCCGAGGGGTACCCGGGCGAGCTCCATGTCCGCCTCTTCGTCGGCGACCTGGAACCGCTCCCCCTCCGCCTCGGAGAGGTCGCGGGCGAGGAAGATCCGCACGGCCTCGTCACAGCCGCCGGGCGTCGTGTAGACGTCGACCAGGACCCGCCAGTCGACCGCCTTGACGTGGGCCTCCTCGTACAGTTCGCGCTGGGCCGCCGTCAGCGGGTTCTCCCCGGGGACGTCGAGGAGCCCGGCCGGGATCTCCCAGAGCTTGTGCCGCACCGGGTGGCGGTACTGGCGCAGCACCAGGACGCGATCGTTCCCGTCGAGCGCGACGACCGCCACGGAACCGGGGTGGACCTGGTAGTCGCGTCGGGCGGTGGAGCCGTCGGGCATCACCACGTCGTCGGTCCGGACGCTCGTCTTGTTCCCCCTAAACGGGGTCGCCGTCGCGGTGACCCGCCATTCCTCGGGGATGTCCTTGATGGCCATGAAGCGTCCTCCCGCGTACCGAACTACCTACCGAACCGCCCCGTGGCGGGCCCGCACGCACGCAACCGTCCCAACGGAACCGGGGCACGGGGCCCGAAAGTCCCGTACCCCGGCCAACCGTATCGCCTGCCGGCTACGCGCCCGTCTTCCGCTCGACGGCGGCCTTGATCAGGCCCGCGAACAGCGGGTGCGGACGGGTCGGGCGCGACCGGAGCTCCGGGTGCGCCTGGGTCGCCACCAGATAGGGGTGCACCTCGCGGGGGTACTCGACGTACTCGACGAGCTTGTTGTCCGGGGAGGTGCCGGAGAAGACGATGCCCGCCTTCTTCTCGAGCTCAGCGCGGTAGGCGTTGTTCACCTCGTAGCGGTGGCGGTGGCGCTCCTCCACGTACGGCTCGTCGGCGTAGACCTCGCGGACGATCGAGCCCTCGGCGAGCTTCGCCGGGTAGAGACCGAGCCGCATCGTGCCACCCAGGTCACCCGCGCCCTCCACGTACGCCAGCTGCTCCTCCATCGTCGAGATGACGGGATGGGCGGTGGCGGCGTCGAACTCGGTCGAGTTGGCCTCGGGGATCTCGGCCAGGTTGCGCGCGGCTTCGATCACGATGCACTGCAGGCCCAGGCAGAGGCCGAGCAGCGGGATCTTGTTCTCGCGGGCGTACTGGATCGCGCCGACCTTGCCGCTGACGCCGCGGTCGCCGAAGCCGCCGGGGATGCAGATCGCGTCCACGTCGCCGAGTTGCTGCGCGGCACCGGCCGGGGTGCGGCAGTCGTCCGACGTGACCCACTTGATCTTGACTCGGGCGCGGTTGGCGAACCCGCCCGCGCGCAGCGCCTCGGTCACCGACAGGTAGGCGTCGGGCAAGTCGATGTACTTGCCGACGAGCGCGACCTCGAGCTCGTGGTCGGGGTTGTGCACGCGGTCCAGCAGGTCGTCCCAGGTCGTCCAGTCGACGTCGCGGAACGGCAGGTCCAGCTTCCGCACGACGTAGGCGTCCAGGCCCTCGGTGTGCAGCACCTTCGGGATGTCGTAGATCGACTTGGCGTCGATCGCGGCGACGACGGCAGCCTCGTCGACGTCGCACATCAGCGAGATCTTGCGCTTGATGGCGGTCGGCACGTCACGGTCGGCGCGCAGCACGATGGCGTCCGGCTGGATACCGATGTTGCGCAGCGCGGCGACCGAGTGCTGGGTCGGCTTCGTCTTCAGCTCGCCGGAGGGGCCGATGTACGGCAGCAGCGAGATGTGCACCACGAAGACGTTGTCCCGGCCGACCTCGTGGCGGACCTGGCGGACGGTCTCCAGGAACGGCAGCGACTCGATGTCGCCGACGGTGCCGCCCACCTCGGTGATGACGACGTCGACGTCCTCGGTCGCCATGCGCCGGATGCGGTGCTTGATCTCGTTGGTGATGTGCGGGATGACCTGGACGGTGTCGCCGAGGTACTCGCCGCGCCGCTCCTTGGCGATCACCTGCGAGTAGACCTGTCCCGTGGTGACGTTGGCGGACCCGTCCAGGTCCACGTCCAGGAAACGCTCGTAGTGGCCGATGTCAAGGTCCGTCTCGGCACCGTCGTTGGTGACGAACACCTCACCGTGCTGGAACGGGTTCATCGTGCCGGGGTCGACGTTCAGGTACGGGTCGAGCTTCTGCATCGTGACCCTCAGCCCCCTCGCCTTGAGCAGCGCCCCCAGGCTGGAGGCGGTCAGGCCCTTGCCGAGGGAGGACGCGACACCCCCGGTGACGAAGATGTGCTTGGTCGTCGTAGCTGTCGAGGATCGAGACGGCATGGCCAAGAGGGGGCTCCCGTGGTCGCGAGGTGATCGTGCGTACCGGCGGTCCCGCTGCGGAGATCAGGAGATTTCCCGGGGGTGCCGTCGCTGCGGTTCGGGGGTTCGTACGCCCACCGGTCCACGGGCTACCAGGGTAACAGTGACGGGGGGAGACTGCTTCCGGCCACACAGGGCATCATGGCCATCACGGGCTTCTCCGGGCCCGCTCGCCGCTCACCCGTTCGGTGGTGCCGGATTGCCGAGAGCGTCGCGCGGATCACCGGGGTGCGTCGTATCCTGCTCGGACACTTGATTCTGAATCTCGCTGCCGAGCCAGGCCGGCGATCGGCACCACCCCCGCCCTTCTCCCGGAACAAGAGCTCGTCAACGACCCCATTGACACCCTTGACCGCAGTAAGTGCCACGCAGGGCGGAACGTGGCCGTTCGACTGGAGATCCATTGGCCGGGCGCATCGAGGACTACGCACTCATCGGAGACATGCAGACCGCTGCCCTGGTCTGCCGGGACGGCACGGTCGACTGGCTGTGCCTGCCCCGCTTCGACTCGCACGCCGTCTTCGCCGGGCTCCTCGGCACCGAGGAGCACGGCTTCTGGCGCCTCGGGCCTGCGTATCCCGACGGTGCCGAGCCGCCGACGGCCGACCGGCGCCGGTACCGGGGGGACTCGCTGGTCCTGGAGTCGGAGTGGGACACACCGCGCGGCACGGTCCGTGTGACCGATTTCATGCCGCCCCGTGACGGTGCCCCCCAGCTGATCCGGATCGTGGAAGGCGTCAGCGGCCGCGTCCCGATGCGGTCGGCGCTGCGCATGCGGTTCTCCTACGGCCGCGTCGTCCCGTGGGTCCACAAGGTCGACAGCCGTACGGTCGCGGTCGCGGGCCCGGACTCGGTGTGGCTGGACACGCCGGCGGAAACGTACGGCGAGGACCTGACGACGTACTCCGACTTCACCATCGCGCCGGGCGACCGGCTCGCCTTCACGATCAGCTGGCAGCCCTCGCACCACCAGCCGCCGGCGCTCCCCGACCCCGAGGGCGCGCTGGACGCCACCGCCGAGTTCTGGCGCGAGTGGGTCGAGCACTGCACCTACCACGGCCCCTACCGGGAGTCGGTGGTCCGCTCCCTGATCACCCTGAAGGCGCTGACGTACGCGCCGACCGGCGGGATCGTCGCGGCGCCGACCACCTCGTTGCCGGAGGAGATCGGCGGCGTGCGGAACTGGGACTACCGCTACACCTGGCTGCGGGACGCGGCGATCACCCTCTCCTCGCTGCTGCGCACCGGCTACCGCGAAGAGGCCCGGGCCTGGCGCGAGTGGCTGCTGCGCGCCGTCGCCGGGGACCCGGAGAACCTGCAGATCATGTACGGCATCGCGGGCGAGCGCGAACTCGGCGAGGCCGAACTCGACTGGCTGCCGGGCTATGAGAACTCGGCTCCGGTACGGGTCGGCAACGGCGCGGCCAACCAACTGCAGCTCGACGTCTACGGCGAGGTCACCGAGGCCCTGCACCTGGCCCACATGACCGGCCTGTCGCGCAACGACTACGCCTCCGTGCTCCAGCTCAAGCTGATCAGCTACCTGGAGAACCACTGGGACCAGCCGGACGAGGGCATCTGGGAGGTGCGCGGCCCGCGCCGCCACTTCGTGCACTCCAAGGTGATGGCCTGGGTCGCCGTCGACCGCACCATCAAGCTGATCGAGTCGGGTGACGCGGACGGCCCCCTGGAGCGTTGGCGCGAGCTGCGCGACGACATCCACCGCGACGTCTGCGAGAAGGGCTACGACAAGGAGCGCAACACCTTCACCCAGTCCTACGGGTCCAAGGAGCTGGACGCCTCGCTGCTGCTGATCCCGCAGATGGGCTTCCTGCCCCCGGACGACAAGCGCGTCATCGGCACGATCGAGGCGATCCAGCGCGAGCTGTCCACGCCGGACGGCTTCGTGCTGCGCTACCCCACCGCGGGGGACGAAGCCGGGGTCGACGGCCTCGAGGGCGACGAGGGCGCCTTCCTCGCCTGCTCGTTCTGGCTCGCCGACGACCTGGCGATGATCGGCAGGGTGGACGAGGCCCGGCGCCTCTTCGAGAAGCTGCTGTCGCTCCGCAACGACCTGGGCCTGCTCGCCGAGGAATGGGACCCGCGGCTACAGCGTCAGGTGGGCAACTTTCCGCAGGCGTTCAGCCATGTGCCGTTGATCGACACGGCACTGCGGCTGACCGCCTCCGGTGCCTACGGCGGGTAGGGCTGAGGACCCCGGACTACGATGGGAACGTCCTGTCGCGCCCTCGGAAGGGGGCATCATGGCGCCCCAAGACATAGCGGTGCGGGCCCTGGAGGAACTCCGCGAAGCCCTGGCCGGCGACGCCATCACCCCGCGTGACGCGGGGTACGACGAAGCCCGGTCGATCTTCAACGCGATGATCGACCGGCGTCCTGCGGTGATCGCGCAGTGCGAGTCGGCGGCGGACGTGGCCGCCGCCGTGCACTTCGGCCGGGAGCAGGAGCTGGAGGTGGCCGTCCGCGGGGGCGGCCACAGCGTCGCCGGCCTGGCCGTCAACGACGGTGGGCTCGTCATCGACCTGCGGAGGATGCACGCGGTCACGGTGGATCCCGAGGCCCGCACGGCCCGGGTCGGTGGCGGAGCCACCATGAGCCACCTGGACCGCGCCACCCAGCCCTTCTCCTTGGCGACCACCGGCGGCCGGGCCTCGACGACCGGGCTCGGCGGGTTCACCCTGGGTGGCGGATCCGGCTGGTTGGAACGGAAGTTCGGACTCGCCTGCGACAACCTCGTTTCCGTCGACCTCGTGACCGCGGACGGGACGCAGGTCCGTGCGAGCGCCGACGAGAACCCCGAACTGTTCTGGGCACTGCACGGCGGCGGCGGCAACTTCGGCGTCGCCACCTCCATGACGCTGCGCCTGCACCCCCTGCCCCATCTGGCGATCGCCCTGCTGCTCTGGCCCGCCGAGAGGGGGCCCGCGGTACTCCCCGTCTACCGGGACCTGCTCGCCGCCGCGCCGGACGACGTCGGCGGGGGCTTCCTCTACCTCACCGGCTCACCCGACGACTTCGTCCCGGAACATCTGGTGGGGCGGGCGGTGTGCGCGGTGCTGATCACCTTCACGGGCACCGAGCCGGCCATGCGCAGGGCGGCGGCACCGCTGCTGGACCTCGGCCACGAGGCGGAGGTCATCACCGAGATGCCGTACGCGGATCTGCAGTGCATGCTCGACGACCCGCCGGGATTGCGGAACTACTGGTCGGCCGAGTACCTCGACGCCCTGCCGGACGAGGCCGTGGACGTGTTCTGCGCACGCGCCGAGACGATGATCGTGCCCTCGAACTCGCAGCACATCATCTTCCCCATGGGCGGTGCGCTCGGCCGGGACGACTCGGACTACCCGCTGCCGTGGCGGGATGCGCAGTGGGCCGTGCACCCCTTCGCGATCTGGAGCGACCCCGCCGACGACGAGCGCGGAAGGCAATGGGTCCGCGACGTCCGGACCGATGTCGACCCCTGGTCGCTCGGCATGGTCTACCTCAACTTCATCGGGTCGGAGGGCGACGAACGGGTCATCGCCGGATTCGGCGCCCACAACTACCGGCGGTTGGCCGAGGTGAAGGCGCAGTACGACCCGGACAACGTCTTCAGGCTGAACCACAACATCAAGCCGGCGTGACGGTTGTCCTTCGATCAGTCGCCCAGGTAGCGTCCCCGCATTACCAAAGGCGAGAGGCAACACGAGGCACCCTTGGAAACACAGGGCGGGATCACCGTTCAACGGGCTCTGGAACTGCCCGGGCTCCGCAGCGGGCTCCCCGAGGTGGTGGCCTGTGCCGACCGGCTGAACCGGACGGTGCGCTGGGTGCACGCCGGCGAAGCGCCGAACATCGCGTCCCTGCTCAAAGGCGGCGAACTGCTGCTCACCACCGGCCTCGGCCTCGGGAGCAGGCCCGGCGAGCAGCGGGAGTTCGTCCGCAGGCTCGCGGATCGCGGGATCGCGGCGCTCGTGGTGGAGCTCGGACCCCGCTTCACCCGGCTGCCGGCCACCCTCGTCGAGGCAGCCAGGTCCGTCGGGCTCCCGCTGATCCAGCTGCACCGCGAGGTTGCGTTCGTGTCCGTGACGGAGGAGGTCCACACCGAGATCGTCAACGGCCACTACGCCCTGTTGCAGCGCGCCGAGGAGGTGCACCGACGGTGCACACAGGCACTGCTCGGCGGCGGCGGCATCCCCCAAGTGCTGAGGATCCTCGCGGATTTCACGGCAAATCCA
Source organism: Streptomyces sp. NPDC059169 (assembly GCF_042755225.1). Taxonomy (NCBI): domain Bacteria; kingdom Bacillati; phylum Actinomycetota; class Actinomycetes; order Kitasatosporales; family Streptomycetaceae; genus Streptomyces; species Streptomyces sp. NPDC059169. The sequence goes on along the minus strand of NZ_JBHZCF010000005.1, from coordinate 14,814 downwards.
GTCTTCCTGGAAACGGCGGACGGGCAGCTGCTGTACGCGGCGGAGACGGAGTCGGGCCAGGCCGCGGCCGATCCTCTGCAGGTGTGGGAGGGGTTGCGGGGCCAGCGCGCTGCGCGGGAAGCCGGCCCACCGGCCGGGGCGGTGCTCGTCGACGTGCCTGGTTGGGGGTCCCCCGGGTCGACGGCCGGGAGGGAGCACGGCACCGGGTCCGTGCGTGCCCGGCTGGTCCTGCTGGCCGTGTCGTCGCCCTTGCTCCCGGTGCACCGGATGGCCGCGGAGCGTGCGGCCGGAGTGCTGGCCGTGGTCCTCATGCAGGCTCGTCAGGAGGAGGAGCTGGCGGCCCGCGGGCGCGGCGACTTCCTGACCGACCTCGCTGAGGGCCGGATAGCGGCGGAGGACGCCCCTGCGCAAGCGAAGGTGCTCGGTTTCAGGCCGGGTGACGGCCCGCTGCTGCCGATCGTGATGCGGCTGGCTCCCGAACTGTCGCCGTCGGGGAACTGGTCGCTGCTGGCCCGTGCGGTGCTGGAGGAGCTCTCCTCCGTCGGCGTGCCCGTCCTGCTCGGTGTACGGCCGGTCGAGGGCAGGGTGCCGCTGCTGCTGGGGCTGCGCGCGGAGTCCGAGCGGACCGCCGTCGCCGACCGGGTCGCCGCGGCCCTGCGGGCCGGGGTCGCGCGTGCGGGCCTGGAGCGGGCCGGAGCGCATCCGCCGGTGGTCGTCGTCGCCGCCGCTGGCGGGTGGGCAGCCGTCTCAGCGGGCCTGCGCCACGCCGCGGAAACCGCAACGGCCGCGCAGGGGCTGTCCGAACGGCCCTGGTACGACGCGCGACGCCTGGACATCGACCTGTTGTTGTGGCGGCTACGGGACCATCCCGACCTGGCGGCCTTCGTGGAGCGCGCCATCGGCCCGCTGTTGGAACACGACCGCACGTCACGCCCTCCGCTGCTGCCCACGCTGCAGACGTATCTCGCCCATGCGGGCCGCAAGGCGGAGACGGCCCGCGAACTGCACCTCAACCGCCAGACGCTGTACAACCGGTTGGCCCGCATCTCCGAACTGCTCGGCACGGACCTGGACGATCCGCAGACGGTCCTCGCCCTCTCGCTGGCCCTGCGTGCCCGCCGCCACACGCCGTGACGGGGTGGGGCACCGGGCAACGGTCACCGCGGGTACAAGCCGCCGCCGGCGCTTCCGGCGCGCCCCTGGCGGACGCCTGCACCGGAACACGGCGGACGATCCGCCGCACGCCGTGGGCGGCGCCGTGCCAGGCGGTGCGACTGCCGTGGCCCGTCAACACCGGCAACGGCGCACGCCCCGGCCACTGCCGGAGCAGGGCCGCTGCCCGCTTCCCCGGCCGCGCGGCGCACCGTGCACCCGTCAGGACGTACGGGGCCGGATCGGCTGGGTGAACTCGTCGTAGATGCTCAGCACCTGGGCGACGGTCTCGTCCTCCGTCGGCCAGGTGGCCGCCTGCGCGATCCCCGCGGCGGCGAGTCGGGCGCGACGCTCCGGCTCCGCCAACAGCCGGGTGACTGCGGCGGCGAGGGCCTCCGGTTCCCCGTACGGGACGAGTTCGGCGGCGTCGCCGACGAGCTCGGGGACACCGCCCACCCGGGTGGCGACGAGCGGGACGCCGAGGCCCAACGCCTCTTGGGCGAGCAGCGAACGGGCCTCCCAGCGACTGGGGAGCAGCGCCAGGTCCGCTGCCGCCAGGACGTCGCCAACGTCGTCACGGCGGCCGACGAGCCGCACGGGCAGCCCCTCCGTGTCGATGCGCCGCTGCAGCCGGGCCCGCTCCTGGCCCTCCCCCGCGATCACGACGAGGGGTACGGGATCGACGGCGAGCCACTCGTGGGCCGCGTCGAGCAGCGTCCCGTACCCGCGGTCCGGTTCGAGCCGGCCTACGGCCACCAGCAACGGCCGGTCGACCGCGCCCAGTTCGACCCTCGTCTTGTTCTCGTGGGGGCTGCGGCGGCGCGGCGGCAGCGACACCGGCGCGAGACGGGCGTCGCGGGCTCCCCGGCGGCGTGCCCGGTCGACGAGTTCCGAAGACGTGCCGAGCACCACGGCGGCCGATCGTGCCGTCCGCCGCTCCAGCATGCGCAGCAACTGCCCGCGCGCTCCCGCGGCGTGCGACCGGGTGTGCCAGGTGACGACGAGTGGTACGTGCCGGCCGCCGAGGGCGAGGGCGGTGCGAACGGCGGGGTGCAACCCGTGCGCGTGGACGACGTCCGCCCCGGCGCACACGGCCCGCAGCGCCCCGATGGTGGCGGGGGCGCTGCGCCACGGCACGGGCACGAAGCGCGCACCGACGCCGAGGTAGCCGTAGTCGCACTCGAGGTGCGCGGGGGCGCACACGGTCACCTGCACCCCCCGCGCCACCAGCCCGGCGGCCAGTGACCTGACGTGAGCGCTGCTGCCCGCGCTGCCGCCGCCCAGGACCTGGACCGTACGCAGCTGTGTCACGCGCCAAGGATGCCAGTCCGTACGCACGTTCCGGCACCGCCGGAACGTCCTTCCCGTGTCGTATGCCGCAACTCCACCGCTCAGATCACTCACATGGGTGAGCGCGCGAGTTCGGTGACGCGGTCGCCGCACACCGCGGCCACCGTCAGCGCGGCAGCGTGCGCCAACAGCCCCGCACGGCCGTTCCCGGCGACGACGGCCGCGCCGAGCGCTGCCCCGAGCGCGTGCGCGCCGGCATCGCCGAGCATGGTGCTCTCGCCGAGGTCGTCCGGAGTGACGACGACCGCGGCCCCGACCGGCGCGGCGGCGAGCGGGCCCTGCAGCAGCCCCGGCAGTCCCAGTCCGAGTACGCCGAGGCTTGCCCGCCCGGGACCGACGTCGACGAGATTCACCGCGTGTGCGGCGCCCGCGATCACGACACCGGCGAGCACCTTGTCGAGGGGCCGTTCCTCCATCACGGCCCCCGCGAGGAGCCCCGCCGCCCCGATGCCGATCAACTTCACGGCGCCGCTGGTGACTTCCCCGCTGCGCAGGGCTCCCAGGTGGGCCCCGAAGCCGCGTCTGTCGTCGCCCGCGACGTCGTCGTACGCCCCGCACGCCCCGGCCACCAGCACGGCGAACGCAGCAGCGGGCGCACCGGCGACCAACGCCCCCGCGGCCGCCCCCGCCGTGACGGCGGGCCCGGCGCACAAGTCGACCGTGCGCCCGGCGTAGTTGGAGCGTTCCCACCGCGCACTTCCCTTGGTGCGCGCCTTCAGTGCGCCGTACACCACGCGCGTCACTGCCACGGCGACGGCGCACGTCGCCGCCCGGCCCGGCTTCCTCGTCGCCAACATGACCGGCACCCTAACGCCGGGCGGGATCCACTCCGCTGGGACGGGTTCGATCCGGCAGCGGCCGGCGGCGTCGCCGCACCGGCCGCGGGCACACCCGGCACCGTCACGGGCGGCACGGGCGGCACGGGCGGGGTGCCGGCCGCCGGTGCTCGGCCCGCGCGCCGCCACCCGCGCACGGTCGTCCTCGCCGGCGCCCGGCTCAGTGCCCCGTCCGTGACGGCGGGGCCGAGCCGCTGGTCCGGCCGCCCGCTAGACCTCGGCCCGAGCCGTCGCGAGCAGTTCCTCCGCGTGAGCCCGTGCGGTCTGGGAGTCCTCCTGCCCGGCGAGCATTCGGGACAGTTCCCGCACCCGGTCCTCGCCCTCCAGCACGGTGACCCCGGACCGCGTCACCGACCCGTCGTTCGTCTTCTCCACCAACAACTGCCGGTCCGCGAAAGCCGCCACCTGCGGAAGGTGCGTGACGACCACCACTTGGGCACTCTTCGCGAGCTTCGCCAGCCGCCGACCGATCTCGACCGCGGCCTTTCCGCCGACGCCCGCGTCGACCTCGTCGAACAAGTAGGTGGGCACCGGGTTGGTCCCCGCGAAGACGACCTCCACCGCGAGCATCACCCGGGACAGCTCACCGCCGGACGCCCCCTTGGCGATCGGCCGCGGCTGTGCGCCGGGATGCGGGGCGAGCAGCAACTCGACCTCGTCCGTGCCGGACGCCCCGTACGCGACGCGTCGGCCGCCGACGTCGATCCCCTCCGGATCCTCCGACTGCCGCACGTCGATGGTCACCCGCGCGTGCGGCATGGCCAACGACGCGAGCTCCGCGGTCACGGCCTCCGCGAAACGGGACGCCGCCTCCGTACGGGCGTCGGTCAGGGCCTGTGCCAGGGCGGAGAGTTCGACGCGCAGGGCATCGCGTTCCGTCGTCAGCTCGCCGATCCGGTCGTCGTCGCCCTCGAGCTCGGTGAGCCGGGCGGCACTCTCCTCGGCCCAGGCCAACACCGCGCTGATGTCCTCGCCGTACTTCCGGGTGAGCGTACTGAGGGCGGCGCGCCGCTCCTCGACCGCGGCCAGCCGCAGCGGATCGGCGTCGAGGTCGTCGGCGTACCCCGCGAGGTCGCCCGCGACGTCGGCGAGCAGGATGGAGACCTCCCCCATCCGGTCGGCGAGCGAGGCGAGGGACGGGTCGTGGGCGCGAACGGCCTCCAGGGCCCGTCCGGCGCCCGCGACGAGCGTGGTCGCGTCCACGCCCTCGGGGTCCTCCGGGTTCCCGGCGAGCGCGGCGTGCGCGGTGGACGCCGCCGAGGCCAGGGATTCGGCATGGCCGAGCCGCTCGGCCTCGGCGGCCAGTTCCACGTCCTCGCCGGCGCGCGGCTCCACTGCGGCGATCTCGTTCAGTCCGAAGCGGAGCAGGTCGGCTTCCTGGGCGCGCTCACGGGCCCGGACGGTCAGTTCGGCGTGCTCGGCGGACACGGCCTCGAGCCGGCGGTACGCGGCGAGGTAGGTGGCGTGCGGGGCGGCGACCGCATCACCCGCGTAGCGGTCGAGGGCCTGCCGCTGGCGGGACGCCTTGAGGAGCCCCTGCTGGTCGGTCTGGCCGTGTACGGCGACGAGTTCGTCGGCCAGTTCCGTCAGCATGCCGACGGGGACGGAACGCCCGCCGAGATGGGCGCGCGAACGTCCTTCGGCGGAGACGGTCCGGCTGATCAGCAGCGCACCGTCGTCGAGCTCGGCACCGGCCTCCTCGGCCCGGACGGCCGCGGGGGCGCCGGGCGGCACGCTGACCCTGCCCTCCACGACGGCCGACTTGGCGCCGACCCGGACCAGGGCCGGGTCGGCGCGTCCGCCGAGCAGCAACCCCAGGCTGGTGACGACCATGGTCTTGCCGGCGCCCGTCTCACCGGTCACCGCGGTGAAACCGGGCGACAGCTCCACGACGGCGTCGTCAATGACCCCGAGCGACCGTATCCGCATCTCCTCCAACACGGGGAAGACCTTACGAGGTCGCGGACCGGCCGTGCGACGGCCCCCGCCCCGCGGACGCGGAGCCGCAGGTCGCAGCGGTGGGCCGTCAGCTTTGCGCAAGGGAGGATTCCCCCGCCCGGGTCGGGGCACGCAGGGCCCCGCACGGGGGCGGCCGCGGCCTGGACGGCTGGAAACGGAGCCGTACGGTCCGTCGTCGCGGGGCCCGCCACCGACCCGGTGCCGAGGGCTCGTCCCGCGCCCGCGGCACCCACGGAACGGCTCAGTGCGGCGCGCCCCGCCAGCCCGAGACCGGAAGCGCGAACTTCGCCACGAGACGGTCCGTGAACGAGGCGTGGTGGAGCCTGGCGAGCCGAACGGGCACGGCGCCGCGCCGCACCTCCACGCGGGCTGCGGGCGGCAGCTCGATCGCCCGGCGTCCGTCGCACCACAACACGCCGTGCGGCGTGTTCGGCTGCACCTCCACCGCGAGCACCGAGGTCGGCGAGGTGACCAGCGGCTTCGCGAACAGGGCGTGCGCACTGATCGGCACCATCAACAGGGCCTCGACCTCCGGCCACACCACGGGGCCGCCCGCGGAGAAGGCGTACGCCGTCGACCCGGTGGGAGTCGCACAGACGATGCCGTCGCACCCGAACCCCGTCACCGGCCGCCCGTCGATCTCCAGGACCACCTCGAGCATCCGCTCGGGCGAGACCTTCTGGACGGCGGCCTCGTTGAGCGCCCAGTCCCGATGGACGACGTCACCGTTGCGGCGCACCGCCACGTCGATGGTCATGCGCTCCTCGACCTCGTACGACCGGGTGACGACCCGGTCCACGACCTTGTCGAGGTCGTCGCGCTCGGCCTCGGCGAGGAAGCCGACCCGGCCGAGGTTGACCCCGAGCATCGGGACCCCGGACGCGCGGGCGAACTCCGCCCCCCGCAGCAGCGTCCCGTCACCTCCGAGGACGATCAGCAGCTCACAGCCGTCAAGCACCTCGGGCGTGGCCTCCGGGACCGTCTCCACGGCCTTCGGCAGCGGGAGATCAGCTGCCTCGAAGGCCAGTACCCGCACCCCGAGGCCGGCGCGGAGCAGGCCCTGGACGACGAGTTCGGCACTCCTGACGGCCGCGGGCCGCCCGGTGTGCGCCAGCAGGAATACGGTGCGGCTCACTGTGTTCGCATCCGTGCTCGTATCGGTCAACGCGGCCCCTCCGCCACTGCACGATCGACATCCGCCGGGTCGAGGTCCGGCGCCCCGGCCCGGAGCCACAGAAAGTACTCGACGTTCCCGGAAGGACCGGGCAGCGGACTCGCGGTCACGCCGAGCACGCCGAGGCCCAGCTCCGAGGCTTGACGGGCCACGGTCTTCACCGCTTCGGCGCGCAACTCCGGGCTGCGCACCACTCCCCCGCTCCCCAGCCGTTCCTTGCCTACCTCGAACTGCGGCTTGACCATGAGGACGAGATCGGCGCCCGGCGCGGTGCAGCGCACCAGTGCGGGCAGCACGAGACCGAGCGGGATGAACGACAGATCACCGACGATCAGGTCCACCCCCTCCCCGTCGATCGTCTCCAGGGTCAACTCACGTACGTTCGTACGGTCCTTGACGGTCACGCGTTCATCGCTCCGCAGGGACCAGGCCAGTTGGCCGTAGCCGACGTCGACGGCGACGACGTGCTCCGCGCCGGTGCGGAGCAGCACGTCGGTGAAACCGCCGGTGGACGCGCCCGCGTCCAGCGCGCGCCGCCCCTCGACCTTCAGCCCCCGGGGGACGAAGGCCGCGAACGCACCGGCCAGCTTGTGACCGCCGCGCGAGACGTACTCGGGGTCGCTGTCGTCCTGGGACACGACGACCGCGGCACTGGTCTCGACCTGCGTGGCTGCCTTGGTGGCGGTGTTGCCGCCGACGGTCACCCGCCCCGCGGAGATCAGCTGGCTCGCGTGCTCCCGCGAGCGGGCGAGCTTGCGGCGTACCAGCTCGGCGTCGAGTCGGCGGCGTGCCACTCCTGCCACGTTCGGTTCAGCTCCTGTGGTCGTACGGGTCGTCGGGACGCGGGGGACGTGCGTCCAGCGCGGTCAGCGCGTCCCGCAGTCCCCTGTGTACATCCTCGTACACCTCCGGGTGGCCGTCCGCCGGGAGGTGGTCGGCGTCGGCCAGTCGCTCCAGGTGCACGTCGACCTCGGCACGGCCGGTGGGGACGCGCTCGACGCCCAGCGGGGCGGGCTCCGCCGGGTCGTACGCCCGGGCCGGCTGCGGGGCCTCCTCGGGCGCCGCCCCGGACGGCGCGTGCGCCGACTGCACGGCTCCCTCCGGCGCCGCCACGGACGCTTCCATCGAGTCGCTCATGCCCAGACGCTACCGCGAAGGCCTGGGGTACCGTCGATCACGATGGCGACCACGGAGGAGTGCCGCAGCGCACTCGACAGACTTTCGGACAATCTTGCCCGGGCGGACGGCGAGGTGCACAGCGCGGCCGCACTCGACCGTTCCCTGAGCTGCCACATCAAGGACTTGGACGTCACCTTCACCGGGCGGCTCTCGTCCGGTCGCATCGAGGTGCTGCAGACCCTGGACGGCCCGCCCGAGCAGAAGGCGGACATCAGACTGGGGATGACCGGCGACGACCTGGTGGCCATGGTCGACGGAGAGCTGAACTTCGCGAAGGCGTGGGCCTCGGGCCGGGTCAGGCTCGAGGCCGGCTTCCGCGACCTGCTGCGGCTCAGGGCGCTGTTGTAGGCACCGGGTCGGCGGCAGCGGTCCCGGACAGCCGCTGCGCGCCGCCACGACGCCGGGACAGCGGCACCACCAGCGGTGTCGCGGTCTCGGGGTCATCGATGACCTGCACACGCACCCCGAATACCTGTTCGACGAGGTCTGCCGTGACGACGTCCTCGGGGGCACCCTCCGCGGCGATCTTCCCGCCCCGCATGGCGATCAGGTGGGTCGCATAGCGAGCGGCCTGGTTCAGGTCGTGCAGTACGGCGACGAGGGTGCGCCCCTGCGCCTCGTGCAGCTCGGCGCAGAGGTCGAGGATCTCCAGCTGGTGCTGGATGTCGAGGAACGTCGTGGGCTCGTCGAGCAGCAGCAGCGGAGTCTGCTGGGCGAGGGCCATGGCGATCCAGACCCGCTGGCGCTGGCCGCCGGAGAGCTCGTCGACGTAGCGGTCGGCGAGCTCGTCGACCCCGGTCGCGGCCATCGAGTCCCGGACGATCCGCTCGTCGTCGCGGGACCACTGGCGCAGCAGGCCCTGGTGCGGGTAGCGGCCGCGCGCCACCAGATCGGCCACGGTGATGCCGTCCGGGGCGATGGAGGATTGCGGGAGCAGGCCCAGCACCTTCGCGACCTTCTTGGCGGGCATCGAGTGGATCGACTGGCCGTCCAGCAGCACCCGGCCCTGGTTGGGCTTCAGCATCCGCGAGAGTGCGCGCAGCAGGGTGGACTTGCCACAGGCGTTGGGCCCGACGATCACCGTGAACGAATTGTCGGGAATGTCGACCGAAAGCTGCTCGGCGATGATCCGCTGGTCGTAGGCGAGGGTGACCGATTCCGCGGCGAGGCGCTGCATGGACGTACTCCTGGGGTTCTGCACGGTCGGGTCCGGGTCTGCGGTGGCGGTCTGCGTGCGGTGGCTCATATTCGGCCCGCCCTGCGCTCGCTGACGAGCAGCCAGAGCAGGTAGCAGCCGCCGAGCACTCCGGTGACCACGCCCACCGGCAGCTGACGGTCACCGAAGGCCGAGGTGGCGATCCAGTCCGCGGTGAGCAGCAGGGCCGAGCCGGTCATCGCGCTCGCTGCGACGTTCGGGCCGGGCGAACGGGTCAGTCTTCGGGCGAGCTGCGGGGCGCTGAGCGCGACGAAGACGATCGGGCCGGCCGCCGCCGTGGCCGCTGCCGTGAGCAGCACCGCGGAGCTCATGAGGACGGCGCGCACCCGCTCGGCACGTACGCCCAGCGCATGCGCCGCGTCGTCGCCCATCTCCAGGATCCGCAGGGGTCTGCCGTACGCCAGGCACACGGGCACGAGGACGGCGCAAACGGCGAGGAGCGGCCAGAACTGGCTCCAGTCCCGGCCGTCGAGCGAACCGGTCATCCAGATCACGGCACGCGTGGCGTCGACGAGGTCGGCCTTCGTCACGAGGTAGTTGATCGCACCGGTGAGCATCGCGGCGACGCCGATGCCGACCAGGACCAGCCGATACCCGTGCACGCCGCGCTTCCAGGCGAGCAGGTACACCCCGGCCCCGGTGACGAGCCCGCCCACGATCGCACCGGCCGAGGTGGCAAACGCGCCGCCCTGGAACAGGACGATCACGATCAGCGCACCCACGGCCGAACCTTGTCCGAAACCCAGCATGTCCGGACTTCCCAGCGGGTTCCGGGTGATCGACTGGAAGACCGCGCCGCCCACCGCCAGGGCCGCACCCACGAGCAGGGCCACCAGTACCCGCGGCAGCCGGATGTCCTGGACGATGAACTCCTGCGCGGGCGTGCCCTCACCGAGGAGCGTGTGCACCACGTCCCCCGTCGTCATGGGGAAGTCCCCGCTGCCCACGAGCACGACGCCCACGGCCAGCGCGACGGCCGCCAGCAGCACGGTGACGACGGCCGCCCTCGGGTCGACGCGGACCGAGAGGCCTCCGGGGGTACGCATCGCTTTCACGGCTCTCACAGCTGCGTCATCCTCCTGCGGCGTACGAGGTAGATGAAGACCGGCCCGCCGATGAACGCGGTGACGACGCCGACCTGCAGCTCAGACGGGCGGGCGACGACCCTCCCGACCACGTCGGAGACGAGCAGCAGCACGGGGGAGAGCACGGCCGCGTACGGCAGGGTCCAGCGCATGTCGGGGCCGGTGATGGCGCGCACCAGATGCGGAACCATCAACCCGATGAAGACGATGGGACCGCAAGCCGCCGTCGCCGCGCCGCACAGCAGCGTCACCGCGAGCATGGCGAGGGCCCGCGTCCGGGTCAGGTGCGCGCCGAGCGCACGCGCGGTGTCGTCGCCCATCTCCATCGCGTTCAGGGGCCTCGCGATCAGCAACGCGAGGACCACTCCGGCGGCGATGAACGGGACGACCTTGTGGAGGGTCCCCGGGTCGGCCGAAGCGAGCGACCCGACCGTCCAGAAGCGCAGCCGGTCGAGGGCTGCCCGGTCCAGCAACTGGACGGCGTTGACGTAGCCGTACAGGGCGGCCGTGGCGGCGGTACCGGCGAGCGCGAGGCGCACGGGCGTGGCACCACGACTGCCGCCGAGGACGTACACCGCCACCGAGACCACCCCGGCGCCCAGGAACGCGAACCACACGTACCCCGTCAGGGACGTGACGCCGAGGAAACTGATGGCCGAGACGACCGCCGCGGCAGCACCCGCGTTGACCCCGAGCAGCCCCGGCTCCGCGAGCGGATTCCGGGTGAGCGCCTGCATCACCGCGCCGGCCAGGCCGAGCGCCGTACCGACGAACAGACCCAGTAGCGTCCGCGGCACCCGGACGTCGTGGACGATCACGTCGTTCGGCGTACCGGTGTACTGGAACAGACCGTGCCACACGTCACCGACCGGAACCGACTTGGCACCAATGGCGATGCTCGCGACGCAGACCAGCAGCAGAGCACCGAAGGACAGCAGCAGGCCGGCGGCCCGCACGCCGCGGCGCCTGCGCGGCCGGGGCGCCGCGGACGCCGGGTCAGCGCTCTGCTCGGGGAGACTCTCGACCAACACTCGGTTAGGTTAGCCTACCCTGCTCACGTTGGGAGGGGTGCCCCTCCAGCTCACCAGCCGAGCCGGGCCAGCGCCTTCGCCGCGTCCGTCGTCCCGTACGCGTCGCCCGCCTGCGTCCACGCCGCGGCGCACAACGCCCGCAGTCCGTCCAGCGGTTCTCCGTCACCGTCCAGCACGAGCACGTCCCCCCGCACGACCGCCGTCCAACCGCCGCAGGCGAACGCGCCCCCGTCACCCGTCACTTCCGGCTGCCCCGTCAGCAGCCCCCGCAGATCCGCGTCCACGTACGTCGGTCGGTGCCTCGGCCCGGCCGCCAACAGCTGCGCCGGATCGGTCACTCCGGTCAGCACCAACAGCGAGTCCACACCGCCGTTGATCGCGCCCTCGATGTCCGTGTCCAGCCGGTCCCCGACCACGAGCGGCCGCTCGGCGCCAGTCCGCAGGATCGTCTCCCGGTGCATCGGGGGCAGCGGCTTCCCCGCGATCTGCGGCTCGGCCCCCGTGGCGATCCGTACCGCCTCGACCGCAGCACCGTTGCCCGGAGCGATGCCCCGTGCGCTCGGAATCGTCAGGTCCGTGTTCGACGCGAACCACGGCACCCCGCGCGCGACCGCGTAGGACGCCTCCGCGAGGCGCCCCCACGGCAGCTCGGGCCCACCGTAGCCCTGCACCACCGCGGCCGGGTCGTCGTCCGCCGAATCCACCGGCGTGAGACCCCGTTCGCGCAGTGCGACGCGCAACCCCTCACCCCCGATCACCAGAACCCGCGACCCGGCGGGGACCTGTTCGGCGATGAGCCGGGCCACCGCCTGCGCCGACGTGATGACGTCCGCCGGCTGCGCGGGAACCCCCAGCTCGGTGAGGTGAACAGCCACCGCGTCCGGGGTCCGCAGGGCGTTGTTGGTGACGTACGCCAGGTGCATCCCGCCGGCACGTGCCCCGCGGAGGGCGTCCACGGCGTGCGCGATCGCCTCCCCTCCGGCGTACACCACCCCGTCGAGATCGAGCAGGGCCGTGTCGTACGCCTCGCTCAACGCCAGCGCACTGCCGCTCGGCCTGGTCCTGCCCCGCTCACCCATGCTGGTCGCTCCTCTGCCGTGGCTCTTCGTCCCCCGATCATCGCGCATCGTCCCGGGCACATACGATGCAGCAATGAAGACGAGAGGTCATGAGGCCAACGGCGGTCTGCACATGGTCCCGTTCCGCGGACTGCGCTACGTCCCCGAGCGGGTGGGCAGTCTCGCCGCCGTGACCTCACCCCCGTACGACGTCGTCGTACGGCCAGACGGGCTCCACCACCTGCAGTCCGCGGACCCGCACAACATCGTCCGCCTGATCCTTCCCCAGGCGGCCAGTCCGACCGCCCGCCACGAGCAAGCCGCAGCAACCCTGGACCGCTGGCTCGCCGAGGGCGTCCTGGCCCCCGACCCGGAGCCCGCGCTGTACGTCTACGAGCAGCGCAAGGGCGAACTCCTCCAGCGGGGGATCATCGGCGCGCTCGCCCTGTCCGCCCCCGACGAAGGCATCGTCCTCCCCCACGAGGACGTGATGCCCCACGTGGTGGCCGACCGGACCGCCCTGATGCGCACCACCGGTGCCAATCTGGAACCGCTGCTGCTGACATACCGCAGCGAATGCGGTGCTGTCGGGGCCTCCGCCGTCATCGACCGCGTCATCCTCGGATCACCGTTGCTGTCGACCACCACGGAGGACGGTTTCAGCCACCGCCTGTGGTCCGTCACCGGTGCGGAGCACCTGGCGGAGATCGCCGCGGACCTCGCACGTCACCAGGCCCTGATCGCGGACGGCCACCACCGGTGGGCGACGTACCTGCGCCTGCGCGACGAACAGCCCCGGCCCGGGGCGTGGGACTACGGCCTGGTGCTGCTGATCGACACCGCGCGCTACCCGCTCCAGGTCCGGGCGATCCACCGCCTCCTCAACCGGCTCCCCGTCGCTGACGCCGTCGCGGCCGTCGAGGGGCTGTTCCGGGTGCGCGAGGTCGAAGGGCCGCTCCCGAAGGTCCTGGATGCCCTCGCCGAGGCCACGGAGGAGGGCAACGCGTTCCTGCTCTCGGGCAGCGGCCGCTTCTACCTGCTCGACCGTCCGGACGCCGACCTACTGGCGCGCACCGTCAGGACCGACCGCCCCGACACCTGGCGTGCGCTCGACGCCACAGTGCTACACGCCACGCTGCTCGAACACGTCTGGCGCATCCCGGACTCGCCCGAGGAGATCACCTACATCCACGACACCGCGGCGGCCGTCGAACAGGCGGAGCGGCGAGGAGGTACGGCCGTGCTGATGCACCCGGTACGGGAGGACGTGGTCAGGGACCTCGCGAAGCAGGGGGTCACGATGCCCAGGAAGTCGACGTCGTTCGGCCCGAAACCGGCGACGGGACTGGTTCTGCGAAGCCTCAGCTTCGACTGAGGGGCCGAGCTCCCGGCCGGGTCCGACACCGGCCGGGAGCCCTGTCCTCGACCGACTGCCGTGCTCCGGCCCCGAGACGCCCCTCGGCCCGGGTCGCTCCGACCGGCATCGGCGGAGAGAACGGTGACGGCCCGGCACCCCGAGGGTGCCGGGCCGTCAGTTGATGCCGGTCTCCGTCCGGATCAGGCCTTGTCCCCGTCGCCGATGTGCGTCTCGGAGTCCGTGTCGTCGATCCGCGCGGCAGAATCGGGCTCAGCAGTGCTCACGTCGACGCCTTCGGCCGTGCCGCCGGTCTCGGCCACGTCCTCCGTCACGTCCGCGACTGCCTCTTCGACCTCTTCGTCGTCGAACAGCGCGTCGACGAACTCGACCCCGTCGAGCTCGGCCAAACGGTCCGACGCATCGGTCTGACCGTCCTTGTCGGACTCGACGGCCTTGGCGAACCACTCACGTGCCTCGCCCTCACGTCCCGCCGCCAGCAGCGCATCTGCGTACGCGTAGCGCAGCCGCGCGCTCCACGGCTGGACGGCGTTGGATGCCAGCTCGGGACTCTGCAGGGTCACGATGGCCGCATCCACCTGACCCATGTCACGGCGCGCCCCCGCGGCCACGAGGCGCATCTCGACCTGCCCTGCCTTGTCCAGCTTCTGTACCTCCGGCTCACCGGCCATCGCCAGCGCCCGCTCGGGACGGCCCAGACCGCGTTCGCAGTCCGCCATCACCGGCCACAGCTCGACGCTCCCCGTCATTCGACGCGCGGCCCTGAACTCGGCCAGCGCCTCCGAGTACTTCTGCGTGGCGTACGCGGCGAAGCCCGCTGCTTCCCGAACCGCCGCCACACGCGACGCGAGCCGCAGCGCCACGCGCGAGTAGCCGTACGCCTGCTCCGGGTCCTCATCGATCAGCCGCGCCACCATGACGAGGTTCCTGGCGACGTCCTCGGCGAGCGTCTTCGGCAGGCTCTGGAGCTCCTGCCGGACGTCCTTGTCGATCTCCTCGCCGCTGACGTCCTCGGGAATCGGCAGCCGCTTGATCGGCTCGCGGTCGCGATCCCGGTCGTCGCGGCGCCCGTAGCCACCGCGGTCATCACGCCCGCGATAGCCGCTGCGGTCCCGGTCATCCCGACGCGGACCACGATCATCACGCCGGAACCCACCACGATCGTCACGCCGCTCATCCCGACGGAACCCACCACGATCGTCATCCCGACGCGGACCACGATCATCACGCCGGAACCCACCACGATCGTCACGCCGCTCATCCCGACGGAACCCACCACGGTCATCATCCCGACGCGGACCACGATCATCACGCCGGAACCCACCACGATCGTCACGCCGCTCATCCCGACGGAACCCACCACGATCGTCATCCCGACGCGGACCACGATCATCACGCC
>NZ_JBHZCF010000004.1:458424-490229 GCF_042755225.1 Streptomyces sp. NPDC059169 | reverse complement strand
ACTCCGCCAACCGACCCGCAAACACCGGCGAAGAATCCAACAACTCCACCGCCATCCCCACCCACTGCGACCCCTGCCCCGGAAACACAAACACCGTCCGACCCGGATCGCCCACCGCAGCGGGAGGAACCAATCCCTCCAACTTCGAGCAGAGATCCCCGACCTCCGACCCCACAACCACCGCCCGATGCTCGAACGACGACCGCGACGCCACCAACGACCAACCCACCTCCACCGGCGACAAACCACCCTCCACCACCCACGACACCAACCGCTCCGCCTGCCCCACCAACCCCTCAGCAGAACGCCCCGACACCACCCACGGCACCACCGCGTCCGCACCCCAAGCCGACGGAGCGCTGTCCTGGTCGGCGGCTGGCTCGACGTCCTCGGAGTCCCCGGTTCGTGCCACGATCAGGTGCGCGTTCGTACCACCCATCCCGAATGAGGAGACGCCAGCGACGAGCTGCCGCCCCGCCTGCTCCGTCCACGTGCCGGACTCGGTCTGCACCTGCAGATTCAGGGCATCGAGCGGGATCTCGGGATGGGGTGTTGCGAAGTTGAGGCTCGGAACCAGGTAGCCGTGCTTCAGGCACAGCACCACCTTCAGCAGTCCCGCGATCCCGGCGGCGCCTTCGAGGTGGCCGATGTTGGTCTTGACCGAACCCACGGGCAACGGGCTGCTCCGACGCGGGTCGGTGCCGTACGCGGCTCCGAGCGAGGCCGCCTCGATGGGGTCGCCGACCTTGGTGCCGGTGCCGTGCAGTTCCACGTAGCCGAGGTCGCCGGGGTGGATACCGGCACGTGTGCAGGCCAGGCGCAGCACTTCTTCCTGCGCGGCGGCATCGGGGGTCGTGAGGCCCGGTCCTCCGCCGTCGTTGTTGACGGCACCGCCGAGGATCACGCAGTGCACATGGTCGCCGTCCGCGAGTGCCCGGGAGAGGGGCTTGAGGACGACGAGACCGCCTCCCTCGCCGCGGACGAACCCGTCCGCGCGTGCGTCGAAGGTGTGGCAGCGGCCGCTCGGGCTGAGTGCGCCGAAGCGGGCCATGGCGAGGGTGCTCTCGAGGGCGAGGTTGAGGTGTACTCCGCCGGCCAGCGCCGTGTCGCAGTCGCCGCGGCGCAGGCTGTCGCACGCGGTCTGGACCGCGACCAGGGAGGAGGACTGTGCGGTGTCCAGGGTCATGCTGGGTCCGCGCAGGCCGAGGTGGTAGGAGAGACGGTTGGCGATGATTCCGCGGTTGAGGCCGGTGGGGGTGTGGTGGTCGAGTGCCTCAGGGCCCTGCTGGTGGACGAGTACGGCATAGTCCTCGACGGTGGCTCCGACGTACACGCCGGTCCGTCGGCCGCGGAGCCGTTCCGGGCGGATGCGGGCGCTCTCCAGTGCCTCCCAGGCGAGTTCGAGGGCGAGCCGCTGCTGGGGAGCCATCGACCGGGCCTCACGCGGGGAGATGCCGAAGAAGGCTGCGTCGAAGCCGGCGACATCGTCGAGGAAACCGCCCCGGGGCGGCTCGGACAGCCCTGACTGCTCCAGGAGTTCGGTGGTCCACCGGTCGGCCGGCGCCTCGGTGACGGCGCTCCTACCGGCGCGCAGCAGCTGCCAGAGGGCGTCGGGGTCGGCTGCTCCGGGCAGGCGGCAGGAAAGGCCGATGACCGCGATCGGCTCTCCGACCGGCGAGGGAATCGTGGAGCCCGCGGGTTCCGACCCGTTCATCAATCGCACTCCCTACGCGAAGCGGCACACTCACGGCAGGAGTTCACCGTTCCACAGCGGCGGCCCGTGAAAGGCGGGCCGCAGGCCACCTCTAGGGGAACTCCTAGGCGCGGCGTCAGGGCCCTTCCTCACCGCTCTGAGCAGGGCTTCGACAACGGTAGGAGGTTTCCGCCCGGGGACTCGCCGGCGCGGGCGGCGTCCGTCCCCCGAGGTCTCGGGTGCGGCCGGTGCCGTCACGTCCGCGGCCGGGTACAGAGACTAGGTGAATGCCAGGACTCCCTGATGCAGGCTGCGGGAGGAGGGGCGGCCGTCCGGTTGCCGTACACCGATCGCCGGTGCCGCACTCCGATCTGCGGTGTCGTACACCCATCAGCGTGGAGGGACGCAGCAATGCATATGGACAGCACAGTGGGGCCTTCGTACTCGTCCGGCTCCGCGGTGCCTTCCCGGCGGGCGGAGGCGCTGTCGTCCCGGCTGGCCGCTTCTGCCCTGGCCACCGAGGGTGGGGTGATGAGCAACGAGGCGTTCCACGCGTGGTTCGAGGAGCGGCAGCGCATCCATGCGCTGCAGGTCAGGCGGATTCCGTTCGGGGAGCTGCGGGGGTGGGGCTTCGCTCCCGGAAGCGGGAACCTGCGGCATGACAGCGGGCGCTTCTTCTCCATCGAGGGGTTGCGGGTCCGCTCCGACTACGGGCCGGTACGCGACTGGTGCCAGCCGATCATCCACCAGCCGGAAATCGGTGTGCTGGGCATCGCGGTCCGGGAGATCGACGGGCTACTCCACTGCCTGATGCAGGCCAAGCCCGAGCCGGGGAACGCCAACGGGGTGCAGCTCTCTCCCACGGTGCAGGCCACCAAGAGCAACTACACGCGGGTGCACGGCGGTTCCGCCGTCCCGTACATGGAGTGCTTCGTCGATCCCGATCCGCGCCGGGTGCTGGCCGACGTGCTCCAGTCCGAGCAGGGGTCGTGGTTCTACCAGAAGCGCAACCGCAACATGGTGGTGGAGGTGGGACCCGGGGTCGAAGCGGGCGAGGACTTCTGCTGGGTCACCCTGGGCCAGCTCGGTGCGCTGCTTCGCCGTCCCGATCTGGTGAACATGGACGCTCGTACGGTGCTGTCCTGCTTCCCCGACTGGCGGGCGGGCTCGTCGATGGCCAATGCCGGCCGACACTCCGACACGGAGATCCGAAGCTGGCTCACGACGCGACGGGCCCGGCACGAGATCACCACCGAGCCGCTGCCGCTGGGCGAGGCGGAGGGTTGGCGCCGCTCACAGGACGCCATCTCGCACGAGAGCGGGCGCTTCTTCAGCATCGTCGCCGTCGACGTCAGCTCGCACCGGCGTGAGGTGCCCGCCTGGTCACAGCCGCTGCTCGAACCGCACGGGTTGGGGATGGCCGCGCTGCTGGTGAAGCGGATCGGGGGCGTTCCGCATGCGCTGCTGAGCGCCCGGGTCGAACCGGGGTTCCGGGACGTAGTGGAATTGGGGCCCACCGTTCAGTGCACGCCGGACAGCTATGCCGCGCTCCCCGCCGGGGACCGTCCCCGGTTTCTCGACGTCGTGCAGGAGCACCGTCCGGAGCGGACGCTGTTCGACGCCGTGCTGTCGGAGGAGGGCGGGCGCTTCCTGTGTGCCCGTAGCCGCTATCTGATCGTCGAGGTGGGCGAGGATTTCCCGACCGAGGCGCCCGAGGAGTTCCACTGGGTGACGCCGTGCCAGATCAATGAGCTGCTGAAGTACAGCCACCATCTGAACGTGCAGGCCAGGACGCTGGTGGCGGGGATGAGGACGCTGGACTGACCCGCATGTGGGGTCATGACAGTTCGTCGTCCGGGTGCGGTCATGGGGCGTCAGCCGTAGCGAACGGGCAGCAGAGCGGTCTGCTCGATGAGAACCTCGCGCACCGGGGGCTCGTCCACCCGTCGACGGGTGGACGAGCCGTGCGTACGTGGCCCGCGGTCGACCGGGGCCCGGTCGCGGATGCCCGTCCGCCGAGTAGCGGGACCGGTACTCCGCCGCGTGCCGGGACGGCGCGTGCCGGGACGAGCCGGTGCCGCCCGGCGTGGTTCAGGAGCCGGCCCGGGTGGCCCGGTCGAAGATGTCGGCGAGCTTGCTGCCGTAGCTTTCGAGGTCGACGCCCGGGGTGAGCATGTGGTGTCGCAGGGTGTTGTCGATGGCGCCCCGGATGGCGACGGCCATGACCCGTGGTTCGACGTCCGCGAACTCCCCGGCGGCCAGCCCCTTGTCGAGGCAGTCGACGAGGGCGTCGATCGACGCCGTGGCCTGGTTGATGGCGCCGACCGGCATGTTGTCCCGGTCGCGGGTGCCGATGATGATCTCGGCCAGGGCGAGGGTGTGTCCGGGGTACTTGGCCATGAAGGCGAGATTGGACTCGATGTAGGCGCGGAGTTTCGCCCGGTAGGTCGGCTCGTGCTGCACGCGGGGTCCGACGAATTCGTCGGCGGCCCGCAGGACCGTGGACACCACCTCGTCGAAGAGCTCGGCCTTGCCGGCGAAGTAGTACGAGATCATGCCCGTGCTGCTCAGGCCCGCCCGCTGGGCGATCTTGCTGAACGACGTGTTGGGGTATCCGTGCTCCGCCACCGTGTCGATGGCCGCCCGCACGATCTGGGCGCGCCTGGCCTCCTCAGTGAAGGTCCGGCCGCCTTGTTCGCTCACCCTCTTCGCATTCACGAGCAAAAAATAGCACAAGCAAGCAAGAGCCGCAGTCGTCCGGTGTGCCGGGAACGTGGTGGTGGGTATGGTGGTACCGGTCACGACCGCGGCGTCCGTGCACGGCACGGTCGCGCCGGTGCGCCTTACTGCGAGGTCAGCAACCGGTGATCAGAGGTCGACCGGTGCCGGGATCCACGGAGCCCACGCACACGGGCGGACCGGGGTGTCGGCGCGGGTCTTCGGCGCCGGTGCGATCCGGGCGGACGTGGATGGGCAGTGCCCGCTCGACGTGTTCCAGGTGAGCAGTCATGGCCCGCACGGCGTCGTCCTCGGACCGGTCGACGATCGCCTCGACGATGGCGCGGTGCTCCCGGTTCGACTGCTCGCGGCAGTGCCTGGCCAGCATGTCGAGAAAGGTCGACTTCCGGGCCAGAGCGTCCCGGATCTCCTCAACCACCTTGCGGAACACGGGGTTTCCGGTCGACTCCGCGATGGAAACGTGGAACAGGGTGTCCAGGGCGACCCAAGCCGTGGTGTCGGTCTGCCGCTCCATCCGTACGAGCAGACGGTCGAGGAGGTCCAGGTCGTCCTGCGTGCGCCGGGTGGCGGCGTAGGCGGCGACGGGGATCTCGACGTGCCGCCGGACTTCGACCAGGTCGCGCGAGGAATACGCACCGAAGGAGGGGCCCTCCGACGCTCCCGGGGAGGCGACGTAAGTCCCCTTGCCCGCGTGGGAGGCGGTCAGACCCAGGGCTTGCATGGCACAGAGGGCCTCGCGGACGACGGAGCGGCTCACCTCGAAGCGCTGACCCAGCTCCGCCTCCGAGGGGAGTTTGTCACCGACCTCGTAGTCACCCCGCTCGATGGCGCCCCGGAGGTCTCTCAGCACGGCCTCCATCGCGTTGACGCGCCGAGTGGGTACCCCTGCTGTCCTGCTGTCCAGGTTGACCATATCTCGCATCTTGTGGCCATCTCCCAAAAGGCGTCAACGAGCCTGGGAACTTCTGTGCTTTTCCCTAGAAGAGTGGCCCGAGCCAGCTCCCCGGGAGGTCAGCGAACCGGCCACGACCTGCGACGTTGCAACAGAGGGCGCCCGGCGGTGCAGATATGGCCGTAGGCCCGGTTGACACCTCCCACCTGGAGTTCGACGATGCGTCACGAACTTGTCAGACAGCCGAACACGCGCGACTGGGAGGTTCGCCCCGGCAGCCCGTGGACCACCCCTCGACGCGGCAGCCGGACAGACACACGGCCGGCCACAAGCCGGCGACGACCCTGGCGAAAGAGAAGGCTCAGATTCTCCTCAAGAGCCTCGCAGTGGGCCTTAGATGCGTGCGTAATATTGCTCACAGCGTTACGGCCCGTCAGCCTCCGGCGGAATTCCGCTTCGCCTCCCCCGTGCGATCCACGGTCCCGGCGCCACGCGGAGCCCGAAGCCGCACCGAGCCTGAAAATTCCATGAAAAATTCCATGAGCGCCGCCGTCCGCCAGAGCACTCCATTCCCAAGAGAAAAGCTACCGCCGAGTATTTCTTCAGGTACCCTTCCGGGATCCGCCAAGGGGACTCCCTTCAAATGCCACCCAGTGCCCTGTTCTGCACCCCCCTGGGGGGGGCTTCATCGAACGATATGGCAACCTTGAACGCAGCGAATGACGAAAACCCCGTGAACCGCACTGCTGTTGGAGGGTGAGCGCTGACATAGGCCACAACGGAAACCAGCTCACCGCTATACACGCCGGGCGCTCGGCGTGAGCGGCAAGAAAAGCCGGCAGGCTACCCCGACCGCACTGCCCGCCGGATTTTTGCGCCTCCTGCTCCTCCTCCAGCGCCACCCAGGCGGCATGTCCGAAGGAGTACGTGCCCAGCGCGCCGAGCACCGGCGGATGCGGTACCCGGGGGGGTCTCCCGGTTCTGCTGCCCCGCCGTCCTCACAGCGTGCGACTCCCTCGGCACACGCCGCCGCGACAACAGTTCGCGGTCTGAAGGGATCTGAACCTGATGTTGCTGGACCGCGATGTGGAACTGGACCTGGCCGTCGCCGCCCTGCGGAGCGGGCGAGGCGCTCTGGTCCTGGTCAGCGGTCCGTTGGGGGTGGGCAAGTCAGCCCTCCTCGACGCCATCGGCGTACTCGGCGCGACACAGGGAGCCCAGCACCTGCGGGTGAACGCGGCCCCGATGGAGCAGGACTTCTCCCTCGGCGCGGCCCGCCAGCTGCTGGAGCCGGCACTGCGGCACGCCTCGCCGGAAACCTTCGCGCGCTGGACGTCCGGCGCCGCCGCTCCGGCGCGCGGTGCGCTCTCCGGTCGGACCGGTGGCGCCGGACCGTTGCAGACCGTCCTGGCCGGCCTCACCGCACTCCTCGAGAACATGGCCCGCGACCGGCCCGTTCTGATGCTCGTCGACGAACTGCAGTGGGCGGACCCGGCGACCCTGCAGTGGCTGCGGCACCTGGGCGAGCGGGCGCCCGGCCTTCCGGTGCTACTGGTGTGTGCAGTTCGCGAGGGCGACACCCTCACCGGGGACCCGGCGGTCCAGGCGGTCATCGCACAGGCCACGCACACCCTGCGCCCCGGGAACCTCGCTGTGCGGGACACCCGCGAACTGGTGCGACGGTATTACGGGGAAGCACCGGACGAAGCGTTCACGGCCGCCTGCCACCGGGCCACGGGCGGCAATCCGCTGTACCTGCGCTGCCTGCTGGCGGATGCGGCGCCCCGCGTCCGCCAGCCCACCGCCGACCACGCCGAAACGGTCGCCACGCTACGGCCGGCTTCGCTACGGCATCGGCTACTGCTGCGCCTGGACGCGCAATCTGAGCTGGTCAGACGGACTGCGCGGGCGGTGGCCGTGCTCGGGGACGACGCGAATCCCGAGCTGCTGAGCAGGCTGGCCGAAGTGGATCCCGCCGAGCGGGACGAGGCCCTCCGCCAGTTGACGGACCTCGGCCTGACGACCGGTACGCAGCACCCCCGGTTCATCCACGCCCTCGTGAGGACGGCGGTGGTGGAGGGCATACCCCCGGACGAGCGGACCGCCATGCACGCGCTGTCGGCCGAGTTGCTGCACCGGGCCGACCGACCGCCCGAGCAGGTGGCGAAGCACCTGATGGCCCTCACGGCACCGACCTACCCGTGGGCCACCGGGGTGCTGCGCGCCGCGGCCTGTGCCGCGCAGCGCCGAGCGGCACCCGAAGTCGCCGCCCGCTACCTGCGGCATGCGCTGGTGGGCAGCTCACCGGACAACGACCGGGCGGAGCTGCTGATTGACCTGGCCACGTCGGAACGTAGCTTCGCCCCGTACGCGGCCGTGCGGCACATCGCCCAGGCCGCCTTGCTGTGCGACGGCCCCGTACAGCGCGCACAGGCCGTGGTCAGGCTGGCGCCCAGTGCGTTCTCCTCCACGCTGCTGCCCGTCCACGAGCTGCTGCGGGAGACGGCGGACGCGCTGGGGCCCGGGGACCGGCTGCAGGGCACGAACCGGGAGCTGGCGCTGCGGCTGGAGGCCCGCATCCGGCAGTCGGCGTTGTCGGATCCAGAACAACTGGCCGACTCGGTGGCCCGTCTCGTCGACCTGGGTGACGAGCCGAGGACCGAAACCGTCGCCGAGCGGGAGTTGCTCGCCCCCCTGATCGGCGCCGCGACGTTCTCCAACGCCCTGCCCGCCCGTGAGGTGGCGCCGCTGGCGAACCGCGTCCTGGAGCATGAGCCGGCGGTGCCCGCCCATGTGCACAGCACCATGCCACTGGTGGTGGCCAGCCTCGTGACCGCGGACTCCGTGGAGGCACTGGATTCCTGGCTCGACGCGGTCCAGGAGAACGCGGTGGGGCGGCAGACGCGCGTGGAGCAGGCGCTGATCGGCACCGAGCAGGCGCTCGTCTCACTGGCCCGTGGCCGCTTGGCACGGGCCAAGGAGCAGGCCCTCGCGGCCTTCGAGCTGGCCGGGGAGAAGCACGAGGAAGTCTTCACCGTGTCCTCGATGACCCTCGCCACCTGCGCGATCCTCACCGGCGACCACCAACTCGCCGACCGGCTGCTCGCCATCAAATACCGGTCGGCGGAGGATCCGTACGTGTGGTCCGCGCTGGCCATGCTGAAAGGGCAGAGCGCGGCGCGGAAGGGCGATCCCGACGCGGCGCTGGGCTGGTTCCTCGATGCCGGCCGCCGCCTCGAGCAGTGCGGATGGCTCAATCCGGCGTTGCTGCCCTGGGCCTCGGCCGCCGCGTTCCTGCACCTCCACCTCGGAGAGCACAAGGAGGCGAGGGAGCTGAGCGCGCTGGAGGTGGAACGCGCTCGCGCCTGGGGGGCGCCGGGACCGCTCGGCCGGGCGCTGCGCGTGTCCAGCCACATGATCGACGGCCCGGGCAGCACCGAGGTGCTGCGGGAGGCGGTGGACGTCCTGGAGCTGTCCGCCAACCGCTTCGAGCTGTGCCAGGCCCTGCTGGATCTCGGCGAGCGCCTCGGCCCGGCCGACGCCCACGGCCGCACGGCGCTGCGCCGGGCTCACGCGGAGGCCGTCGTCTGCGGCACCCCGTGGCTGGCCCGCCGGGCGGAGGAGCTGCTCGCCGAGGCGCCCCCGAACGCGGAGGCCACCCGCGGCCAGCTCACCCCGGCGGAGCGGAAGGTCGCCGAGCTCGCCGCCTCGGGTCTGACGAACCAGGTGATCGCAGACGAGCTGGACATCACGTGCCGGACCGTGGAAAAGCATCTGACGAATTGTTACCGCAAGATGTCAATTCCGGGGCGCAGGAGTCTCTTCGCGGCATTGGCAGAACTCGACAGGCAGTCTGGCTCCTACGACGCGTCAGCCCGGCCCGAGGGGCCCTTGCAGAAGGATCTCCCCGTGCCGGAGGAGGCGAAGTGATTCCGCCCTTGTTGGTGTGGCCCGCGGTGCGGCGGGAGCCGTGCCGGATCAGTGACCACCTGCGGGTGGCGATCGAGCCGCCGCCACCGCGGCGTGAACGGCGGTCCGGGCGGCCGCGCGGCAAGCAGATCGACGACGGCGCGAAGCTGCAGGACGTGCCGTTCGTGCTCCACCCGGGGATCCGGCACGCCGCAGGATCCGGAGTCCGGCTCCGATCACACCTGTTGGCGGCGGCTGCGCGAGCGCGGCGTCGCCCCCGAGGTCTCCGGGCGCCGAAGCACACGGTACGGGCCTGCGCCGGGTGCGGTGGGTCGCCGAGTCCACCCCGCCCGGATCCATAGTCCACACCGCCTCCGGGTCCGCCGGGCGGCCGGAGCGGACGTGCGCGCCGCCTTCCTTCCGATCGCACACAACACGACCCTCGCCCGCGGGAATCCGGCATTCTGAAAGGACCCTTGCCAGGGCACACCGTCGGCTTTGTGGTACCGGCCGGCGTCGCTTCGCGGCGCCGGCTTCTCTCAACAATCGGGTCATGACGAAGAGTTATTGCTACCGCACCGTATTGATACCGAACCACCGCACCGAGACACCACAGTGTTTTGCCATTCGCCACATGTCGCCTTGACTCCCGCGACACGGCGTTCCTAGGCTCGGAACAGCGGAATACCAATGCAAGGAAAGGCACTTCGCTTCGTTGACCGAAGGAGCGAGGACGACCAATGCCTCATTCGACGGGCGGATTTCCCGGTGCGTCGACCGCAGAAAGACGGTAGCTCCCTTGACATCCCAGCACTACGCCGACCCGATGCCGCTGGCGGCGACCCCTCATTCCCCGACCCCCCACACCCTGCGCGCGCCCGACCAACCCGCCGCCACGGCGGGAAGGCGTCCGCTAGAGCCTCAACAGGCCTGCATGGCAAGCCTCGACGCCACATTGGCGATCATGGCTGCCGACGCAGAGTTCTTCCGGTTGTTCGGCCAGGACTCCACCGAAACCTGCGGCCGAAGCCTGTACTCCCTGCTGCACCCCAGCGCTCCCGGTCTGCTGAACCGGCACTTCACCCGGCTGGCAGAAGGTCACCGCGCACGGTTCGTGGAACGGATGGTGGGGATCCGTGGCGAGGAGGTGCCGTTCTCAGGCGAACTCACCGGGATAGCGGTGCGGAGCGAATCGGAACAGGCACCCTCCTTCGTCGTGGTCGTGCGGCCCGACGACGATTCGGCCGCACTCACCGGCCAGGATGACGCTCCGGCCAGCCGCCGTCAGCTGCTCACGGAGCTCGACGCGCAGATCCTCGAAGGCGTCGCGAGCGGAGCCTCCACGGTCCAACTGGCCGCCCGGCTCTACCTCAGCAGGCAGGGCGTGGAGTACCACGTCGGTCTGATGCTCCGTCGACTCAAGGCCCCCAACCGCGCCGCGCTCGTCGCCCGGGCCCACTCCATGGGAATGCTCACGATCGGCAGTTGGCCGCCCCGGGTCCTTCCCGAGTTCGTGAAGGACGCCGACAGTCGCCGCAGTCGCAGCCGCGGCCGCCGGGCGGACGCGCCCCGGCAGCGCTCCACGGCCGCCCGACCCGAAGCTGCAGCTCCTCGCACCCCGCCGGCCGCACCGGGCGCCCGCAGTACGCCCGGCATGCCGAACTCCCGGGCCTCATAGCAGCTCGCCACGGCCGGCTGCACCATGGGGCGTCCCCGACGGGGCGCCCCTCTTCGGTTCACCCGGTCCTTCTTCGCCTGCACCGGGCCGCCACGACTCCCCTGCCCGGGTACCGGCCCCCACCGCGGCCCGGGTGTAGGGAATTCCTCAACCGCTCCCGAGTGAGGATGGTTATGTCGCCGAAGATGCTCTCGGAGCCATGCCCCCGCGCCCCGAGAGCCTTGCTGGGACGGCGACGAGGGCCGGCGAGCACCTGCGGCCCGGAGCGCACCGGCTCCGTGACGAGAGTCCCCTCCTCGCGGAGCCGGTGTTGCACTACACGGCGGTACGCGCGCCGATACTTCCCCCCAACCCTATGGCACGCAACGGAATTTGAGGCTCAGTCAGCCTACATCGCACCCCTGCCTCCGCCGCTCCTGCCTGCCTCCGCCGTCGGCTCGCGACGTGTCGCACGCTCCGGGGTACCGGAACGGACGCAGCAGCCCGGCACCGGCGGCACATCCCGTACGGCACCACCGCCCCGGCCGCAGCACGCCGGTCCCGGCGCACCCGTCCGTCCGGTCGCACAGCCCAGGGGTCCCGCTCTCGGCCGGGCGCTCGGGAGAGCCGCTGCGGCGGGGGCGGGTCGTTGCCGCCGTGTACCAACGACAGCCCAGGCATATGCCACGGAGCGAAGTTGCCGTCACCCCGGTTCGACGGCGGGCAGATGGCGTGCTCAGCACAACACGGACACCTGTGGACACCCCTTCACCGAACCTTCACCTCATGGGCACCCCCGGAGGCATTACGTTCACCACATAGGAGAAACTGGGGACAGCTTCCCTGCGGGGAGGGGGCAGGACGCCGTCATGGACAGACAGCGTCCCCGTGCGCACGGACGCCAACGCGCACCGTCCGGCGCTCCGACGAGAGCCGGACGGCCGCTGGCCGGCGGGGGCCCGGTTGCGGCGTTCCTGCCCGCGGGGGACCGCCCGGCACGACCGTGCCGGGTACAGGCGCCGACAGAGGAGATTCCCGATGACCGACGGGTTGCCCGCCGACGCGTTCGAACACCGGCGCGACACGCTGACACTCGTCAGTCGTGAGGAGGAGATGTCCTCCCTCTCCGCCCTCGTGCAGGACGCCCGCTTCGGGACAGGCGGCATCGCACTCGTGGAGGGCGTCGTCGGCATCGGGAAGAGCCTGCTGCTGAACCGACTCGTGTCCACGCTCCCCACCGAGGATCTGCAGGTGCTGGAGGCCCGCGGTGAGGCGCTGGAGCGCGACTTCCCCTTCGGCGTCGTGCGCCAACTCTTCGAACCGCTGCTGGCCACCTTCGACGAACCGCGGCTCACCCGACTGCTGGCCGGCGGTGCCCGCACGGCCGCGCAGGCGCTGAGCGGGGAGCTGCTGCCGGGCGACGTGATGCTCCCCACCGAGGACATGTCGTACGCCATGCTGCACGGGCTGTACTGGTTCACCTGCAATCTGGCGGCGGAGGCGCCGCTCGTCGTCGTGGTCGACGACGTGCACTGCGCCGATATGGCCTCGCTGCGCTTCCTGACCCATCTCGCCCGCCGGATCGAGGGCCTGCCCATCCTGCTGGTGCTGTCCCAGCGGACCGGCGACGAGGCGACGGACGCCGCGCTCCTCGGTGACATCGCCGGGCAGCCACTCTGCCGGGTGCTGCGGCCCGGCCCGCTGACCGGCCACGGGATCAGCCTCATGGTGAAGACCGTTTTCGGTCACGAGGCGGACGACGAGTTCCACGAAGCCTGCCGGGCGCTCACCAGCGGCAACCCGCTGCTGGTCCACTCCCTGCTGAGCGTGCTCCGGTTGGACGGCCGGCCGCCCACGGTCGACGCCCTGCAGTACATCGCGCAGGACGGCACCTTCTTCCACGAGGCGGTGCGGGCCGTCCTACGGAGCCAGCCCGAGTCCGCCTCTGCGGCGGCCCGCGCCCTCGCGGTGATGGGCGACGACGCCTTGCCGGAGGTGTGCGCGCGGCTGGCGGGCCTCGATGACGCCACCCACTCGGCCGCGATGTGGGCCCTGCGGTCCAACGGGCTGGTCTCGGAGGTCGACGACGGCCGAAGATGGTCCTTCAACCACGGGCTGATCAGGGAAGTCATCGTGGCGGACCTGCCACCCGAGCGGCTCGCCGAGGCACACCAGCGCGCCGCCCGTCTGCTGCTGGATGCGGGGGCGCGTGCCGAGCAGGTGGCCGGCCATCTGCTGATGACGGCGCTGCCGGCCACGGAGGAGTGGGCGGTGACCGTACTGCGGGAAGCCGCCCGGGAGGCGTCGTTCCGCGGCGCCCCGGCGCTGGCGGTGGATCTGCTGCGGCACTGTCTGCCTGAGGACGGGAAACCGCCCGAGGACACCGCGGTCCTGGTTGAGCTGGGGCTGGCCGAGGCGGGTGTGGACCCGCAGGCGAGCGTTCGGCATCTGCAGGCGGCGCTGGAGCACGTCCATGAGCCGTCGCTGCGCTTCCGGCTGCTCAGCTCGCTGGCCGGCGGCCTGGTCCACACCGGGCAGTCGCTGCAGGCGGTCCGGCTGCTCGCCGAGCAGGCGCCGACGGTCCGCGACACCGATCTGCAGCGCCTACTGGAGGGGCAGCGGCTGATGGCGTCGGCCGAGGACCTGAGCAGCTTCGAGGTGACCCTGCGGGAGTACCCGTTCGACATCAGCCGGCCCGGCACCACCCCAGGCGAGCGAGCGCTGATCGCCGCGGGGGCAGGGCTTTGCTCGGTGCGCGAGGACCGCGCGCAGGAGTCGGCCGCCGCGGCCCGCCGGGTGCTGGAGAACAGCGTGCCCGGTGTCGACTCGCCGTTCTTCCTGACCACGGCGGCCACGGCGCTGCTGTACGCAGGGCTGCCGGACGAGGCGGATGCCGCCTATCAGCGGATCATCGAAGACACCCGCCTGAGCCAGCGGCTGCTGCTGTACGGCCTGTGCCAGGCGCTGCGGGCCGAGGCGCGCTACCGGCTGGGGGCGTTGTCGGAGTCGCTGGCGGCCACCCGGTCGGCGCTGAACGTGCTGCCGCCCAGCCACTGGGGCCGCAGGCTGGCGCTGCCGATCGCCACCCAGGTCCACGCGTTGATCGACACCGGTGATCTCGCGGGTGCCGACGCCGCGGCCGCACAGACCTTCCCGTCAATGAGCCTGGACACCTGGCAGTCGAACGAGTTCCTGTGCGCGCGGGGGCGGCTGCGGCTGGCCCACCAGGATCCGAAAGGAGCGCTGGCGGACCTCCTGGAGGCCGGCAGACGGCAGCACCAATGGACGCGGACGAGCCCGGCCGTGTCGTCCTGGTGGACCTGGGCCGGCCGAGCCCATCTCGCCCTGGGAGCGCTCACACCGGCCCGGGAGCTGGCGGAGGATGCGGTGGATCGCGCCCGGAAGGGGAATCTGACCGATGCTCTCGGTACTGGTCTTCGGCTCCTCGCTGCGACGGAGAGCGGACCCCGGAAGCTGGGTGTGCTGGAGGAGTCGCTTTCCGCGCTCGACGGTTCCCCGGCACGCCTCGAACTGGCGCATACGCTGGTCGACTACGGAACCGCGCTGCATGCGTGTGATCACACGGAGGCGGCCCGCGAGACGCTGCGCCAGGGGCTCGACCTGGCGTACGCGCTCGGCGCCGCCCGGCTTCGCGCCCGGGCCAACGAGGCACTGCTGGCCACCGGTGCCCGGCCGCGCCGGGTCACGTCGAGCGGAGTCGAGTCGCTGACGCCGAGCGAGGCGCAGGTGGCGCGGATGGCTGCGGTGGGTGAAACCAACCGGGAGATCGCTGAACAGCTGTTCGTGACTCAGCGCACCGTCGAGCAGCATCTGACCTCCGTGTACCGCAAGCTCGCGGTGTCCGGTCGGCACGGCCTGAGACTGTTATTCGCCGCCGAAGGGACCGATGAATGACCTCGCGGCCGTAGTGCGTCCGCGTGCCGCCCCGCGCCGTGCAACGGCCGTACCGCAGCCGGCCGGCTGTGGTACGGGCGGGACGTTGCGCGGCGGCAGGACGTTGGGCGGCGGCCGGTCACCGTACGGCCCCCGCCACGGCCCACCCGTGGGCCGGACTCGTACGGACGCCCGGCACGGCGAGCACGGCGACCGCGGTGAGCAGCAGACCCGACCGCACGGCCCAACGCCCCCGGAAACCGGTCAGCAGGTCGTCGCCGAGCGGCCACCCAGGCACCAGGAGCCGCGCGGTGAAGGTCCCGTCGCCCGGGTCGAAGGAGAGGAAGGCGTCCTCGAACCCCAGCGGACGCCCGGTCATCGGGAACCACGCCTTGTACACGGACTCCTTGGCGCTGAACAGCATGCGGTCCCAGGGCAACGACGGTGCCCCGTCGGGCTGGTGGGGAAGTCTGGCGCGTTCCCCGGGCAGCGCCACGGCCTCCAGCACCCCGTCCGGGAGCGGCCGAGCCGGCTCGGCGTCGATACCCAGGGCGAGTACCTCTGCAGACCGTGCGACGACCGCGGCGGCATACCCCTCGCAATGGGTGAGCGCGCCGACGAGGCCGGAGGGCCAGCCCGGTTCCCCGCGCGGTCCCGGCAGGACCGGTACGGGCGGCACGCCGAGCCCGGCCATTGCCCGGCGGGCACACCATCGGCCCGCGGAGAACTCGCGCACGCGCTCGTGGACCGCCCGCGAGACGTGCCGCTCCTCCTCGGGCAGGAGCGCCGCGGCCGGCAGTGCGACGCCGAAGAGCTCGGCCGCGGAGACGGTCTCCGGCAGCAGCTCATCGATCATCGGGTCTCCTGTCCTTGCAGCGTGAGAGTGCGCCTCGCGGGGCATCGGCGCGCGGCACTTCCTCACGACGCCGCATGGGCGAGATTAGCCCCGGGTGCCCGGACAGAACCACCGCACGGGGCAGCCGCGCGTCAAGTCCCGGGGAAATGCCCAGTCTTTCCGGGGCGGACGAAACCGTTCCGCCGTGCCGGCGCGGGCGCGGCGGTCCGTGCGCCCGCTGTGGGGCGCGCGGGCCGAGCCAGGGATATGGGCTCGGCTCCGCTCCGATCCCGTGTCACTTCTTCAGGTCGAGCTGGGGAACGTCGGCGCGGGAGACCCCGAAGGTCTGTGCGTACAAGGACAGTTCGGCCTCCAGCGCACGGATCATGGTGTCGGCGCGGCGGAATCCGTGGCTCTCGCCCTCGAAGGCGATGTAGGCGTGGGCGATGCCGCGCCCCGCCATGTGTGCGAGGAATCGCTCGCTCTGTGCCGGCGGGCAGATGGGATCGTCCAGCCCTTGCAGCAGGAGGAAGGGAACGGAGATCCGGTCGACGTGCTCGAGCGGCGAGCGGTCCCGATAGCGGCTGGGAACCTCGGAGATCGGGCCGATCAACGAGTCCAGGTATCGGGACTCGAAGTCGTGGGTCCCGTCCTCGGCCCACCCCAGCAGGTCCAGCACGGGGTAGAGGAGGGTGCCGCAAGCGAACACGTCCGTGCTGGTGAGCGACGCCGCAGTGGTCCAGCCCCCAGCGCTGCCCCCGCGGATGGCGAGCCGTGCCGGATCCGCCGTGCCCTCCGAGGCGAGGGCCTCCGCGACGGCAGCGCAGTCCTCGACGTCGACGACGCCCCACTGCTCCCTCAGCCGGTTCCGGTACTCCCGTCCGTAGCCCGTCGAGCCACCGTAGTTGACCTCGGCGACGCCGATGCCGCGGGAGGTGAAGTAGGCGATCTCCAGGTCGAGGACCAGCGGTGCATGACCGGTCGGACCTCCGTGGGCCCACACCACGTAGGGCGGCAGTTCGTCGTCGGGCGCGACCCGGTCCGGATTGTGCGGTGGGTAGATGTGGGCGTGGATATCGCGGTTGTCGGGCCCGGTGAAGGTGCGTATCTGCGGTTCGGGGTAGTAGGCGGGGTCCACCGGATCGTCGTGCTCCGAGCCGATGACACGGGCCCTGCCGGTGCCGGTGTCGAGCTCGACCACCTCGTAGGCGCTGCGCGGACTCGCCGCGACGCCGACGACGCGGATGCCGTCGGACGCGAGCGTCGGTGCCCATTCCGTCCACGGGCCGGCCGCGTCGACGAGCTCCCCCGTCTCCGGGTCGAGGATGCCCAGTGCCGTGGCCCCCCTGCCGTGGATGACGGCGATCAGGCCGCTGTCCAGCGGCTCGAACCACGTGAGCCCGATCTTCCACAGCGGGCCGCCGAACTCCTCGCTGCGGCCGGGACACAGGGCGACGGCCTCCGGTGGCGTGTGCCCGAGGGATCCACGCCTGATGCGCTGCAACTCCCACCAGTTGCCCGCGTCCGAGACGAACAGCAGGGAGCCGTCCCGCGCCCAGCCGACCTGGGCGATCGATTCCTCGGGCCCGCCGGCCACCGTCCGCACCGCGGTGAACGCACCGTCGCCGGCCACTTCGCCGAGCAGCACCTCGGTACCGTCCCACGGCATCCGCGGGTGGTCCCAGGCGAGCCAGGCGACGTGCTGCCCGTCCGGTGACAGCCGGGGTCCGGTGACGAAACGGTGCCGATCGTCCGTCAGCTCCCGGACGGCACCTCGGTCGTCGGAAGCGGAGCCGTCCAGGGGCACGGCGACGATCGCCCTGCGCAGGTCGGTGGGCGCCTCGCCGGTGAACTCCTCCAGCACGCACCAGACTTCGTCCCGGCCCGGGGGGATGACGGGATCCACCCATCGCAGACCGCCGCCCGTGGAAGAGATCGGGGTGAGCGGCCGCGGGTCGCCCCCGCCGTCCGGTTCGTACGCGTACAGCCGCTGGTCGGGGTAGTGGACGAAGACGACCAGCGTGCCGCCCTGGTCGCGGGAACTACCGGCCCAGGGCTGCCCGCCGTACTCGATGACGCGGCTGCGCACGTCCCACGGGGCGGGGAGCACCGTGGCCTCGATGCCGTCGGGACCACGGCGCACGAGGGCGCGGCGTCCGCCCTCGGTGGGCCGCGGAGCGGTCCACCACACTTCTGCGCCGACCGTGCCGACGTACTCGGGACGGCCGTCGTGGGACGCGGCCAGTGCGGCGTCGATCGGCGACGGCCAGGTGCCGTAGGCCCCCGTGGGTACCATTGCCAACTCCCCTATGCGGACTTCAGATAGTGGTCGAGGACGCGGACGCCGAAGTGCAGCGCGTCCACCGGGACGCGCTCGTCGACGCCGTGGAACAGGGACGCGTAGTCGAACTCCGGGGGCAGCTTCAGCGGCGAGAAGCCGTAGCCCGTGATGCCGAGCCGGGAGAACTGCTTGGCGTCGGTACCGCCGGACATGCAGAACGGGACGACGTGGCCTGCGGGGTCGAAGTGCTCGATCGCCGCACGCAGCTTGGCGAAGGTCGGCGAGTCGACGGGGGCCTCCAGGGCGACCTCCTGGTGCTCGAACTCCCAGTCGACATCGGGGCCGCAGAGCAGGTCGAGAGTCGTACGGAACTCTTCCTCACATCCGGGCAACACCCTGCCGTCGATGTAGGCGGTGGCATGCTCCGGGATCACGTTCACCTTGTAACCGGCTCTGAGCATCGTCGGGTTGGTGCTGTTGCGCAGGACCGGCTCGACCAGGGCAGCGGCTCTCCCGAGCCGCGTCACCAGGGCGTCCAGGTCGCCGTCGGGTGCGTCCGGGTCGACGACGGTGCCCTGCAGCGCGGCCAGTTCGGTCAGCGAGGCCCGGACGGTCGGGGTGAGCCTCAACGGCCAGGCGTACGCACCGACCCTGGCCACTGCACCGGCCAGCCTGGTCACCGCGTTGGCGGGGTTGGCCTTGGCTCCGTGGCCCGCCGTGCCGCGTGCGGTGAGCTTCAGCCAAGCCGTCCCGCGCTCCCCCGCCGCGATCGGGTACAGCGCGGTACCCGGTGCCGCGTGGAAGGTGAAGGCCCCGGACTCGCTGATGCCTTCCGTGCAGCCCTCGAACAACTCGGGATGCCGATCGGCGAGGAATCCTGCCCCGTCGACCGCACTCGCCTCCTCGTCCGCCGTGTAGGCGATGACGATGTCCCGGCGGGGTTGGATGCCCGCGCGTCGCCAGGCCCGGACGACGGCGAGGACCATCGCGTCCATGTTCTTCATGTCGACGGCGCCTCGACCCCAGACGACCCCGTCGCGAACCTCGCCGGAGAAGGGGTGCACGGACCAGTCGGCGGGCTCGGCGGGAACCACGTCGAGATGCCCGTGGACGAGCAGGGCGTCGGCGGACGGGTCGGACCCCTCGACCCGGGCCACCACGTTCGTCCGGCCCGCCGTGCGCTCCAGGAGCAGCGGCTCAAGGCCGACCGCCGCGAGTTGCTCCGCGACGTACTCCGCGGCGGGCCGTTCGCGGCAGTCACCGCCGCCACGGTTGGTGGTGTCGATCCGGATCAAGTCGGAGGTGAACCGCACCACTTCTTCGCTCGCGAGCGCGTCGACCGAGGAGGGGCCGGGGGCTCCTGTCCGTGCTCCGGGGCGGGTCACATTAGCCATACTGCTCCTCCACGGCGGCCGAGACGATCGTCGTGACCGCCTTGAAGGTGCGAATCGCCTCATACATCGTCTCGCTGGTGTAGACGGTTCGCCGCTCGCCGCTTCGGCTCGCGCCAGGCACGACGGTGGCCGCTGCCGCGAGGTGCTCGGCGTCGAACTCCACCTCCACCGTGAACGGACCGCCTCGCACCGGGTCGTGGCGCAGTGCGAGGACCGTGGCCTCCTTGGCGGCGGCACGGATGTCGGCGGCCGTGCGCGCCGGGGTGCGGCACACCGCCGCGTACCGCGATACGTGGTCCTTGACGGCGACCTTGCGGGCCTCCGGCGCGTATCCCAGTGCGTCCTCGCAGGTCAGATCGTCGCCGGTGACGAGGACCACCGGCACGCCGAACTCCGCGACGACGTGGGCGTTGAGCAGCCCCTCGCTCGCTCTGGTGCCGTTCAGCCAGACTCCAGTGATCGAATTGGCCAGGTAGGTGTGCGCGAGCACTCCTTCGGTGCCCGCACCGGTGTGATATCCGACGAAGGCGACCCCGTCCACATCGCCGCGCTGGACGCCTTCGACCATCGAGAGCGCCTTGTGCCGGCCCGTCAGCATCTCGGCCCGCTCGTCCAGTTGCTCCAGCAGTAGATTGCGCATGCTCCCGTGCGCTTCATTGATGAGCACCTCATCGGCACCACCGTCGAGGAAGCCGAGGACCGCCGCGTTCACGTCCGAGGTGAAAAGGGAGCGGCACCGCTCCCACTGGGAGGTGCCGGGAAGCACGTCGGCAGGCCAGGTGACACCGGTGGCGCCTTCCATGTCGGCGCTGACGAGGATCTTCATGCCAGGAACCGTACGCGTCGTCCGGCGCACCGACCAGCCCTGTGGATAACCCTCCCCGTTTCAGCCCCGTGGACCCCCCGGTTCCGGCCGATGACCAGCCTTTTCGCCGCGACACGCCGAGAAGTCGACCGTCGGGGAACCGTCGTCGCACAAGCGGGGCGAAGCGGCCGCTCCGCCCGGCCGGGCACGTCGCGAAGAACCCGGATGGCGCGTGGCCGGTGGTTCCGTCGTGGTGCTGCACGGTCCGGTACGCGGGCACCACCCACTGCGCGGCGCGCAGCAGGCCCGGGCACGGGGCGCGGCGCGGGCGCGCGGGACGGAGGGGGGTGACCGCTCACGGCCAACCGGTCCGAGCCGCAGGGCTCTCCGCCGATCCCGGGGGCGCTGTGGCGACGGACGTCTGTTCCAGCACGGCGAGGAGCAGCGTGAGCATCAGGCCCACGAACACCGGCCCAACGCGCCGGAGGTTCGACCCCACAGGGCGTTCGGCGCCATAGGACGTTCCGCACTCGCGGCGCGGGGCGCGGAAGTGCCGGCCGCGTCTACGGTCTGATGGACCTTCACCGGGCTGCACCCACCCGCGTACCGTTCCCCTCGTCCGGCCGCGCGGCGTCGTTGTTCGCGTGGTGCGCGTGGTGCGCGTGGTGCGCGTGGTGCGCGTGGTGCGCGTGGTGCGCGTGGTGCGCGTGGTGCGCGTGGTGCGCGTGGTGCGCGAGGAAGGACCGCACGGGACGCGAAGACGGAGCAGCCGAGGGGGGCGCGAAGCTCATGACGGGCACACGTGGGCGCACGTCAGCCGCCTTCCCGCAGCCTCCGGTGTGCCTGGGCACACCGGAGTCGCGACGGGAACCACTCGAACCAGTGACCGCGCCCCTGGCTCCGTGGCGGTGCGGTGCGGTGTGGTCGGGCTACTTCTCCACCTCGGTCGCAAGCCTGGAGAGGACCTCGTCGTAGATCCGCCCGAGCCCCTTGGGGGCGAAGGTCCGCTCGAAGAATCCGCCGATGCCACCCGCGCCCTGCCAGACCGTGGTCACGACGGCCTTCGAGCGTCCTTCGCCGGCCGGCGTGACCGTCCAGGTCGTGACCATCGAGGAGTTGCGGTCCTTCTCGACGAGTTGCCCGTCGGTCGGCTCGGTGACGTCCAGCAGGCAGTCCCGGACCCGCTTGCTGGTGGCCTGGAGCCTCCAGTGGACGACGGTGCCGTCGCCGTCGCCGCCCTGGCGCACTTCGTACTCGCTGAAGTGCTCCGACAGGAGCTTCGCGCGCGTGTCCTTGTAGTCGGTCAGGGCGTCGAACACGGCCTCCGCGTCCGCCGCGATGATCCGCTCCGTCGTGGCCTCGACCTGCGCCATGCCCTCATCCTCCAGCACTCGGTTCCTCGGGGAACACCAGCCAACCACCTCGCGCTCGGCCGCGCGAAATCGGGATTGCGGCAATCAACGGAACACATGTTCTATTCTATGGTCAGTGCTACCGAGGAGGCGCCCAGACGCCCCCCGGACTTCCCTGACGCTCACCGGGGCGTTTCCGTGTGCGCGCTCAGATCAGCGCAGGCCGTCTGTGTCGTCGTGCTCTTCACCGACTGGGAGTGGCCGACGGTCGTCCCACGGGCCCTCGCTGTAGACGACCACGGAGACCGCGCTGTCGTAGGCGTCGTTGAGGTCGTTGCCGCTTGCGCCGAGCATGTTCTCCCAGTCGATTCCCATGCCTACGAGCCTAAGGGCTTGCGGGGAATCAAGGTGTTGCTTCCCGTTCTGGGGATCGTTGGTGTGGTATGCGCATCCCGGACGAGATCTGTTCCCAACTCGCCATGAAATTCGCGACGTTGTTCCCGCACCTGGACGAGCGGCAGCGGCGTCTGCTTCTGGCCGCCAAGGCCCGGGGGCTGGGACATGGTGGCGTCCGGGCCGTCGCCCGGGCGGCTGAGGTGAGTGAGACGACGGTCCGCAAGGGGGTGTTCGAGCTCGAGGCGGGCGAGGAGCCGCTGGGACGGGTGCGGCGGCCGGGCGGTGGCCGCAAACGGGTCGTGGATCTCGACCCTGGGCTGCGGCCCGCGCTGCTGGCGCTGGTGGAGCCGGACGAGCGGGGTGATCCGATGTCGCCGCTGCGGTGGACGGTGAAGTCGACCCGCACCCTCGCGCGGGAGCTGACCCGAGCCGGGCACAAGGTAAGCGCCGATACCGTCGCCGCTCTGCTGCGGGAGGAGGACTTCAGCCTGCAGGCCAACGCCAAGACCCTGGAAGGCGGCCAGCACGCGGACCGAGACGCCCAGTTCCGCTATCTCAACGAGCAGGCGCGCGAGCACCGGGACGCCGGCCAGCCGGTGATCAGCGTGGACACCAAGAAGAAGGAACTCGTCGGAGACTTCAAGAACAACGGCCGCTCGTGGCGGCCCGCTGGTGACCCGGTGCCGGTGCACATGCACGACTTCGCCGACCCGCAGCTGGGCAAGGCCATCCCGTACGGGGTCTACGACCTGATGGCGAACACCGGCTGGGTCAACGTCGGCACCGATCACGACACCGCCGCGTTCGCGGTGGAATCGATCCGCCGCTGGTGGCACGGCCAGGGCCACACCTCTTACCCGCAGGCGACACGTCTGCTGATCACCGCCGACGCGGGCGGCTCCAACGGCTACCGCACGCGAGCCTGGAAACTCGAACTCGCCCGCCTCGCCGCAGAAACCGGGCTCACGATCACCGTCTGCCATCTGCCGCCAGGCACATCGAAGTGGAACAAGATCGAGCACCGCCTCTTCTCCCACATCACCATGAACTGGCGCGGCCGCCCGCTGACCAGCCACGAAGTCATCGTCCAGTCCATCGCCGCAACCACCACCCGCACCGGACTGCGCGTGACCGCCGAACTCGACACCAGCACCTACCCGACCGGAGTACAGATCGGTGACGCGGAGATGGCCGCCCTACCGCTGACCCGCCACGGCTTCCACGGCGACTGGAACTACATCCTGCATTCCCAGCCGGCCTCGGCCATCCAGGCGGCCCGGACTCCAAAACCGTGCAAGCCGGAGTGGGCTCCAGCCCTGCTGTCCGACCCCGCGCTGACCGGGATGTCCCCGGACCAGCTGCACGACCTGGTCCAGACTCTGACACCGGACGGGGACACTCAGCGCGGCCGTCCGCCCCGGCTGGCCTTCCCTGACCAGGTCCTGGCCACCGTGCTCCACCTGCGGGTCGCCCTGGCCGCAGAACCTCTGGCCGTGCTCTTCGGCAACAGCAGGACCGCCATGCACCGCACCCTCCTGAAGAACCAGCGACTGCTCAAAACCCACAGCATCTCCATCCCGCCCGCGACGACCCCGCCAGCGGCTCTCGCCACCCTCCAAGCACGGGTCGTCACCCTGACCGGCGAACCCAGCAACAAGATCAAGACGACGTGTTAATGATCTGCAAGCCCTTAGAACTCTAACAGAATGGCACTTCTCGCCTTGGAATACTGGTTCCTGATGGCGCGTTAGCCTTCACATGAGGAGGGGTGAGCAGCTTCCATGGATCGTGTCCGATGAACTCTGGGCGCGGATTGAGCCGTTGCTGCCGGTCGTGCCGCGCCGTACGGATCATCCGGGGCGCAGGCGTCTGGATGACCGCAAGGTGCTGTCGGGCATCCTGTTCGTGCTGTACACCGGTATTCCGTGGGAGTTCTTGCCCCAGGAACTGGGCTTCGGCTCCGGAATGACCTGCTGGCGGCGGCTGCGGGACTGGAACGACGCGGGTGTGTGGCAGCGTCTGCACGAGTCGCTGCTGGCCGAGCTGCACGCCGCCGGCGCGCTGGACTGGTCCAGGGCGGTGATCGACGGCTCCCATGTCCGGGCCATGAAGGGCGGCCCAAAACCGGACCGAGCCCGGTCGACCGTGCCCGAGCAGACTCCAAGCATCATCTGATCACCGAAGCGCACGGCATCCCGCTGGCAGCGTCACTGACCGGCGGAAACCGCAACGACGTCACCCAGCTCATGCCCCTGATCGAGGCCATCCCGCCCGTGCGTGGCCGCCGCGGGCGTCCCCGCCGACGCCCCGATCGCCTCTACGCAGACCGCGGCTACGACCACGACAAGTACCGCAAGCAGGTCCGCGCCGTCGGGATCACCCCGGTCATCGCCCGCCGAGGCACCGAACACGGCTCAAGGCTGGGCATCCACCGGTGGGTCGTCGAGCAGAGCTTCGCGCTGCTGCACTGGTTCCGCCGCTTACGCATCCGCTGGGAGATCCGCGACGACATCCACGAAGCCTTCCTCAGCCTGGCCTGCAGCATCATCTGCTGGCGACGGCTGAAGGCACTCCGTTAGGAGTTCTAAGGGCTGTCCCGTAAATGATCTGCGGGTCGCCTGGGACATGGCTGATCGTGGTGAAGCCCGTTGATCTATCCGGCGAGGGCGAGGTTGTGCATCCGGGCGATGCCGAGCATGGCGTGGTGGACTCCGTCGCGTGTGCGTCCACGGGGAGTTTCTGCGATCCGGTCGGCGGTGCGGGTGAGGTTGCAGGCCATGGCGGTGAGTACGTACTGAGCGTGCGTCTCGGCGAGCCCGCGGTAGCGCCTACGCCGCAGGCCGTTGGACGATTCGGTCGTGCGGCGCCTGATGACCATCCCCGGGGTGGACGCCATGTCCGCGGTCACCGTGCTGGCTGCGGTCGGGGACTTCCACCGCTTCGGCAGCGCGGACAAACTCGTGTCCTACCTCGGCCTGAACCCGCGGGTGCATCAGTCCGGCGGGACACCCGCCCACCACGGCCGGATCACGTTTTCACGGCCCACACTGTTGGGCTTCAGCCGGCCGCAGCCGCTTAGCGTTGTCTTTTCGGCGAGAACTACCGGGACCCCCACGCGTGGCGGTGACTGCCGGAGCGCGTCAGTCGCGTCGGTCACCGCCAGGGCGTGCGCGGCGCCGGCCTTCGCGGCCTCCCGCGCCGCCTGGCCCGCCGGGCTGTACACGGCGTGGTGGCATGCCTTTTCTGTCGTTTTCGCGTGAGATTGGGGTGGCACTGCCCGCCATCAGGCGGGCGGGCCGTGAGGGAAAAGAGCGAGTTGTGACGACTCAGGAGAAAAGGCTGCCTGCCGGTGTGGTCGTGATCGAGGGCAGTGAGTGCCCGCCGGCGACTTTGGGGCTGTGGAAGCACTACGGCCGCAAGGGCCCCGCCTACGGGATCGGCGCAGGGTACATGGTGGCCCTCAGCGAGTTGCCCGCAGATGGCGGCAGCATGACGAGGAACGTGTCCTCATGGGTCAATCTGACCCAGAGCGATGCAAAGCTGATCAGCAGCAAGGGCACCCGCGTCCTCAAGGCTGGCGAGTCCCTGGAGGAACCCGCCGAGCACAATGACACCGTCGAACGTATCGAATGGGTTCAAAGCTGACGCACGGGGCCAGGACACGGACCGCGCCTTGGGGGATCAGGCGCTCACCCGCCGGTCCCCCTTGCGCCGGGCCCGCCCGGTCGCGCGCACGGTGCAGCATCATGCCGAGCGTCTCGGGCGGTATGCGTCTCTCGCGTATCACAGCCAACTCAGACTCCACAGGTGCCGATCCGAAGGTACCGACTCCGTTGTTCCCTGCGAATCAACGGTCACGCAGGGGCGAGCGAGGTCAGCCCATCCCCTGGAGCGGCTCGATCCGTACCGATCGCGGATCGAACGGCGCCCTGCCCGGACGGCCGGGCAGGGGCGTTACCGTGGCCAGCGTCTCGACCACCGCGCGCTGCCGGTCCAACGTCAGATCCTTCCAGGCCTTGGTGGGATCTTCGGCGGTCACGATTCTCCATCCTCACCAAGGGCACGCTGATCCTTCGGACCTGGATCTCCTCCGGGAGGCCGCCGAGGTCACGGACGTGGGGGTTTCCGTGTCGGTCGGGTTCACCGACCACGCTCTGTGGCGCACGGTCGAACCGGGCACCCCGGCTCCCGAGCGACGCCCGGACGTCGTACGCACCCTCGCCGAGCACGGCCTGGGCTGCGGCGTCCTGATGGCACCGGGCATCCCCTTCCTCGGTGACCGCCCCGACCGGCTACGCACCACGGTCCGGGCGAGCGCCGGCGCAGGAGCGACTTCCGTGACCCCGCTCGTGCTGCACCTGCGGCCGGGAGCGCGGGAGTGGTTCATGGCCTGGCTCGGGCGGGAACACCCCCACGTCGTGCGACGCTACGAGCGGCTGTACGCGGAGGGCGCCTACGCACCCAAGTGGTATCAGCGCCGGATCACCCGTCATGTGCACGTACTCGCCACCGAGTTCGGCATCGGCCCGGCACGGCGCGGCACCCCGCGCCGCCTCCGGGCACCCGGGGAGCCCCTGGTCGCCGAGCCCGCCGCCACCCAGCTCACCCTCCTCTGAAGACCGCTGCGCCGCTGCGCCCCTCGTCAAACGGGTCACTTCTGCCCCGTTGCCGTCCCTCCCGGTGGATATCGGGGAACGCTGCGGCGGGGGCTCTGCCGCTCCGGGCCGCGCCCCCCGCCACCACGGGAGGCCAAATGAACAGACGCGCAGGAGTGCTGATCGCCGTCGGGGCGACGCTCACCGGACTGGTCAGCGGTGCACCGTCCGCGACCGCGAAGTCCTCGGCGCCCCGCGCCGCCGCACCGAAGTGGACCAGCTGCGCCACCAAGGCGTACCCGAAGCTCGAATGCTCCTCGGTGCGCGTGCCGCTCGACCACCGCCAACCGAAGGGAAAGCAGATCACGCTGGCGCTGTCGCGGGTGCGCCACACGACGAAGGCCTTCCAGGGAGTGCTGTTGGTCAACCCCGGTGGCCCCGGGGGGAGCGGGCTGCGGCTGGCGGGTTTCGTGGCGGCGTCGCTGCCCCCCAAAGTCGCGGCGCAGTACGACGTCGTCGGGTTCGATCCGCGCGGGGTGGGCGCCTCGAAGCCGGCACTCGACTGCAGACCGCACCACTTCGCCCCGGTGCGGCCGGACTCACTCCCCCTCGACCAAGACACCGAACGCGCCAACCTGGTCAGGGCACTGTCGTTCAGCCAGGGGTGCGCGGCCAAGTACGGCGATCTGCTGCCCTTCCTGGACACCGTGAGCGCGGCGAAGGACATGGACCTGATCCGCTCGGCTCTGGGCTTCAAGAAGGTCAACTACTTCGGCTACTCGTACGGCACGTATCTGGGCGCCGTGTACGCCAAGCTCTTCCCCCACCGGGTGCGGCGCGCGGTCCTCGATTCGGTGGTGAACCCGGACGGCGTCTGGTACGGCGACAACCTCAACCAGGACCTGGGCTTCGACGCCCGCCACAAGGCGTTCTCCGCCTGGGTGGCGAAGCACGACGCCGTGTACCACCTGGGCACCGACCCCGCGAAGGTCGA
The DNA here is from genome assembly GCF_042755225.1 of Streptomyces sp. NPDC059169. Taxonomy (NCBI): domain Bacteria; kingdom Bacillati; phylum Actinomycetota; class Actinomycetes; order Kitasatosporales; family Streptomycetaceae; genus Streptomyces; species Streptomyces sp. NPDC059169. The sequence continues at coordinate 462,793 of NZ_JBHZCF010000004.1, read as the reverse complement.
GGCTGCGTGGTACGCGATGCGCGCGGCGCTGCGCACCCGTCCGGCCGGGGGCCTGGTCGGACCCGCCGAGTTGGAGGACACATACCTGTCGGGCGGCTACTACGACGGTTTCTGGCCGGAGCTCGCAGAGGCTTTCGCCGCCTACGCGACCAAGAAGGACACCGAACCGCTGGTCGACGCGTACGAGGACTTCGGGGCGGTCGACGCCGCGGGTGACAACGGCTACTCGGTCTACACGGCGGTGCAGTGCAGGGATGCCAGCTGGCCGCGCGACTGGGGCACCTGGCGCTCCGACAACCGGGCCGTGTACACCAAGGCACCGTTCAACACGTGGAACAACGCCTGGTACAACGCTCCGTGCCTGTCCTGGCCCGTCGGGTCGCTCAAGCGGACGGACATCACCAACCGCTCCGTCCCCCCGGTACTGATCTTCCAAGCCACCGGCGACGCGGCCACCCCGTACGAGGGCGGCGTCGCGGTGCACCGCAAGCTGCACGGATCCCGCCTCGTCGTGGAGAGTGGCGGCGGGAACCACGGGGTCACCTTGAGCGACAACGCCTGTCTGGACCGCTATCTGACGGACTACCTGGCCACCGGCAAGCTCCCCCCGGCCGACCCGAGCGTGGCGGCCGACGCGGTGTGCTCGCCCGCCCCGGAGCCGAAGCCCCTCAGCAGGTCCGCCCGCACCGCCCAGGCCGCCAAGTCCACGGGGGACACGCTGCACCGGCTGCTCGGCCACCGAAACTGACCTGCACGCCGTCGGGGGCATCCACCAGGATGCGGCCATGGACACCCACCTCACCCATGTCCCCGCCCCCGACGGCGTCTTCCCCGCGACCGCCTACACGCACGTGGTCACGGGCACGGGCCGCCTCGTCGCCGTATCCGGCCAGATCGCCCTCGGTGAAGCGGGCGAGCTGGTGGGCGAGGGCGACCCCGCGGCCCAGGCACGCCAGGTGTTCGAGAACCTGCGGCGCTGCCTCGCGTCGGCGGGCGCCGGCTTCGGTGACGTGGTCAAGCTGACGTACTTCCTCACGGACATGTCCCACCTGCCCGCGGTCCGCGAGGCGCGGGACGCCGCGCTGGGTTCGAACCGGCTGCCGGCGAGCTCGGCGGTGCAGGTCGCCTCTCTCGTCGACCCGCGGCTGGTGGTGGAGATCGAGGCTCTCGCCGTGGTCCCGTAGAACCGCGAGTGAGCAGAGCAGAGTGCGGATACACACGACGACCGCGGGGGCTGCTCCGCGGTCGCGGCCTGCCGGGTCGGCGGCTGGCGGCACGCGCACGCGGGAGTGCACGCGGGAGTGCCACCGGATCTCGTCGGCGATACCGGGACCGGAACAACCGCACGCGCACGGGAGTGCTCCCCCGTTCCTACCTCGACGCGATGGCCGAGGCCCGGGAGGCGGGGCGGATCCGCACACTGCTCCCGGCCACGGCCGACGGACCCGTGGTCCCCCTGGAGGGGGAACGTGCGGCCCGCACTTCTCCGAACAGGCGGGTTTCACAGCGGCGACGGCAGAGGGGATTCGTTCGAGGCGGACGAGGCGTCCACCCGTGAAGTGGGCTACGGCAGGCGGCTGAGGGCGGCGGCCGCGGCAGCCGACAGACGCGGGTGGGTCCGGGCGGACTCGAGGACCGGGCGGGCGCGCCCGTCCGCGAGCGCCCCGAGGCCCTCCACACAGGCCAGGGCCACGCGCCAGTGCGGATCGCCGGGCCGCAGTCTGCGCCCCAGCGCGGTGATCAGCGCCGGCACCGACTCCGGGGCCCGCAGGGCGGTGAGGAGCCGCACCGGGGCCAACGCGTAGGCGACGCGCAGCTCGTTGGTGGCGAGCGCGGCGGCGGCCTGCGCCGTGCGCGGATCGGCGAGCCTCATCAGGGCGTAGGAGGCGGACACGCACCGCTCGTGGTCACGGTGGTTGAGCAGCAGCACGAGGGGTTCGAAGGCCCGGTGGTCCCCGGCGCAGCCGAGCCGGAAGGCGGCGATCTCCCTCGCCCACAGGGGACGGTGCGCCGCGGTGAGCACGGCGGCGAGGGTGTCGGGGTCCGCGGGGCCGCTGAGTCGGCGGTGCAGTTCCTCGTCGGCGGGACCGGTCAGCTCCTGGCGGGTTCGCACGGCGAGGTCCTCGAGATCCGCGTCCACGCACAGCAGCATAGGGGGCCCGACCGCCGTGCGGAGGAGGGCGGCACAGATCACATCCGCGCGGGGGTGGCGCGCTCGTTACTCGCCAGTTAATCTCAAGTGAGCGGGTAACCCCCCGCGGCTCCCGGTGGCCTGGTGACGCAGCCGCCGCGAGTGTTGTCGGTTCGGCAGCTTTGTACGGCGTGACTCCGGGACAGGGTCCGTCGCTCTTCACCACGGCATCCCCCGCGTGTGCCGCGCCCCTCGTGCGGCGCCCCTCGGCACACGACCTCCCTCAGTCGTCACTCATTCCTGGAGTCCCGTGATGGACACCCCTCTCTCCACCATTGCCGTCGTCGGCCTCGGCACCATGGGCACCGGCATCGCCGAGGTCCTCGCACGTGCCGGCCGCGAAGTCATCGGAATCGACATCAGCGACATCGCCGCCCGCCACGCCGTCACGGCCCTCGAGGCCTCCACCGCGCGTGCCGTGGAACGCGGCCGCATCTCCGAGGAGGAGCGGCGCACCGTCCTCGCCCGCTTCCGTACGTTCTCGGACCTGCAGGCCGCCGCCGAGGCGGACCTCGTGATCGAGGTCGTGCCCGAGTCGTACGAGATCAAGCAGCAGGTCTTCCGTGCGCTGGACTCCGTCGTCCGACCGGACACCATCCTCGCCACGGGCACCAACGCCCTGTCGGTGACGCGTCTCGCCGCGGATTCGGCCCGTCCCGAGCGGGTCCTCGGCCTGCACTTCTTCAACCCGGCCCCGGCGATGAAGCTCGTCGAGGTGGTCTCCTCGGTGCTCACCGCGCCGACGGCCGTCAGCACCGTCACCCAGCTCGCCCGCGAGCTCGGCAAGGAGCCCGTCGCAGTGGGCGACCGGCCCGGTTTCGTCGCGGACGGACTGCTCTTCGGCTACCTCAACCAGGCCGCCGCGATGTACGAGGCGAAGTACGCCTCCCGCGAGGACATCGACGCCGCTATGAAGCTCGGCTGCGGCCTGCCGATGGGCCCGCTCGCCCTGCTCGACCTGATCGGCATCGACACGGCACGCACGGTGCTCGATGCGATGTACGCCGAGTCCCACGACCGTCTGCACGCGCCCGCACCCGTCCTGAAGCAGCTCAGCGAGGCGGGCCTGACGGGCCGCAAGTCGGGCCGCGGCTTCTACACCTACGAGGCGCCGGACAGCGGCACCGTGGTGCGCGACGCGCTCACGCCACTGGAGGGTGGGCAGGCCGGTACCGGCCGCCCGGTGGGCTCGGTCGGCGTCGCGGGCTCCGGCACGATGGCGAGCGGGATCGCCGAGGTCTTCGCCAAGGCCGGCTACGACGTCGTCCTCGCGGCGCGCAGCCAGGAGAAGGCGGAGACGGCCAAGTCCCGGATCGCCAAGTCGCTTTCGCGCTCCGTCGACAAGGGCCGCATGACGCCCGAGGCACGGGACGAGACGTTGGCCCGCATCGCTCCGGCCGACTCCCTCGACGCGTTCGCCGAGGTCGATCTGGCGCTCGAGGCGGTCGCCGAGGACCTGGAGGTCAAGCAGCAGCTCTTCGCCACTCTGGACAAGGTCTGCAAGCCTGGCGCGGTGCTCGCCACGACGACCTCCTCGCTGCCGGTCGTCGCCTGCGCCCGTGCCACGTCGCGGCCCCAGGACGTGATCGGGATGCACTTCTTCAACCCGGCCCCGGCGATGAAGCTCGTCGAGGTGGTCCGGACCGTGCTCACCGCCGACGACGTGCACGCCACGGTGCGCGAGGTCACCGCGAAGATCAAGAAGCACGCCGTCGACTGCGGTGACCGCGCCGGCTTCATCGTGAACGCTCTGCTGTTCCCCTACCTCAACAACGCGATCAAGATGGTCGAGGAGCACTACGCCTCCCTCGACGACATCGACGCCGCGATGAGGCTGGGCGGCGGCTACCCGATGGGCCCGTTCGAGCTCCTCGACGTGGTCGGGCTCGACGTCTCACTCGCGATCGAGAAGGTGCTGCACCGCGAGTTCCGGGACCCGGGCCTGGCTCCCGCTCCGCTGCTCGAGCACCTGGTGGCCGCTGGCTGCCTGGGCCGCAAGACGGGGCGCGGCTTCCGCGAATATGCCCGTCGCTGATCCGGGCGCGGGTTGGGGCGGGGTGGTCGGGAGGGGGGGGAGGCCGCCCCCCCCAAAGGACCCCCCCCCGCAAACGCAAGACATTCCGGGGACTGTCCAACCCCCTTATGCCCGCCCCCAGAAACCCCCAACCCCCCCCCCCA